>CAYYCB010000511.1:0-1507 GCA_964469715.1 uncultured Ktedonobacterales bacterium | reverse complement strand
GAGCGGCAGGTTAGCGGGCAGCTCTTGCCAGGAATCGTACGTGCCCACCTGGACGTCCGCAATGCCAAGCCGGGTGCCGCTCACCTGGGGGCAAGCTTGCCGTATCCGCGCATCAGGCGTGACGCCGGGAAGCGGCGGCATCGCGACCGTCGGAGTGGATGAACGAGCGACCGGCGTAGTCTCAGACGAGGCGCCTATGGCGCAGCCCGCCAGCAGCGAGAGCGTGAGCGTGCTCACGAGGATGGTGACCATCCAGGCTCGGAGCGTGGGCAGTTGGATGGGGAAACGTTTAGCTCGCATCGTTGTACCCATCCCGCAGATACACATTGTCGTAGGCGGCCCACGCGGCGTCGGGGCTGAGCGCGCTCCAATTGAGCCGCGCCGCCGTAGCCGACTTGATCAGGGTTGAGCCATACGCCTGGGTCGTGATGTCTGCGTACTGATCTATGACCGGCCCTACGACGGCGACGTTGACCTGGCTGAGTGGGGCAGTGCCGCTGGTCCAGAGCGCGCGCTGGGTGTCGAAGCACAATGCTTTGACGCGCTCTTGCGTGGCGACTTTGTCCGCTTCGGGGGGAACCGATCCGCCAAGCGATATGGTGACGTCCGCCGCGCCGGTCGCGGTGTTGTACGTAGTCTGAATCTGTTGCACGCTGTTGCCGGTCGCCTGGCTGACGAGCACGTTGAGGCGCGCCTCCTGCGCTGTAGGCGTCGGTGTGATCGGAGTGGGGGTGAACGTCGGGAGCGCGACCGTAGCGCCGCGGGTTGGCGTTCCCGCGTGCCCCGATGAAACGCCCAAGCCACCGCAGCCGGCCGACGCCAGGCTGGCCGCGATTATCATGAGGGCGGTCGCCCATCGGCGGCTGCCTCGCCGTGCCGGCATCCAGCGCCATTCCGCCATAGAGATACAACCTCCCGCTTTTGCCGCTGGTCAGGCGTTTCGCGACGTGCTTGGGCGCCTGCCTCGCGGCTGGGAGGAAGTTTACTGATGGGTATGAGGTGGGTCAACCCGCCATTTCAAAAGTCGCGCCGGTCGAGGCGCTTGCTCTGCGCCGGCGTGCCGTGGGCGCGCCGCGCCGGCTCGTCACTGAAGGCATGAATCCGCTGTCGAGGAAGGAGAGCGCCCAGGCCAGCCGTCCGCGCGCATCAAGCGTGGCGAATAGGGCCGCCCAGATGCGTTCCCACGTGCCGTCGTCTTCCCACTGACGGAAGCGCCGCCAGCATGTGACCGAGCTGCCATAGTGTGGGGGTAGATCGTGCCAGCGGCAGCCGGTGCGCAGGACGTAGAGGATTCCATCCAGGGTGCGCCGGTCGCTGGCGCGCGGCCGTCCCATGGTGTTGGGTGGTGGCACCACCTGCCGGATGCGCTCCCATTGCGGATCGCTGAGTGGGGCGGTGGTGACGACTGTTTCTCGCCGCTTGATCGTGACGGCGACCGCGCGCCAGAGCGCCACGAGGCTGCGATAGGACTCATCGAAGTGTTGCACGGCGACGGCTTCGAGCATAT
>CAYYCB010000510.1:0-1508 GCA_964469715.1 uncultured Ktedonobacterales bacterium | reverse complement strand
AGCGCCCGCATGTCGTCGTAGCAGCAGATCACGCGGTCGAGTGTGACGACGTCGGCCGCGGGGATCTCGTGCGCCAGCTCGACAAAGTTGCCTTGCAAGATGCGTACGCGGCCGGCCAGGCCCAGGCGTTCGGCTTCTTGCCGCGCCGCCTCGGCGTAGGCCGACGCCGCGTCCACGTCCGTGGCAGTGCTGGCGCCCGCCTGAAGCAAGGCGTGCTGAATGGCCCCGACACCACCGCCAATGTCGAGCAGCGTCGCGTCCTGGATGCCGGCGGCTTCGATTGCTGAGATCAGAATGCGGGTCGTCTTCGCCGCGCCGCGCCGCCGGTAGCGCTCAAGCTCACGCGTGACCAGTCGCGGGTTGAAGCATCCCTCGATGCCCTGGCACTGACAGCTCGGCATGGCTGGCCGTCCTATTCTGCGGTATGGCGCACGAGCTATCCACCCACCTAGTTTGCCGTTTGTGCCAGTATCGCACGAACCGCCTGGATCTCATCCTCGTTGACGGTGTGGCCCATCTCATGGTAGAGGCGCAGCGCGACGTCGCCGCCGAGACGGGCGAGGACGTCCGCGCTCTCGCGCACGCGGGCGGCGGGAATGTGGAAGTCCACGTCGCTGCAGCCGAGGAAGACCGGCGTGCCGCCGAGGGAGCCGGGGTAGTCGCGCGGCGTGCCGTCGGGACCGATCAGTCCGGCGCTGAGGCCGACTATGCCACCGTAGCGTCGGGCGTGACGCGCGGCGTATTCGAGGGTGAGACAGCCGCCCTGCGAGAAGCCGAGGAGCACGGTGCGCTCGGCGGGAATGCCGGCGGCCTCGACGGCGGCGAGTGTGGCGCGTACCACCGAGAGCGCGGAGGAGAGCCACGGCTCGTTCTGCGCGAGCGGCGCGAGGAAGGGGTATGGATACCACGTATTGTTGGCGGCCTGGGGCGCGAGCAGGGCGACGTCGGGCCCGGCGACTTCTTCGCCGAGCGCGAGGATGTCCGCTGCGGAGGCGCCGCGGCCGTGGATCAGCACGAGCGCGGCGCGGGCGGCTTCGAGCGACGCGCAGGCGTGGAACACGGGCTGGCCGGCGTGCGGGCCGGTGGCGGATGGGGTGGGTGTGGTCATGGGGCGGCTCGCGGCTGGTGTGGATGGTCGGCAGGCTGCTATGGGCCGGCTCCGGTGCGGATGATACCACGCCCGCCCCCGGTCGTGCGCAGCCAACACGTCGCGGCGTCTCCCTCCAAGAATGACCCATGAAGGCTGCACGCGTTTCGTCCCGCAAAGGCCCTGTTGGCCCCCGTAATGAGGTTGCGGTTTGGCCGATTGAGCACAGCGGTCGTCAGGCTGCAAATTTGCAGCACTTGTATGAGTGCGGGTGGCCTAATCTTACCATAAAGCGAAAAAGTCACCCCAAAACCTACGGAAAACCATGGGGAAATCTCCGCCAATATGGTGTATGATCGTCGTGCAGCCACACTGTGGGTGGTAGGTCAGCAGGACACTGGATTGTTTGGGAGTGTGATCG
>CAYYCB010000509.1:0-1514 GCA_964469715.1 uncultured Ktedonobacterales bacterium | reverse complement strand
AGGTGACACTGCCGAGGCCAAGCATGCGCTGGCGATGTGTTATGGAGTAAGGATATGGAATCCGCTGGGGTGGTGGTTGATCGTGCCGTCGCGGCACTGAATGTGCCGGCGCAGGGCGGGTCGGGACTGAACGTCACGCAGATTCCGTATGATATGGCTGTGAACCTCTGTGTGTAAGCGCGCGCTCCTGCCTCTCTTGCGCCGATAACCAATCGAGCGACGTAGCCCACACGACAGTATCATATTGTGTATTTGGATTGTAGTACCCGTTGAGGAGCATTCTTGCCGAACGGAGACACCTCCATGTCGACGAGCGTCGCACGACCTCCTTGCGACGAGGGCGTGATTCTGTCTCACCCGGCATCGGCCCCTTGTACGTCCGATGCCGGGCCGTGGGTGCTCGTCGCCACCATCCTTGGATCGAGCCTTTCCTTCATCGACGGCACCGTCGTCAACGTCGCGCTGCCCTCCATCCAGCGCGAGCTACACGCTAACGCCGCCGACGTTCAGTGGGTGGTCGAAGCCTACGCGCTCTTCCTCGCCGCGCTCATCCTCGTCGGCGGCTCGCTCGGTGATCGGCTGGGACGCCGCCGCATCTTCGCCATGGGCATTGTTCTCTTCACGGTTGCGTCCATGATCTGCGGCCTCGCCCCGAACATCCTCACGCTCATCCTCGCGCGGGCGTTGCAGGGTATCGGCGGGGCGCTGCTCGTGCCGGGCAGCCTCGCTATCATCAGCGCCTCCTTCGACGATAAGCGCCGCGGACCCGCCATCGGCACCTGGTCTGCCTTCACCACCGTCACCTCCGCGCTAGGTCCCGTCTTCGGCGGCTGGCTTGTTCAGACGGCTTCGTGGCGCTGGGCCTTCTTCATCAACGTGCCCATTGCCGCGGTGACGCTCGCCGTCACCTTCTGGCGTGTCCCCGAGTCGCGCGGCGCGGCCGCTGGCGGTCGGCTCGACTGGCTCGGCGCCACGCTGGCGACGCTGGGCCTTGGCGCGCTGGTCTTCGGCCTGATCGAGTCGAGCACGCTAGGCCTCGGCTCACCTTCTGTGCTGTTCTCTATCGTTCTGGGCATCGCCGTGCTTGGCGGATTCCTCGCGGTCGAGCGGCGAGCGGCGGCGCCGATGATGCCGCTGATCCTCTTCCGCTCGCGCACCTTCGCTGGCGCCAATCTGCTCACGCTGTTTCTCTATGGCGCCCTCGGCGGCGCGCTCTACTTCCTGCCGTTCAACTTGCAGCAGGTGCAGGGCTACTCGCCGGTGGCGGCCGGCGCCTCGTTCCTGCCGTTCACCATCATCGTCTTCGCGCTCTCGCGCTGGGCCGGCGGGCTTGTCCCGCGCTACGGCGCGCGTCTGCCGCTCATCGTCGGGCCACTCATCGTGGCGGTTGGCTTCGCTCTCTTCACCTTACCCAGCGTCGGCGGCAGCTACTGGCTCACCTTCTTCCCCGCGATTGTCATGATGAGCCTCGGCATGGCGCTGGTCATCGCCCCGCTCACCACCTCCGTCATGGG
>CAYYCB010000508.1:0-1519 GCA_964469715.1 uncultured Ktedonobacterales bacterium | reverse complement strand
GACATGGCGCTGGCCGTGCGCGAGATCGAGCGCATGCAGGGCGGTCTTGTGGTCACACGCGGCGGCGCGGTGGTCGAGCGCCTACCGCTGCCGCTCGGCGGACTCGTCTCGCCGCTCTCCGCCGCCGAGGTAGCCCACGCCGAAGAGCGCCTGGAGCGTGCGGTGGATACGCTCGGCGTGCGCCAGCCCCGGCCCTTCATCTTCCTCTCGTTCCTTGCGCTCAGCGTCGTACCAAAGCTCAAGATCACTGACCGCGGCTTGCTCGATGTTGCCGCTTGGCGCATCGTGCCGGTCCAGGGATGAACCAGGATGCGGTCGCGCCACGAATTGCGACGGAACCACCCGCGTCCCAGGGTTGCGTGGTCGGTAGCGAGCCGGTACAATAGTCGAGTGGCGGTTCTGCGCACACGGCGTTCACGCCTCGCCAGCATATCTCAATTGTTCACGGCCAGAGTCGCCACCGATCCCCGCGTTCCCGCCCGGAAAGGACCACCGCCGTATGACCTCCGTCCGAAGCGCGAAGCCGCTGGTCAGCGCGGCGCTTGCGCTGCTTTTCGTGCTCGCCTTCGTCGTGCCCTTCCTGCAGATCAACGCCTTGGGCCTCAAGAATCCCGCCACCCCGTTCGACGACGCTCAGGCCGGCTACATCCGATACGCCGTGATCGGCGGCGTCGCGGCCATCTGGCTCTTCGTCCAGCTTTTCTGGCGCACTTCGCCTGAGACGACGAAGGTGGGCATGGCGATCTCGGCGACAATCATCTGGCTCGCCATCGCCTTCTTCTTCCCCTACCGCGACCCGAGCGTGGATGAAGGCTTCCGTGGCTTCGTCGCCTTCTTCACCCTGATGGGCGGGCTCGCCGTCGTGCTGATGTGGACCCGCTTCCTCTCCGACGAGATCCGCTTCTAGCCTCCCCTCCGATCAGCCAACAGAGGCCCGCGATGCGCAGACGCGCCGCGGGCCTCAACTTATGGCGAGCCCCGTCTTGACTTTGCCATAGTTTAGTAATAAACTGAATTCAAATGATACGCATAGCGCCGGCAGAGGCGAGACGATGAACCGAGCAGCAGTAGTAACCTGGATGCGCCTGGTACACGCCTATCACAAAGGGGATAGGCGCTTGCTGGCGCATCTGCGCTGCCATGGCCTCAGCCTCGCCCAATTCGATGTCCTGGCGCAGCTCGGCGCCGCCGAGGGCATCACGCAACAGGAGCTAGCCGACAAGCTGCTCGTCACCAAGGGTAACGTCACGCAGCTCCTCGACCGCATGACACTGAGCGGCCTGCTCATCCGGCGCCAGGACGGCCGCGCCAACCGGCTCTACCTGACCGACGCCGGCCGCGCGCTCTTCACACAGGTCATCCCCGCTCACGAGGATAAGATCGCCGGCATGTTCGCCGCGCTCTCCCCCGCCGAGAATCGCCAGCTCGCGGCGCTGCTGCGCAAGCTCGACCACTCGCTCGACAAGCCGCCCTGCAACTCCGAATCAGGCGGCGACCTGGATGCTATAGCAAAACCAGA
>CAYYCB010000507.1:0-1526 GCA_964469715.1 uncultured Ktedonobacterales bacterium | reverse complement strand
ACCTCCGACACGCGGTTTAGGAAACCGCTGCTCTATCCCCTGAGCTACGGCCCCGAGCTTACGTGGCGATTATACCACGGCCGGTATATCGGCGTGACGGCGTAACCGCCACCACTGCACGGCAAGCTGCGTCAATAGCCTTCTTGCCGATGGGGATCGCGCTGGGGGAAGTTGGGATCGTAGTAGAACGTGCCGATTTCGGCGCCGGCCGCGTCGCCGTTCTCGTCCACCCAGACCGCGTCAATCGTCGTCGGCTTATTTGCCTGGTCGCTGTACGAGCGCGCCCAATCCTCCGCCTCGGCCCGCGCCGAATCGGCGACGCGCTCGTCATCCAGCCGTTGCGCTCGAACACGGTGGAGCTCGACGGCCTCGCCATCGGCGATGGCCTCTGAGATCACATACCACTTCGTCGTCGGCATCGTCCTCGCTCCCTTGCCGTATGGGCGGCCAGCGGCAACACATCGCGGCCCACCCGCTCGCACGGCCCATGCCAGCCAATCAATCAATACATCGCCCCCTTGCCTAAGCTGTGGTATACTGGCCGAAAGCGCGCCGCCCGTCCTCATCGCCGGCGCACAGGGAGCCCAAGCGCCATGAAGTGCCCGTATTGCGGATTCCACGAGTCGCGCGTGACGGACTCGCGCGACCAGGGTGGCACCATCCACCGCCGGCGCCGCTGCGAGCGCTGTTTCCAGCGCTTCAGCACGGTTGAGAGCGTGGTGTTACCCGAATTGATGGTGGTCAAGCGGGACGGCCGGCGCGAATCCTTCAGGCGCGAGAAAATCCAGACCGGCCTCATTCTGGCCTGCCAGAAGCGCCCCATCCCCGTCGGGCAAATAGAGGACATCGTCGAGGAGATCGAGAGCGAGCTCTACAAGCTTGGACAGGCCGAGGTCGAAAGCCGCCTCATCGGCGAGATGGTGATGGACCGCCTGCGCAAGCTCGACGACATCGCCTACATCCGCTTCGCGAGCGTCTACCGCTCGTACCCCGACATCCAGGCCATGCGCCAGGAGCTCGACCGCATTATAGAGGCCGAGCAGGCTCAGAACGGTCGAGAGCGCGCGAAGAAGCGCACGGCGACAACCGCGGAGGCGGACGCTTCCGCAGCGGAGTAACGCTCTCGGGCGCCCGGCTGTCTGACCAGGCGCCCGAGAGTTGAGATTGCGCGATGCTCCCTCTGCGGCGGTTCAGCGCTTGCGCACAGACACCGTCACATCGTGGCCGCTCAGCTTATTCGCTGGAATCGCCTCCGTGAACGCCCCATCCGGCGTCGCTCCGTCCGCCCCCTCCGACACGCGCAGCACGTTCGAGAGTGTCTCGTCTTTGATGTAACCCTCGTGCCGGCGGACGATGGCGGCCAGCTCGGCGTCCGTGGCCAGCCACGTCTCGATGGAGTCCTCGATGGCGAGTCCGGCGCGCTTTCGCACCTCTTGGATCAGGTGCGTCAGGTCGCGGACGGTGCCTTCGGCAAGCAAATCCGTCGTGAGGTGCGTATCCAGCGCGACGACGTAGCCGCGCTCCTC
>CAYYCB010000506.1:0-1531 GCA_964469715.1 uncultured Ktedonobacterales bacterium | reverse complement strand
TGGCGAACCTGCTCGCATTGGTTCGGCTCAAGACCGAGGCGGCCCGGCTGAACTTCGAGTCCATTGCGGCGCGTGACGGCCAGGTCGTCCTCAAGCTGCGACGAGGAGTGAATGCTGACCGCGTGACACTTTACAAGAAATATCGCAATGACTTCAGTGCATCGCTCGGTGAGGTACGCCTGCCGCGCCGCCACTTCGCCGCTGAATCCGCCGCGTGGCTACAGCAGCTTCGCGACATCCTACCTCTCGTGGTGGGCAAGAAGCCAGCGGAGCAGGCCACACCATCTGTGCCCGCTACCTCGCCCCCTGGCAACGGCACGGGGCGTTCGCCTCAGGACAATGACAGAAAGGCAATGAGCGGCAGAACCGCCCAAAGTGACTCGGCACGCAGAAACTCACAGCTATGAAACAGCGGGCGGAGGGGCCACGGGGCTGAACCGTCTCCGCGGTGGCCGGGTCTCTGCCGGAGTCCATGCCCCATCTCCTCTGCCCCGCCTCCGCGGGTGCCGTCACGGCGTCCCATCATCGAAAGGTACCCAGTTGCACACCAACCTGTATCTCATCCGCCACGGAGAAGCATTCTGCAACGTGCCGCCGTTCTCCGTGGTCGCCGGCATGAAGGGCGACGAGGGGCTGACCGATCACGGTAAGCGCCAAGCGGAGCGCCTGCGCGACCGGCTTCTTGCTACTCGTGAGATTCCCGCTGACGTGCTCATCGCCAGCACACTCAAACGCGCTCGCCAGACCGCTGAGACCATTCGGCCGGCGCTAGACTTGCCGATCATCTGGGACGACGAGGTGCAGGAGCAGCGCCCTGGCGAAGCCGATGGCCGTCCTTGGGCTGATGTCAAAGATCACCTCCCCGACTTTCGCAGGGAGCCATATCGCCCCCTCTCGCCAGGTGGCGAGACGTGGGCGCAGTTCATGTTGCGCGCCGGGGAAGCGCTCGACCGCATTGCGCGTGAGCACGACGGCAAGACAATCGTGGTCGTTTGCCATGGCGGCGTCATCGACGCATCGCTCATCGTCTTCTTCAACATGCCAACTCTTACCCCACCACCTGCGCGCGTGCACACACGCAACACATCCATCACCCACTGGCGGCGCGAACAAAGCGACAAGACGGGCGAGATCTACTGGCGGCTGATGGGGTATGGAGACGACCTGCACATCCGCGACCTGGACCAGCCCGAACGAATCGGCTGGGCGCCGCTGCCACCTCAAGGCGGAACGATCCGCGAGCAGCGCGCAGAAGAGCCGGCATCGCCTCTGCCACTCGAAGAGAGCGAGAACGACCGCGAGGGCGAGCAGGAAGCGTAAGGCGACCGGCTGACTTCACACTACTCGAAGCTCTGACGTAGACGCAATGGCGCTCCACGTCCGCCTTACCCCGACTCGTCCAGAGCCGGATGCCAAGCCCGCCTTGTGTCGTCACGCCGCACGGTGCTATGCTCGCCTGCGAGGGGCGCCCACGACGGCGTGTTCGCGCCCCTGCCAGGAGGAGAACGAGCGCCATGTCCGTACTCGAAAG
>CAYYCB010000505.1:0-1538 GCA_964469715.1 uncultured Ktedonobacterales bacterium | reverse complement strand
GCAAATTGACCGTGCCGTTCGATGGGCGCTACACTTGGTAGGCGGTTGTCGCACTTCGCGGCGGGGCGAAGGCGCATGGCGATGCGTCTCAAGAGTGCGCTTGTCGCGCCGTCTGACTTTCACCAGCGAGGAGTTGTTCCGTGTACTGCTGTGGCTCTCGTGAGGTCGCCCGGCTGCTTGCCGAGGGCGGCAAGGACTATCCCGAGTATGCGCTGCCCGGCGACACGACGCTCTATGCGCCCGACCGGCCCGCTGACGTGCTCCACGTGGATTTCGACCTGACGCTCGATTTCGATGCCGAGGTCGTTCGCGGGACGGTGACGACGACGTTCTCCGCGCTGTTCGAGGAAGTGCGCGAGGTGGCGTTCGACGCCGCCGCGCTGCGGGTGGAGTCGGTGACGCTGGCGGGCTCCGACGCGGCGCTGGCGTTCTGGACCGGGGACGAGAAGCTGCACGTCGCGCTGGATAGGGCGTATCGCCACGGTGAGACGTTCGGCGTGCGGGTGCGCTACAGCGCCACGCCGCGTGCCGGTTTCTCATTCGTCAAGCCCGACGCGGGCGATCCGGGGCTGCCCACGCAGGCGTGGACCATCGGCGAGACGATGTATCACCACTGGTGGTTCCCGTGCCACGACTTCCCGCATGAGCGTGCGACCACGAGTCTGCGCGCCACGGTTCCCGGCCGGTATTTCGTGCTCTCCAACGGGCGGCCGGAGGGGGTCGCGGAGAACGCGGACGGGACCAAGACGTATGCCTGGCGCATGGACGTGCCCTTCCCCGCGTATCTCGTTACGCTGGTGGCCGGCGAGTTCTCGGAGCTGCCCGACCGCTGGCGCGACGTGCCGGTCACCTATTACGTGCCGCGAGGGCGTGAGGAGGACGGCCGGCGCATGATGGGCAATACGCCGCGCATGATCGCGTTCTATTCGGAGCGCTTCGGCGTGGATTATCCGTATCCCAAGTACGCCCAGGTGGTGGTTGAAAAGTATCTCGGCGCGATGGAGAACGCCAGCGCCACGACGCACACCTACCGACTGTTGGCGGACGAGCGCGCCAGTCTGGATTACAGTCCCGAGCCGACGGTGGCGCACGAGCTGGTGCATCAGTGGCACGGGGACCTGATCGCGATTCGCGATTGGGCGCATACGTGGCTCAAGGAAGGCTTCGCCACCTACTTCGAGAACGTGTGGTGGCAGCACGACAAGGGTGAGGACGAGTTCCGCCTGCGCATACGCGACGAGCACCAGCAATATCTGGAGGCGGACGGCCGGGGGCGGCGTCCTATCGTCTATGGCGTGACGCGCAAGAACGCCGACGAGACGTTCGATCCGCACCCGTACGCGAAGGCGGGCAGCGTGTTGCACATGCTGCGGCAGGTTGTCGGGGAGGAGCCGTTCTGGCGCGGCATCCAACTCTATACGCGGCGCAACGCGGGCCGCGAGGTGATTACGGCGGATTTCGAGCGGGCGATGGAGGAGGCGACGGGGCGCAGCCTGGCACGCTTCTTCGATCAGTGGCTCTATAAGGCGGGGCATCCG
>CAYYCB010000504.1:0-1539 GCA_964469715.1 uncultured Ktedonobacterales bacterium | reverse complement strand
GCGCCGTGGCGCACGGTGGTGATGCCGGCGTAGAGCGCGATGGCGAAGGCGGCGAGGGCCAGCCAATAGTCGAGCTGGCTCAGGACAATGCTGGAGATGCTGGCGTTATTGGAGAAGATGAAGTAGACCAGCAGCAGCGCGCCGAAGAGCAGGCTCACCAGCGCCGGAGCGCGATTATAGAAGCGGCGGATGAAGCGCTGCACCCGCAGCAGCACCGGCACCAGCACAATCGTGACGACCGCCACGAAGAAGCCGTTGCGCGTGTCGGTGTTGTTGACGACGACGGTGATGAAGACGAGGACGGTGCCGGCCAGGCCGAGGCAGGCCGCGGCGATGAGCAGTCCGGCGGGGGCCGGTGCGGTGGGCCGTATCCGGGCGAAGAGGCCGAGCGCGATGACGGCGATGATGGCGAAGGGGATGGCGGCGATGGCGACAGTGTGCAGCGATGAGAGCGATGGATTGGCGTGCGCGGCCGGTGTGTTGACAATGCCTGGGTCGAATGTTGGCGGCGTCCACTGGGGGAAATTGCCCTTGAGCTGTGCGACGGCGGTGCTGATGAGCCCGAGGTAGGCCACGCCGGCGACGAGGCCCCAGGCGATGCTGAGCGTGGCCATCCTGGCCGCTTTGACTTTCGGGTGCACGGGTTTGTTCGACGGCATGAGGCCCTTTCCTCTCGCTACGCGAAACCGGCGAGCGACGTTCAAGCGCGCCTATGCTACTACAAGCGGCCGCGCTTGGCGAGTGGCAGGTTTCACAGTTTCGAGCGGAGGGAGCGCCATGGAATGAGGGGAGCCGGGGTCCAGCCCAGGAGTGCCTAGAGCGCCATGCTCGTGCCAGGCATGGCCAGGTCATAGACGCGGAACGCCCAGCGCTTCGAGTCGCCGTCGCCGTCGAGCGTGACGACGGCGCGGTAGGCTCCGGCGTGAGGGAACTGGACGTTGAGGGGGAAGCCGAGCATCACGGCCTGTTCGGAGCCGGCGGCCAGATTGGGAGGGCGGCCGACGTTGAGCTGGCCGTCGATCTTGATTAGCGCCGTGGCGTCTTCATCCTCGATGAGGATGGTGATGGTATGGGGGACGTTGGTGCTGGTCCAGGGGACGAGCACGCAGACGCCGATACCCAGATGGCTCAGCGCCGGTCCCTGCGGCGTCACCGGCCGGCGATGCTCCGTCCAGCCGCCGCCGCTCACGTAGAGCAGGCCGTTGACCACCTCCACGTGGTTTGCCAGCAGCAGGGCATCTATACGCACGGTTTCGAGCATGGACGGGCCTCCCCTCGGATCTCTCGTGGGTAGTGTGGTCCGCGTGCGGCGTGCTGTCAAGCCTGGCCTGCGGTCGCATCCGCGCGAGACGGTTTCGCGGACTCCAGCGCCGCGAGGAAGCGTTCGCGATCACTGGCCGGGAGCGCGGCGAGGTAGAGCGCCCGCTCGCGGAGCAGCCAGGCGCGGCGGTCGGATTGCCACCGCAGGAGGGCGAAATGCTGCTGGCGCTGGCGCCACGTCGGCCCGATGACGAGGAGCGTGGCGAGCGCGGGCAAGGG
>CAYYCB010000503.1:0-1558 GCA_964469715.1 uncultured Ktedonobacterales bacterium | reverse complement strand
ACCGCGGACTACTATCTGACCGGAGCGCGTCTCGCCGCCGCGACTGTCATGTCGGGATGGGCGGCGAGACAAGAGATGTGAAGATGGATCTTCACGGCCGCCAGATCGCCCACCTGCCGCCGACTGGAGGTGGCAGCGGCGCAGCGGCGGCCCAGCGCTTCGGAAAGGTAGGCCACCATGAGCCATACCAGCGCTGCTTCTGCCACAATGACCCCTAGCGTCGTGATCGTCGGCGGTGGGTTCGCCGGACTCCGCGCCGCGCGTGGTCTGCGCGACGCTCCCGTCCATGTCACGCTCATCGATCGCAGGAACCACCACCTCTTCCAGCCGCTGCTCTATCAGGTCGCCACCGCCGAGCTTAGCCCCGCCGATATCGCCACCCCCATCCGTGGGGTCTTGCGCCACCAGCGCAACGCCGACGTGCTGCTCGCGGAGGTGACGGATGTGGATGTCGCGGCGCGTCAGGTGCGCGTGCGCTCCCGCGCCGGTGCGGGCGATGGCGTCGTGCCTTACGATTACCTCATCATCGCCACCGGCGCTGGCCAGAGCTACTTCGGCCACGACGAATGGGCGCGCTTCGCCCCTAGCCTCAAGTCGCTCGACGACGCCACTGCCTTGCGTCGCAAAATCCTCCTCTCCTTCGAGGCCGCCGAGCAAGAGTCCGACCCCGAGCGCCGCCGTGCGCTGCTCACCTTCGTCATCGTGGGTGGCGGCCCCACCGGCGTCGAGATGGCCGGCGCCATCGCCGAGCTGGCCCACAAAGCAATCAAGCGCGACTTCCGTCACATTGACCCCACCCACACGCGCATCGTCCTGATCGAGGCGACGCCCCACTTGCTGGGAGCCTTCCCCGATGCGCTTGGCGAAGACGCGCAGCGCCAACTCAAGCGGATGGGTGTCGAAGTCCGCACCAGCGCTCCGGTCAAAAGTGTGGATGAGCGTGGCGTCACGATCGATGGCGAAGACCTCCCCGCGCATACCATAATCTGGGCCGCTGGCGTCCAGGCCTCGCCGGCCGGAAAGTGGCTCGGCGTCACCACGGACCGTGCGGGCCGAGTCCCCGTAGAGGCGGATCTCACCGTCCCCGGCCATCCCGAGATCTTCGTCCTCGGCGACACCGCCGGCGCCAAGCAAGAAGGCAAGCCGCTCCCCGGCGTCGCGCCCGTCGCCCTGCAAGAGGGCGCCTACGCCGCCCGCGTCATCGAGGCGCGCGTGCGCGGCGAGTCCACCCCTGGACCCTTCCGCTACTTCGACAAGGGCACCCTCGCCACCGTGGGCCGCACCTACGCCGTCGGCCACATCTGGCGGCTCAACTTCACCGGCCTGCTCGGCTGGCTCATCTGGGCCGGCGTCCACATCCTCTACCTCATCGGCTTCCGCAACCGCGCCATCGTCATGTTCCAGTGGGCCTGGGCCTACCTGACGTGGCAGCGCGGCGCCCGCCTCATCACTATGGCTGACGAGCGCGAAGACGAGGAGGCGCGGCATACGCCGCAAGCAGCCGCCTCCGCCCGCTAGCCAGGCGCAACGGTACCTCGCCCACCACACTCGACCGCCA
>CAYYCB010000502.1:0-1563 GCA_964469715.1 uncultured Ktedonobacterales bacterium | reverse complement strand
GCTACTCCGCCATGGTCTTGAGGAGGTTCGTGACGAACTCCTGGTTGCTGGAGGTCTTGCGGATCTGCTGGATGAGGCGGTCCATGGCGTCGACGCTGTCCTTCTCTTGCTCGGAGAGGGTGGCGAACATGCGACGCAGGACGACCACGGCGCGGAGGGTCCATTCGTCGAGCAGGAGCTCTTCGCGGCGTGTGCTGGAGCGGGTGATGTCGATGGCGGGGAAGACGCGGCGCTCGGAGAGCTTGCGGTCTAGCGTGAGCTCCATGTTGCCGGTGCCTTTGAATTCCTCGAAGATGACGTCGTCCATGCGGCTGTTCGTGTCGACCAGCACGGTGGCGATGATGGTGAGGCTGCCGCCTTCCTCCACGTTGCGGGCCGCGCCGATGAAGCGCCGCGCCGGGTTGATGGCGGCGGGGTCGAGTCCACCGGAGAGGGTGCGCCCGCTCTGGGGGATGGCGAGGTTGTAGGCGCGGGTGAGGCGGGTGATGCTGTCGAGCAGGAGCACGACGTCGCGCCCGCTCTCTACCAGGCGCTTGGCGCGCTCAAGAGCGATCTCCGCGACGCGGCCGTGGCGGTCGGAGGGCTCATCGAAGGTGGAACTGTAGATCTCGGCCTTGACGCCCCGGCGCATGTCGGTGACTTCTTCGGGGCGCTCGCCGATGAGGGCCATCATCAGCGCGACGTCGGGGTAGTTGGCGGTGAAGGCGTTGGCGATGGCCTTGAGCAGCAGCGTCTTGCCGGCCTTGGGCGGCGCGACGATCAGCCCGCGCTGGCCGTGCCCGATGGGGGCGATGAGGTCTACGAGGCGGGTGGCGACGGTCTGCGGGTCGGTCTCCATGCGGTAGATGCCCTTGGGGAAGACCGGGGTGAGGTTGTCGAAGGAGGGGCGGCGCTTGGATGCCTCTGGGTCGATGCCGTTGACGGCTTCGACGCGGAGGAGGCTGTAGTATTTCTCGTTCTCTTTGGGCGGGCGCACCTGGCCGGAGAGCAGGTCGCCGGTGCGCAAGGCGAAGCGGCGAATCTGGGTCTGCGAGACGTAGACGTCTTTGGGGCCGGGATGCAGCTTTTCGTTGCGGAGGAAGCCGAAGCCTTCTTCGACGATTTCGAGCACGCCACTGCCGAAGAGGAAGCCCTGGCGCTCGGTGTCGGCTTGGAGCAGCCGGAAGATCAAGTCGTGTTTCTTGAGCGCGCTGTATCCGGAGAGGTCGAGGTCACGGGCAAGGTCGCGCAATTCGGTTAATGTCTTGGTTTCAAGTTCGGTAATGTTCATCGTCATAGGTTCCCAGGCGCCGTTCGGAGGGGGAGGCTCGGGCCGTGAGGCGGGGGATGGCAGGCGCGAGCGGTGCGACGCCTGTGCTCCTTTCAAACGGGGAGCCGCGCGGATGAGCATGGCGCGGCGGTTCGAGTGGTGGGCAGTGATAACGGTGAAGACGAGAGAAGGGCGCCCAGAGCGCGTAGGCAGGGAGGTTTGGGGGGTGTTGCACGCGGCGGTGCGTGCGAGTGGGGCCGCAATGCTGTTGGAGATGTAGGCGCTTTCTTCGTGTATACCATGCCCCTCTGAAG
>CAYYCB010000501.1:0-1567 GCA_964469715.1 uncultured Ktedonobacterales bacterium | reverse complement strand
CGATCTGCTCCGCGATGGCGTCGTCCGCGAGCAGGCCGGGCGCGGCGTGCGGCTGGTCGTAGATCCGGCGAGTGCGCGCATCGAGCACGAGCATGCGATAGGCTGGCGTCTCCACCGTAAAGTGCCAGCGCAACGCCCGTTCGCCCCGCGGCAGTGAGCCCACGCCCGAGAACGTTTCCGGCGGCATCAGGCATTCCGCCAGCAGCGCCGCCTCCGTGCTCGCCTCGTCGCCATGCCAGCGATCCACAGCCGCGAGGAACGCTGTGCCGTTGGGACCGTCGAACTGGTCGGGGTCGTTGCCCCAGCCCTGGCAGAGCG
The DNA here is from genome assembly GCA_964469715.1 of uncultured Ktedonobacterales bacterium. GTDB lineage: Bacteria > Chloroflexota > Ktedonobacteria > Ktedonobacterales > JADMIN01 > CAWAWP01. The sequence goes on along the minus strand of CAYYCB010000501.1, from coordinate 1,249 downwards.
CGTAGGCATAGAGCGCGTTACGCACAATGCGCCGGCCGAGCGGGCTGCCGAGCACGTTGGCGCACCATGCGCCGTCGAGATACCAATCGTCGGTCACGTCGTGATCGTCGCAGACCATATAAGTCGGGATGTTCGCCAGCGCCCTCCGTGCCTGTGGTAGCGTCGCGCGGAAGTCCTCAAGCTCGCCCATCTCCAGCCGCCAGCGCGCCAGCGCCTTCTCCGTCGCCTCGCCCGCCTCCGGCCGCGTCTCGGGGAACGAGCGCCACAGCTCCTCGACGGATGGCGGCGCGTCGGGCCAGAGCACGTCTGACCATGCGAAGAGGTACATCGCCAGGTATTCGCCGCGTGTCAGCAGGTGGTTCTCGGGCGTGCTCGTGGTGAATCGCGCTAGCTCATGGATCACCCATGCGCGGCGCGTCGGCGCGACCAGATGCAGCCCCGGCGGCACCTCCGGAAGCGGCTCGGCCCCCACCAGCGTCGCGCCCGCATCCGTCAGCGACGGCAAGAGCGGACCCGCCACGTCGTCCGCGTAGATCTGGTCGCCGGTGAGGTAGAGCTGCTGTGGGCGTCGTGCCGAGTCGAGAGCCGCCTCTGCCAGCGCGAGATCGAGTGTTGCCAGCGCGTCGCGCCCGACGCCGTGCGGCTTGCGGCACGAGCCGTGGAAGATGCGCGCCTGCGTCAGTTCCACCGCTGGCAGCACGAAAGACGGTAGCGGCAGTCCGTGATAGATCAGACGCTCTTCATCGCTCGCCGTCGCCGGGTCGCCTACGAGTATGTGCGGCGAGAGCAGGCCCGGCACATCCCCTTCTGGCGCGTCGCCCTCAGCTTCAACGTCCGCGAAGCCGAGGTCATAGCAGTAGATCACGCCTGCCTCTAGAGGTGGCGTTCCCTCCGTTGCCCGCGCCGTCACCGCCGCGATGTGCAGCCGCTCGCCCAGCCGCACCGTCGGGCGCGATCCCACCACCCGCTCCGCGAGCGTGCCCGTCGTCGTGTCCCGCGCGTAGATGCGCAGCGTCACCCGCCGCGGCTCCTGCAGCGCGACCCAGACCGTCACCTGTCGCGGTTCCGTCCGCCGCAGGATCGGCCCGCAGAGGATCAGTGGAAGGCGGTCGAGTCGCGCGGCGAGCGGTCCCCAGGTCGGCGTCGTTGCGGTTGGCGCAGACGGCATGCATCATTTTCCTTCGGTCCGCGTGTAGCGGAAATGTGCCCCATTCCACAACGTCGTATACGCGGATCGCGCCCTCAAGTG
>CAYYCB010000500.1:0-1570 GCA_964469715.1 uncultured Ktedonobacterales bacterium | reverse complement strand
TCTGGACCCGCCGGCCTCGCCGTCCCGGCGGGTTTGACAGCCCATCAGATGGCGGGCTATCCTGCCTCGGGGGCATGACGTGTCCTCTGGCTCTGGGGAAAGTAAGGGATGGCGGTATGCGCGAGGATCGCACGACACCGAGCACCGGAAGCTCTAGCAACGGGCGCCGTCCTGCGGGGGCAAGGAAGAGTCCGGCCGCTCAGGGGAGCGAGGTGGAGTCGCTGCCTGAGACCTGGCAGGTCAGCGATGAGGTTCACTACGTCATCGAGGGCGGGGCGCCGCTGCGCGGCGAGGTGCATCTGAGCGGCGCGAAGAATGCCGCCACCAAGCTGATGGTGTCCTCGCTGCTCACCGAGGATCGCTGCACCCTCCACAATACGCCCTGCAATCTCGGCGACGTCACCATCACGGAACAGGTGATGCACGCGCTGGGGGCGGAGGTCGAGTGGACGGGCGACACCAGTGTGTCGTTGCAGACGCGGCAGATGACCTCGACCGTCGTGCCGCTGGACCTGGGCAAGAAGAACCGGCTGGCCGTCCTCACCGTCGGCCCGATGCTCCACCGGACCGGGCGGGCGACCATTCCCCAGCCGGGCGGCGACCGCATCGGCCCACGTCCCATTGATTATCACTTGCTTGGCTTGCAGCAGATGGGCGCCGTCGTGGAGGACCGCGACGGGCTCTACTACTTCCACACGGCGGGCCTCAAAGGTGTCACCATCGAGCTGCCGTTCCCCAGTGTGATGGCGACCGAGACAGTGCTCATCGCGGCGACGCTGGCCAAGGGCATCACGGTCATCAAGAACGCCGCCATAGAGCCGGAGATTCTGGACCTCATCAAGTTCTTGCAGAAGATGGGGGCGATCATCGAGCAGCGGGTGGACCGCAAGATCGTGATCGAGGGCGTGGACCGGCTGCACGGCGCAGAGCATCGCATTCTCTCCGACCGCAACGAGGCCGTCTCGCTGGCCATCGCCGCGTACCTCACGCACGGCGACGTGCGCCTGGTGGGCGCGGACCAGGGGACGCTGCTGACATTCCTCAATACGCTCTATCGCGTCGGCCTTGACTTCAGCGTGGAGGAGGACGCCATTCGCTTCTTCGGGGGCGACCAGCCGCCGCGTTCCATCGCCCTGGAGACGGACGTGCATCCCGGTTTCATGACGGACTGGCAGCAGCCGTTCACGGTTCTGCTGACGCAGGCGCGGGGCATGTCGGTGATCCACGAGACGATCTTCAACGACCGCTTCGGCTATACGTATGAGCTGAACCGCATGGGCGCGGACACGGGCCTCTATACGAAGTGCCTTGGTGAGCTAGAGTGCCGTTTCCGCGAGCAGGATTTCTTGCATAGCTGCGTGGTGCGCGGGCCGACCCCGTTACGTGCCGCCGACCTGACGATGCCCGACATCCGCGCGGGCGCATCGTACCTGCTTGCCGCGCTCTGCGCCACCGGCACGTCGCGTGTGTGGGGCATCGAGCACATCGAGCGCGGCTATGACAATCTCTACCTCAAGCTGCGCGGCCTCGGGGCGCGGATCGAGCGCGTCGGCGCGTGAGACGGTATCCG
>CAYYCB010000499.1:0-1575 GCA_964469715.1 uncultured Ktedonobacterales bacterium | reverse complement strand
TGTTTCGCCGATGAGAGAGGGGAGCCGCTGAGATGAGCTATGAGTGCATCCTGGTGGAGCGCGAGGCGCCGCTGGCCACGGTGACGCTGAATCAGCCGAATCGCCGTAACGCTCTCTCCACGCCGATGATGACCGAGCTAATCCACGCATTCAGGGAACTGGGCGCCGACAAGGATGTGCGCGCGATTGTGCTGGCAGCGAACGGGCCGGCGTTCTCGGCGGGGCATGACCTGCGCGAGATGGTGGGCGAGGGCATTGTGCATAACCGCCAGGTCTTCGACGTCTGCACGGAGCTGATGACGCTGATCCAGAGCATTCCGCAGCCGGTGATCGCCAAGGTGAGCCGGATGGCGACGGCGGCGGGGTGCCAGCTCGTGGCGACGTGTGATTTGGCGGTGGCCTCTGAGGAGGCGAAGTTCGCCACGCCAGGCGTGAAGATCGGGCTCTTTTGCACGACGCCGATGGTGGCTCTGAGCCGCGCGGTGGGACGCAAGCGCGCCTTGCAGATGCTGCTGACGGGACAACCCATCAACGCGCAGACGGCGGCAGAGTGGGGACTTGTGAACGTGGTCGTGCCGGATGGGCAACTGGACGAGGCGGCGCGCGAGATGGCGTTGCAGGTGGCGAACGCGAGTCCGCTGACGATCGCGCTGGGCAAGCAGGCGTTCTACGCACAGATCGACCTCGACCAGCCGAAGGCCTACGCCTACGCCAAAGAGGTTATGACGATGAACTCGCTGGCCGCCGACGCGCAGGAGGGGATGTGCGCCTTTTTGGAGAAGCGCCAGCCGGCGTGGACGGGGAACTAGAGGGCGGGGCGGGCATGCCGTATCCGATGGTTCTCTCGCACTATCAGACGAAGGGGTTGCTCGCCGCGCGCCAAGCTGGCCGGGCCAACACGACCACGTCGCTCGACCTGGGGCTCTCAACTACGGAGGTTGGGCTGACGGCGGCGGGCATTGCGCTTCCGGACGGGCAGACGCTCGCGTGGACTGAGGTGGAGCGGATCGAGCGGGCAGAGAATCAGTGCTTCGTGGTGGAGGGCGGCGAGGCGCTGCCGATCCGCGTGTTCTCGGAGACGACGAACTGGCTGCGGAGCCTGATGCCGACGGCGGGAGCGCCGACGATGCTGGTCGCGGGGTTCCCGATGCATCGCATCAAGGATACGGACCCGTATGCGGACACGCGGGCCAAGGTGGCCGCGGCGGCGCCGATTCTGGGCGACGTGCTCGATACGGCGACGGGGCTGGGATACACGGCAATCGAGGCGGCAAAGACGGCAAGCCGGGTGGTGACGGTGGAGCTTGACCCGGCGGGGCTGGAGGTGGCGCGTCAGAATCCCTGGTCACGCGGGCTATTCGAGAATCCCAAGATTACGCAGGTCGTGGGGGACGTCTTCGAGGAGATTGAGGCGTTTCCCGATGGCTCATTCAACCGCGTGCTGCATGATCCACCGACGCTGAGCCTGGCTGGCGAGCTGTATTCAGCCGCCTTCTACCGTCAGGTGTATCGAGTGCTGCGGAGCGGTGGGAAGCTGTTTCACTACATCGGCGATCCCGCGAGCGCGCTTGGGAA
>CAYYCB010000498.1:0-1595 GCA_964469715.1 uncultured Ktedonobacterales bacterium | reverse complement strand
GCAACTTCTGCGAGAGCTGGCCATCGTGACGACTGGGGCGCTCGTCGGGATGGCGTCGTTCCTTGCTGCGGCGGTCACGTCTGGGGGCGCGGTCTTCCGCGAGGCCCTCGCGGCCTCTAGCACGGCCGGATCTGGTCCATCGCCTGGCCCACTTGGCGCACTGGTTGTTCTCGGCCAACAGGTCGCAGCGACGCTGTTTTTCGGCCTGCCCAGCATGTTCGGCAGCCGCACCGTGTGCGGTTGTCCTCTCTGGCCGTCGCCGCTGAGCCATCCAACCTCTGGCGCTGCGCTGGCCGGCGCGCTCGTGGGGACGGTTTTCACGGCGTTTCTCGCCGGTTGCTGGCTGGCCGCCGTCTTGCCTCTTGTGCGCGGCGTGCGAGCCGCGTGGGCAGCGCACCGAGCGGGAGCCGGCACGCCTTTCGTGGCGCCGCCCGTCGACTCAAGCGTCGATACCTGCTCTGCCGCCTGTTTCGATGCTCGCTGGTGGGGCCGGGCGATGCTGGTGGTGGCAGGTGGACTGACCGTGGCTCAATACGCGCTCTCGCGCGCTTCGTACGTCTATGTGGACACCGCTCCACGCTACCTCGTCGGCGTCTGGGTCTGCATGCCGCTGCTTGCTGATCCCCTGTGGCGGGCGGTGTATCGAGTGTGGCAGTGGGTGAGAGTGTGTGCGGCGGGACGCGCACAATTCAGCAGGGCCGTTCCGCCTGGAGCCTTCCTCTTAACAATACTGCTGGCGGCGCTGGTCGTGGTCGGGATGGTTGGAGCGGGCGCGGCCTTCGGCGAGACTGCGAATCGCGACCGCTATGGTGTGCCGGCGGGGGAGCGCGACGTGCGGCTGATCGCGTTCCTCGAAGCCCACGGCGCGACACGCTTCACTACGACGTGGTGGGTCTGCCATAGGCTGATGTTCGATTCCGCCGAACGCCTCACCTGCGCCGTGGTGGATGACCACGATGCACTCAAGGCTGGCTTCAATCCCATGCCCGCCTATGCAGCAGAGGTAGCCGCCGTGCCACACCCCGCCTATGTCTTCGACCTCACCACCGGCGAGGTGGATCCCTCTGTGTCGCGCCAGCTCGCCGCCCGCATCGCCGCAGGCGATCCGCGTTTCGCTGGCTATACCTCCGCCGTCGTCGCCGGCTACGCCGTCTTCTACTACCCCGTCACCGCGCGATAGCCCCACCCCGCCGTCTCGCACGCCGTACGAGTTCCCCAGATCTGCCCAAACCCCTTGCCACGTCCAGCACAATAGGTTAGAAATACTCATGTCAATTCATCCTATGTCAAAAATACTTAGAAGAGGGGCCATATGTACCTTGATATCCTCATCCTCGCCAACCTCTCTTTGCAGCCGCGACATGGCTACGAGATCAAGAAGACTTTGCAGCAGGTGCTCGGCGGAGAGCTCACGCTGAACAATGGCGTGCTGTATCCGGCGCTGCGCCGCTTCGAGGAGATGGGCGCTGTCGAGCGGGAGGTGGAGCGTCAGCAGGGCAAGCCCGACCGCCACATCTACCGCTTGACGTCGGTTGGGCGGGAGATCCTGCACGACCTGCTGGTCGAGTTCCCGCCGCAGCTCGCCCGCGATCAGA
>CAYYCB010000497.1:0-1599 GCA_964469715.1 uncultured Ktedonobacterales bacterium | reverse complement strand
GATGCGCCCCGCGAATGCCAGGGCGGCCTCCTTGGAATGGAACTGCCTCGGCCTTATGGCGGCACACATCCCATCCGGGCGGCCAATGTCAGCAGGTGACGCATTCATTCGCAACAGGGCGATAGTGCTGTTGGAGCCGCGTCCCCGCGGTGACGAGCGCTTGCGCGAGGCCGAGCGCGACATGGCTGCGCCACCAGGAATCACGCGCCTGCAGTGCGGCGAGATGTGCGAGACGCGCCTGTTCGGCTTCGCGCAGCAGCTCGGCGCGATGGGGCTCGGTGAGCCGCTGGAACATATCGGGATGGATCATCTGATGCCCTCCTGCCGAGTCGAGGCGTTGGAGGAGGCGGAACGCCTCCGCTATGTGCCGGCTGACTCGTCGTCCGATGGAGTGAGCTGGAAGAGGGAGAGCTGCATGCCGTCTGGGCCGGGATCGGGCGCCTGGAGCCTCTGATTGAGGTCGCCCCATGTCGTGTGGATCGGCCCGCGGACGGCAGTGGCGCCGTGCGCCTGGAGCGCCTCGGCCGTCGCGCGAACGTCGGCGACCTCGAATGCGAGGCGGACGGGGCCTGAGATGCGGCGGCCAGCCTCAACTTTGTCGGTGTAGGCGGAATCGGCGGCATCCAGCAGCTCGACGGTACCCCGACCGGCGGCGAGCACCACGCCACGCCCCTCAGGCGAGTCCCATTCCTTCACCACGTCCAGGCCGAAACCATCGCGATAGAGGCGAAGGGCGCGCTCGAAGTCATCCACGGTGAGGGCGACGCGCAGCTCGCGCACGCCGCGCTCCGGCTCCTCCGCGCCCGAGCTGGACGGCGAGGCAGGGAGTGCCCTGGCCTGGTAGCGTCCGCTAGGGAAGTCGCCCGTGAGGAGGGCAAGCAGGCCAGGGACGCTCACCTCCGGCAGGGGACGGTCGCTGATGTCCTCGCCGGGGAAAGCGGCCTGGTGCATATCCGTCCGCATGTCGCCAGGGTCCACCCAGTAGACGCGCCAGTCGGGTTGCTCGGCGGCGAGGATGTGCGAAAGCTGTTCGAGCGCCGCCTTGCTGGAGCCGTAGCCACCCCAACCGGGGTAAGGCTCGACGCCGGCGTCGCTGGTGATGTTGAGGATGCGCGCGCCGCGCTTGAGCGCATGCCGCACTGCCTGGAGCACGCCGAGCGGCGCGACGACGTTAGCGCGATAGACCTGCTCCAGCACGTCGAGCGGATAGTCGAGTAGCGCCGGCTGTGGACTGGGGCCGAGCTCGCTGGCGTTGTTGACGACGGCGTCGAGGCCGCCCAGCGCGTGCGCGGCGTCCGCTAGGGCGGCACGATGGCGCGCATCGGTGACGTCGCCGGGAATGGCGATCACGTGGGTCTGATCGGCCAGCTCTACGCGGATAGATTCAAGAGTTGCAGGGTCGCGCCCGTCGAGCAGGAGCGCCCAGCCGGCGGCGGCGAGGCCGCGGGCGAGCGCACGGCCCAGGCCGCGAGACGCGCCGGTGACGAGAGCGGCGTGAGCGGCGGTAGCGGAGGACGCCATAGGGCCATACCTCACTATCTTGGCCGGGGCTGACCCCGGACGACGACATTCGTTGACAGTGATGGTAGGCGCTGGAGG
>CAYYCB010000496.1:0-1610 GCA_964469715.1 uncultured Ktedonobacterales bacterium | reverse complement strand
CCTGTCACGTCGTCGTAACCCGGCGTCGTTTGCAGGCTGAGCGTCTGATTCATGGTCCGCAAGGAGTACTTCAGCCCATTGGTCGCGTCCACGCCGTTGATGTAGTCCACCCGCACGACCGCCACCGTTGAGGGCGGGTCGACGATGTCGCGGTAGGCGGAGGAGCCGGCGAGGCTGTAGAACACGGGGTTGGCGAATCCATGGGGATGGCCAGCCGCCTGATCGGCCAGCGCCATGATGCCCGCGGTGATGGGACACGACAGGCTGGTGCCGCCGATTCGATACTCGGAGTACCTGACGCTGCCGTCGGGGAAGGTCTGCGTCTCACCGATCAGATAGCCAGTGTTCGGATCGGCAATGGCCGAGATGTCCGGCACCGCGCGCCCGGTGCGTCCCTGGGCCGCGAAGACGGAATCGGGCACAACGCCCTGCTGGTAGGACGGCTCAGCGAAGATGCGGCTGACACCGCCACCGGCTCCGTAGACCCAATAGCCTGGGGGCGCGGGTGACCAGCCGCCGTTCTTCCAAACGGACTTCGCCGTACCCCAGCCGGTCTCGAAGAGGTAGTCGTTGTTCGCGCCGACCGCCAGGCTGGTGCCGCCGACCGCGGTCACGAACGGGCTTGAGGCCGGCCAATCGGCACTGGCATACCCGTTGACCAGCGATTCATCGCTGTTGTCGCCCGACGAGAAGTAGATGCCGATGCCCTCGACGGTGCCCTGCAGGATGGTGTCCTCATAGGGCTTGATGAAACCATTAGGCAGCAGCTCGGTATTCCAGCCGTACGAATTGCTGACGATCTGCGCCAGGCCCTTATCAACGACGTGGTTGAGGGCCGCGTCGAGATCTTGGAAATTGTTCGGCGCGCCCACGAAGACGATGTTAGCGCCCGGCGCCATGCCGTGCACGGCCTCGACGTCCAGCGTCTCCTCGCCGTACCAGCCCTGGGGGTCCTGCTTCATGCCACGCTCGGGATGGTTATAGGTGCCTGGAGCCACGACCTGCGTGAGCTGATTGCCTTGCATCTTCGGCACGCCGCGATTCGCCGACCACTGATCGACATCCTGCGCGATGGTCGGCGAGGCATAGGCGTCGATGATAGCCACCGTCTGGCCGCTACCGTCGTACGGAGAGCTGGCGATGCCATACGCGCCCTTGACCTGCTGAGGCGTGTAACCGCAGGGCACATAGGGCAGCGCATCCGATCCGTAGGGGTCGGGGAACGTGGTCGCCGATTGCTGCGCCCAGTAAGTCGAGCACGGAGTCGCGTTCACGAAGGCGCTCGGTGGAGGCGCATCGCCGGTGGTATGGTTGGTGAAGACGAACTGGGCGCTGTCATCCAGTCCCACCACGCCGCTGACGATCCCCGATAGTGAAGACGGGATGGTGACGTCAGTGGAGGGCGAGCGCAGGGTCAAACCCTGGACACTATACATGCCGAATTGGGCGCCGAACGCCGCCTGGGCCTGCGCCACCGTGCCTTCCGCCGAGACGTAATGGTTGTTGGTCGGAGTGTATTCGACGGTGAAGCCCTGGCTCTTGAGCCACGCCTGCACCTCGCCAACTTGCGCCTGCGACGGCGCGAACTGCTGGCGGAACTGGGCCGGGGT
>CAYYCB010000495.1:0-1628 GCA_964469715.1 uncultured Ktedonobacterales bacterium | reverse complement strand
GCTGAAGCTCTCACGATATGCCAACGACCCAGACGCAATCGGTATGAGACGGAATCCGTGTGGGAGAGCAGCGCTTGCCGGCGCGGCAATGAATGTGCCAGAGCAGGACGATGATAGGCTGAAATCCTATGGTGGCCAACACCACGTCCGGTTGGGCAGTTGTGGCTTGCGGTCGCGGCGCTCAAGGGGCCTGAGCAGGGCGCGAGGCGGGCTGAAGCCCGTGGGTACTCCCGACGCGGAGGCGCGGCCAGGTGGCAAGAGCCGAGGCGGAATCGGTAGTACGCGCCAGCGGGCTCCCGTCGTAGCTACGGAGGCGCGGAGGTAGATTCTGCCTGAGAGATCGTCAGCGACCGGGAGCGAGAGCGGCATGGACAAGACGATTTTGGTTCTCAATGCGGGATCGAGCAGCCAGAAGGCGGCGCTCTACCGACTGGGCGATGCACTGCCGGAGGAAGCGCCAAGGCCGATATGGGAGGCGAACGCGGAGTGGAGCGAGCGCTCGAAGGTGAAGCTGGCGGTGAGGACGAGCGCGGGCGCGTCGCTGGAGCATGAGTACGCGGCGAGCAGCCGCGACGAGCTGGTGGCGCAGTTGCTGCCGGCGCTGTGGGAAGGTCCAACACGGGTGGTCGCGGGGCCGGCGGAGGTCACGGCGGTGGGGCATAGGGTGGTACACGGCGGGCCGAAATATGGCGCGAGCGCGGTGGTGACGCCGCAGGTGGAGGACGACATCCGCGCCTACGCGGCGTTCGCGCCGCTGCACAATCCGGAGAATCTGGCGGGGATCGAGGCGGTGAAACGCGCGCTGCCCGGCGTACCACAGGTGGCGGTCTTCGACACGGCATTTCATGCCCACCTGCCCGAAGCGGCGCAGGTGTATCCCGGTCCCTATGCGTGGTATGAACGCGGCATTCGGCGCTACGGCTTTCACGGAATCAGCCATCAGTATTGCGCCGAGCGGGCGGCGCGCATCCTCGGGCGCGACCTCAACGCGCTCAGGTTGGTGACGTGCCATTTGGGCAACGGCTGCTCGTTGGCGGCGATTCGCGGCGGGCAGAGCGTGGATACGACGATGGGATTCACGCCGCTGGACGGGCTGATGATGGGCAGCCGGTCGGGGTCGGTTGATCCGGGCATTCTGACGTATCTGATGCGTGAGGACGGCGCGACGGCTGACCAGATCGACGACGCGCTCAATCATCGCTCGGGCCTGCTAGGCGTGTCGGGCGTTTCGAGCGATCTGCGCGAGGTGCTGGCGGCGCGAAAGAAGGGCGACACGCGGGCGGCGCTGGCCTTCGACGTGTACGTGCATCGGCTGCGGCGACTGCTCGGCGCGATGGTGGCGGTCCTCGGCGGCGCGGACGCTGTCGTGTTCGCCGGCGGCGTGGGGGAGCATTCGCCGGAGGTACGCGCAGGGGCCTGCGAGGCGCTGGCGTTCGCGGGCCTGCGGGTGGACGCGGAACGCAACGCCGCGTCTCCCAGCGATACGGTCATCTCGACGCCGGATTCGCGTATCGCGGCGCTGATCGTCGCCACGAAAGAGGATTGGATGATCGCGCGCGAGTGCTGGCGGCTGGTGCGCGCGGGGTAAGGAGGGGACGCGGCAGTGGTGGTTGATCCTCCATCGCGGC
>CAYYCB010000494.1:0-1629 GCA_964469715.1 uncultured Ktedonobacterales bacterium | reverse complement strand
CCCGCTGCACGGCAAACACCATCGCCGTAGGCTGCTCTCGCCGCAACCGCTCCACGGCCGCTAGCGGGTCGATTGGCCGCGACGCCACAACATCGGCGCTGCGCGCCACCACAACCTTTCGCAGCCCACCCGCTTGAATGCGATCGCGCGCCGCTCCCACCAACCGCTCGAACGCCAGCCGCTGACCGCCCGTGTCGTCTGTAAGCGTGACATGGTTTGTGCCGTCACGCGTTTCTCCACGAGTGGCGCCGCCGCTCAGCCATTCGAGATCACGGCGCACGCGCTCGACCTGCTCGCCCGGATCATCTTCAGGGCCCACGACTGCGGCAACGGTCGCCATTGCGCCGCCAGGAGTCCATCTCAGAAGAAGCCTGGGGACCGAAACGAGTGCGTCGGGAAACGCGCGCCAGAGCTCAGACGCCGGCGCCTCAGCGTCGAATGCGAAACCGGCGAACGCGCCGATAGTGGCGTCCTCTCCTAGCTGCCCATCACACCGCGACACGGCGTCCGCCGCCAACTCGCGCCAGTCACCGGCGACCCGCTCCAGTGACCCTGGGCCGTCCGCCGTCAAGGTCGCCGCCACGCCGATTCCCACATGCGCCACGCCGTCTGCCGGCCGCTCCAAATACCAGGCATCGCTCACGCCCGCCGCTCGCGCATCGGCGAGCAAGTGTAGCGGGGAGCCGGCGCGCACCGGCACAGAATACGCCACCAGCACGCCGCGCCCGCGACGCCTCGCGTGCCGCGACGCCTCGGTCAGAGAGCCGAGGAACGGAGCCGCAATCTCCCGCGGGATGTCTTCAAGCGCCCAGGATGAGGCGGAGACGACGATGCTCATTGTTACCCTCTAGGACTGCGCCGGCAAAGAATTCGACGCTAAACTGCCGTCGTCGGCGATGGCCCCACCGACAGATCGCAGCAGCAGCACGCGCAGCCCCGGCACGATGCTTTCGAGTTGTTTAGGCTGGCCCGTTATCAGCCAGCGCACGACGATCTCGTTGATGGCGCCGAACCAGGCCCACGACGCCAGCTCTGTGTCGAATGGCGCGATAGCGCCGGCCTCAACGGCCTTGTCGAGGTAGCCCTGGATCATGTGGGCGAAGTGACCACGAGCGCGCATCAGCGCGTCGTCGAAGCCATGCCCTAGTCCTACCGCCTCGACCAGCAGGATCTTGCTCAGCTTGCGATGCCGGGCGAAGGTCTCCAACACCGTGCGCAACGCCGCGTCCACCTGGGCAATTGGATCAGCCTCAGTCTCGATAGCGTGCTCGACAGCGCGCGTCAGCTTCGGCACCAGCGCGTCAATCAGCGCCAGGAAGATGGCTTGCTTGTTAGGAAAGTGGAAGTAGAAACCGCCTTTGGAGCTGTCGGAGACACGAACGATGTCCTCTACGACCGCCCCGTGATACCCCTTCTCCGCGAAGACCTGCTCCGCGCCATCCAGCAAGCGCTGGCGTGTCGCTTCCTTATCGCGAACGCTGGCTGAGTGGTCCGCGCCACCGCCCTTAATCGCTCTCTCGCCACCTTTGCCCATGTCTATGCCTCGCGGCCGGTGCGCTTCTCAACAAACCGACGCGCCGGTCTGTTAAGAATTGTAGGCGCCATGGGCAGTCGCGTCAAGGAAGGCGG
>CAYYCB010000493.1:0-1633 GCA_964469715.1 uncultured Ktedonobacterales bacterium | reverse complement strand
ACGCCGAACTTCGTCTCGGGGATGGGCGCATTGAGCGCGGCGGCGATGCCAAGGGCCAGCGTCGTACGTGTGTCCACTGGATCGAGAATGCCGTCATCCCAGAGTCGTGCGGTGCTGTAGTAGGGGCTGCCCTCCTCCTCGTACTTAGCGAGGATTGGCGCCTTGAACGCGTCCTGCTCCTCCAGCGACATGCCTTTGCCGCGCGCCGCCAGTCCGTCCATGCGGACAGTCAGCAGTGTGTTGGCGGCCTGCTCGCCGCCCATCACCGAGATGCGCGCGTTGGGCCACATCCAGAGCTGGCGCGGACTATACGCGCGGCCACACATGCCGTAGTTGCCGGCACCGAAGCTGCCGCCGATGATGACCGTGAACTTAGGCACCCGCGCGTTGGCGACGGCCATCACCATCTTGGCGCCGTCCTTGGCAATGCCGCCGCTTTCGTACTGTTTGCCGACCATGAAGCCGGTGATGTTCTGCAGGAAGATGAGCGGCGTCTTGCGCTGGCAGCAGAGCTCCACGAAGTGCGCCGCTTTGAGCGCGCTCTCCGAGAAGAGGATTCCGTTGTTGGCGATGATCCCCACCGGGTAGCCCATAATCCGGGCGAAACCGCAGACCAGCGTTGTGCCGTAAAGCTCCTTGAATTCGTGGAAGCGGCTGCCGTCCACGAGTCGAGCGATCACCTCGCGCACGTCGTAGCTCTTGCGAGGGTCGCTCGGGATGATGCCGTAGAGGTCACGCGGGTCATATTTGGGCGGTTCTGGCGGCAAGACGTCCCATGGGTATTCCTTGCGCCGGTTCAGATTGCTGGCGATGGAACGCACGATGGCGAGCGCGTGTAGATCGTTGAGTGCGTAGTGATCCGTGACACCCGACCGGCGCGAGTGGACGTCCGCGCCGCCCAACTCCTCGGCGCTCACCTCTTCACCGGTCGCGGCCTTCACGAGTGGCGGACCGGCCAGGAAGATAGTGCCGTTGCCACGCACGATGACGGTCTCGTCGGCCATCGCGGGGATGTAGGCGCCGCCGGCTGTGCAGGACCCCATGACCGCGGCAATCTGAGGGATGCCCTGTGCGGACATCTGTGCTTCGTTGTAGAAGATGCGCCCAAAGTGCTCGCGGTCAGGGAAGACGTCGGCCTGAAGTGGCAGGAACGCGCCTCCAGAGTCAACCAGATAGATGCAGGGCAGGTGATTCTGCTCGGCGATCTCCTGGGCGCGTAGGTGTTTCTTGACGGTGATGGGGAAGTATGTGCCGCCCTTGACTGTGGCGTCGTTGGCGATGAGAACGCACTCCTGCCCCTCGACTACGCCGATGCCAGTGACGATGCCCGCGGCGGGTGCCTCGTCGTCATACATGTCCCAGGCGGCGAGGGGATTGAATTCGAGGAACGGGGTGTCGGGGTCGCAGAGGCGCTCGATACGCTCGCGTGCGAGCAGCTTTTCGCGCGAACGGTGCCTGGCGATGGCAGCCTCGCCACCGCCCTGTTTTACACGCGCTATATGTTCGCGCAGCTCCGAGACAAGTCCCTCGAAGGACGTTCGGTTCCCTTTATACTCTGCGCTGTTGCGGTCCACCCGGCTTTCGAGTACGGACATGGCGCTCGTTCTCCTCCTGGCAGGGGCGCGAACACGCC
>CAYYCB010000492.1:0-1653 GCA_964469715.1 uncultured Ktedonobacterales bacterium | reverse complement strand
CCGGGCAGGACGCCGTGCGCGTCGCCGACGAGTTCAACAAGACCGTCGGCCTCACCGGCCTGATCCTCACCAAGATGGACGGCGACGCACGTGGCGGAGCCGCCCTCTCCGTGCGCCAGGTGACGGGCGTGCCCATCAAGTTCATGGGCACCGGCGAGAAGCTCGACGCCCTGGAACCCTTCTATCCCGACCGCCTCGCCACGCGCATCCTCGGCATGGGCGACGTGATGTCGCTGATCGAGAAGGCCCGCGAGCAGATCGACGAGAAAGACGCCGCCCAGCTTCAGAAGAAGATGGGCCAGGGCACCTTCGACCTGGAAGATTTCCTCCAGCAGATGCGCCAGGTCCGTAAGATGGGCTCCCTCTCCGATCTGCTGGAACACATCCCCGGCATGGGACGCGCGCTGCGCGATCCCGCTGTCAAGGAGGCGCTCGAAGGCGACCAGCTCAAGATCACCGAGGCGATCATCCTCTCGATGACGGCCCAGGAGCGCCGCAATCCCGACATCATCAACGGCAGCCGCAAGCGCCGCATTGCCCGCGGCAGCGGCACGACCCCGCAGGAGGTCAACCAGTTGCTGTCCCAATTCAAGGACATGCAGAAGATGATGAAGCAGATGATGGCGATGCAGCAGGGCCGCGGCGGCCGCAAGATGAACCGCCTGATGCGCCAGCTCGGCGCCGGCGGCATGGGCGGCCTCGGCGGCTCCCCGTTCGGCATGTAGGGCGTCGCCTTGGGTGGGGTGCGCGCTCGTTCTCGCGCCGCCCTCCCAAACAGGCCCGCGCCAGTTACTGGCGGGAGGTGGCCCGCGTGTAAAAAGGTGGAGCGCTCCGGCTCTGCGCTCCGCTCGGTGGCGTTCTCAAAACTTGGGAGGTGGGTGGTGGTTCGGCGGCCACGACGGTGCGGCCTGGCGGCGCGTGCCCAACGGATGCGCGCCTGCGGCGCCCTCGCGGTGGTGATCGCCCTGAGCGTCGTCCTGGGTGCCTGTGCGCCGAGTCCGGACCAGACACGCGCACAACAGAGCAAGGCCCAACTTGACCGCGAGATTCGGCACGCTCGCGACCTCGGCCTCCCCGATTCGTCGCTCCAGCCGGTCGTCAGCCAGGAGCAGACCATCTCAGCCGGGGAGAGTGGCGGCGATTACAACTGGCGGGACGCCGCGGCCAACTACGCCCTGCTCTACACACAGCTCATCGGCATCGAGCAGACCGCCTCTCAGACGCTCAAGGCGCAGACCGAAAAAGACATCCAGACCCTCGGCACAGCCATTGCCGCCAGCCGCAGCGGCGGCTTCAGCGAGGTCAACGCCTATCAGTCGAGGCTCAACCAGGCCCTACAGGACTATGCGACCGCCCAAACCCCCGACGACTTCTTCCACCTCGACGCCTCCGTCCGCGCGCAGACCGACTCCCTCAACACACTCGGCCCCGCGTATCAGCAGCTTCAGGCATTCGCCGCGGCCATACGCGCCGTCCAGCGCGCCGGATTCAACACCACCGTCGCCGAGGCCGAACGCGAACAAGACCTGAAGATCTTCCGCGACGGGGCGACGCCCGACGCCTTCAGGCGGTTGGCTGGTGTCATCGACGGGCAGACAATGCAGCTCCTTGCCGATCAGACCGAGGCGATGCCCTACGTCGGCGGCGTGCTGC
>CAYYCB010000491.1:0-1663 GCA_964469715.1 uncultured Ktedonobacterales bacterium | reverse complement strand
CGATGTGAATGTTGACTAATTTGATATGGATTATCGGGAAGTGCTACAGTAGTCACTGGCGCCGCATTTTCATGTTTTGCGCCGCGCCGTAGCAGGCAGCGGCCAGATCGGCCGGCGGGGCGCGACGCGCGTATTCACGAGGAGATGAGACCATGGCGGGGACTGAGACTGCCGTGCCGGGCGCAACCGTCCAGGCCGGCTACGCGCATCCCGAAGTGTTGGTGGAGACCGAGTGGGTCGCGCAGCATCTCGACGACCCCACGGTCCGCATCGTCGAGGCCGACGAGGATCCTCTGCTCTATGAGGCCATCGGCCACATCCGCAAAGCCGTCAAGCTCGACTGGCACATCGACGTGCAAGATCCCACGGAGCGCGAGTTCGTAGACAAAGCGGCCTTCGAGGCCCTGCTCAGCCACTGGGGCATCACCAACGACACGACGGTCATCTTCTATGGCGACAAGAACAACTGGTACGCCGCCTATAGCTTCTGGCTCTTCAAGATGTATGGCCACCGCGACGCGCGCCTCATGAACGGCGGTCGCGCCAAGTGGGAGGCCGAGGGCCGCGAATACACCAAGGACGAGCCGAGCTTCGCGCCGACCGAGTATCGCGCGAAAGAGCGCGACCTCTCGCTGCGCGCCTTCCGCCGGCAGGTGGAGGATGCGCTCGACCGGATCGCCGGCGGCGCGGGGGCGCTGGTGGATGTGCGCTCGAACGACGAGTACACAGGCAAACTCCTCCATATGGTGAACTACCCCCAGGAGGGGGCACAGCGCGGCGGCCACATCCCCGGCGCGCAGAACATCCCCTGGGCGACAGCGGCGAACCCCGACGGCACGTTCAAGTCCACTGAGGAGCTAACGGCGATCTACGGCGGCAAGGGCGTCACGCCGGAGAAGCCCGTGATCGCGTACTGCCGCATCGGCGAGCGCTCGGCGCATACGTGGTTCGTGCTGACGCAGCTTCTGGGCTACCCCGACGTGCGCAACTACGATGGCTCGTGGACCGAGTGGGGTAACCTCGTCGGCGCGCCCATCGTCAAGGGCGACAACCCACGCTAGAGCGCATGGCCGGCCAGCGGCTGGCTGGCGGCGGCCTGCGGTATACTGAAGTGAGCGCGTCGCGCGAGCGGCCGCTCACTTCTCTTCATATGCGAACGGACATCTGCGAATCCTCGACGGCCGCCGCCAATGAGCAGCGGCCAGGGGGCGCGAGAAAGAAGCGGTATCTATGTCGATGGATCGCCAGGAGGCCATCGAGTTCCTCGTCGACCACTACCAGAATCCCCGCAATCGCGGCCCGCTTGAGAACGCCGACATCCATCAAACGGGCGGCAATCCCGGTTGCTCCGACCGCGTGGAGATGTACGCGCGGGTGGGCGACGACGGGCGGGTTGAGCAGGTCGCCTTCGAGGGTGAGGGCTGCACGATCAGCATGGCGGCGGCGTCATATGTGACCGAGCTGGTGCAGGGGATGACGCTCGATGAGGTCGAGCATCTCAGCTTCGAGACGCTGATAGACGACCTGGGTCGCGAGGTCGTGATGGCGCGGCCGACGTGCGCGACGGTGGCGCTGGGCACGCTCAAGAAGGGCGCGCACGAGCTGCACATGCGCCGGCTCGCCGAGGGTAAGGGTACCGGCGCGGGGCAGCGCGCATCGTAGC
>CAYYCB010000490.1:0-1685 GCA_964469715.1 uncultured Ktedonobacterales bacterium | reverse complement strand
GCGTTCTATGCGTGCAGCGGCTCCCCAGCGAGCACGACCTCACCAGAGCCGGCATGGCCGTTTCCGCCGACGTCGAGCGTAAGCGCGTGCCGGGCCGATGCCGCGAGTCCAACAGGCGCGAGCGCGTATTCGGGGTACGCGGCGGCGCCATGCTCATGCAGATCGAGGCCCGCAAGCTCGCCCTCGCGCGACACCCGCAGGACACCCCGCGCTTTGAGCGCGTACATCAGCACGAGGGAGACGCCGAAGGTCGCGATCACCGTCGCTCCCGATCCCACGGCCTGCGTCACCAACTGCGAGAGTCCTCCCCCGTAAAAGAGGCCCGTGACAACGCTGGAGGCGTCCGCGCCGGTCGCCGTGGGCGCGCCATAGGCCCCGGCGGCGAAGAAGCCGAGCGAGAGCGTGCCCCAGATTCCGGCGAACATGTGCACCGGAACCGCGCCGATTGGGTCGTCAATCCGCAGATATTCCAACAGATCGAGCCCCCACGTCACGACGAACGCCGCGATCACGCCGATGAAGAACGCGCCGATGGGATCGACCCAGTAGCACGGGCAGGTGATGGCGACCAGACCGCCAAGGAACCCGTTCACCGTCAGCCCGAGATCCCATTTCCTGCTCCGGTAATACGAATAGAAAAGGGCCGTCAGCCCGGCGGAACAGGCCGCCAGCGTCGTGTTGAACGCGACCCGGCCGATGCCCTGCATATCAAGCGCCGACAACGTGCTGCCGGGATTGAACCCGTACCAGCCGAACCAGAGAATCAGGCCGCCGACAGCGCCGGCGACGAGGTCGTGCGCGGGCGGAGGTCCGCCGCCGTCGCGCTTGAAGACGCGACCGAGCCGGGGACCAAGCGCCAGCGCCCCCGCCAGCGAGATGACGCCGCCGATGGTGTGCACCACCGTTGAGCCGGCGAAATCGTGGAAATTCATCGCGGCGAGCCAGCCGTCAGGACCCCACGACCAGTGGCCGATGATGGGATAGATAAACCCGGTGACGCCGATGCTGTAGAGAATGTCGCCGGCGAAGCCGCAGCGCCCGATCATCGCGCCCGACGTGATCGTGGAGGCCGTGTCCGCGAAGGCGAATTGGAAGACCCAGAAGGCCAGGAGCGGGATGCCCGTCGTGCCGTAGGTGGCGGGAAGCCCCTCCAGAAAAAAGCCATGTGTGCCGATCAGCGGCGTGCCCGGCTCGAACATGAAGGCAAAGCCGAAGGCCCAGAAAAGGATGCCGCAGATGCATGTATCCGCGATGCCTTCAACCAGGATGTTGACCGCCTCACGCGAGCGCGCGAAGCCCGCTTCGAGCATGACGAAGCCGACCTGCATGCAGAACACGAGGAAGGCGGCGACCAACGTCCAGACGGTGTTCACGGCGTTGATCGGCGCCATGTCTTGCCGTGTCGCGCCGGACGCCGCGTAGGCCACCGCCGGCAGAACGGTATTCATCACCGTGAGGAGGAGGGCGAGACCGGCGAGTTTCCCGCCCATGAAAAGGGCGACGTACCTGCGAGCCTGCGGGTCGCGCAGGTTGGTGCGAAAACGCCCCCACGCGGTTCTCAAGAGCGCCGTCGACATGTGGCTGGTCCTTTCTACGAGACACGACCGTGAGAAACGCTGTCCAGTCGTGGACGTAAAGCGGCGCAGCGACGCGCTCTTGCGCCGAGCGGGCCAGCTCGGCTTGCC
>CAYYCB010000489.1:0-1688 GCA_964469715.1 uncultured Ktedonobacterales bacterium | reverse complement strand
AATCCGACGCCGAATCCGGCGGCGACGACGACGACGTTCCAGGTGGGGACGTACAACGCGACGAACGACAGCTTCACCTCGAAGCTAGACCTGAACGACGGCGCGACGTTCTTCATTCTGAACGGGTCGCTGCAATTGCCGCAGCCGCCGAAGGTGGCCGTCTCTAGCTTCAACGTGCGCACGCCGGGCGAGCAGGTGGTGCGCTACCAATACAAGAACCGGCACATCAAGGTCAGCCTCACCATCCGGGGGGCGAGCACCTCGGCGCTGCTCGGCTCCGTGCGCTCGCTGCTGGCGGCGGTGGAGCAGCCACCCTACACGATCCGAATGAGCCTGCCGGGCGCGACGGCCTATACCTACGCGGACGTGCGGTACGTCACGCACAACATTCCGGCCGACCCGCTGCGCATCTTGCAGAAGGCCATCGTCAAGGTGGAGATCGACTTCACCTGCGCGCCGTTCTTCCGCGGCGACCGACTGACGCTGCAGAACCTCGTCGTCAATCCCGGCTTCGAGGGACCTATCGGGGGGAGCCAGGCGCCCGCCGTCGTCGCGTTCCAGGACACCTTCGCCAACGTCAACGCCTACGCGGTGCAGGCGGGCGGCGCTCCGACGGTGAGCCCGGCGAAGACGTATGTGGACATCGTGCTGGGCGACGCGCCGCTGCTCTTCTGGCCGATGAGCGAGGCGAGCACGCCGACGCCGGCCTATGACATCGCGGGGCAGGGCAAGAGCGCCACGGCCGGCGGGTCCGGTACGACGATAGGCGCGGCGGGCGGGATCTCCGGCGACACGAGCACCGCCTGGAGCTTCAACGGTAGCGGCTACGCGACCTTCCCCGCCGCGACGACGACCGGCTTGCCGACCGGCAACGGCGCGTGGACCATCGAAGCGTGGGTAAAGTTCGCGGCCAACCCTGGCGCGCTTGCCGTCGTCGCCAGCTTCGGCGCGCAGGCGACCGGGCACGGCGGCCCGCAGATCTACATCAACACCAGCGGCCAGCCGGCGGCGTCGAACGACGTCGGCCCCGACGCGGTGGGGACCGCGCTCTCACTCAACACGTGGCACCACGTAGCGGCGACCTGGGACGGGACGAACATGCGCGTCTGGCAGGACGGGACGAACAGTGCCAGCACCACGCCAGGCGCCGCCGCCATTCCCAACCCGCCGACCTATGGCACGATCGCAGGCTCCGCCGCCGCCGCGCCGGCGATGCTCTTCACCGGCAGTGTGCAGATGGTGGCGATCTACGGCACGGCCCTCTCCGCGGCACAAATCACGGCCCACTACAACGCCGGCCACACGGGCGCGACCGGCACCGTGGCCAACGCCATGTCCATCCCGAGCGCGGGGCGCGCGGCCTTCGGCTCGCCAGCCTGGGGGCCGATGCAGACGTGGCAGACGCGCTTCCGCTATGTCTCGGGCTTGACGGCGAGTTTCTATCTGCACTACACGGATGCCAACAACCATCTGCGCTGCGACGTGGCGAGCGGGACGAACGCGCTCAAGCTGGTGCATACGGTGGCGGGCGCGGCGACGACCGTGGCGCAGGCGAGCCCAACGCTCATCCACGAGGGCTGGTACTGGCTGCAAGTGACGCAGTTCCCGACGGTGCCCGGCAACCCGCCCTACCTCACGGCGACGCTCAGCTACGACAGTGGCGGGGCCGTGGGAGCGCAGATCGCGCA
>CAYYCB010000488.1:0-1700 GCA_964469715.1 uncultured Ktedonobacterales bacterium | reverse complement strand
CAAATCTTCCTCATCCGCGCGCGCTCTGGCAGCGTCGAGATCACGACCTACAACGGCAATGCCGAGACATCCTCGACGACACTCGGTGGCGGGGGCGGCGGCTTGATGGCGGCTGCCACGCTGAACACTCGTCTCTACGTGTTCTCATCCGCCGCGCCTGGCTCGGGCGGCAACGTCCTGGAAAACTCCTACGGTTGACGACGTTGCCTTGGCTCACCGCCACACACCTTGCCTGGCCGAACTCTTGATCTGCGAGGACACGGCGGTAAGATATTATCGGCCGGATACCGACCTTACAAAATAGCACGAGACTGCGTCGTAGCCGCCCTCCCCTGGCACCCTGGCCCTCCCCGATGTTATACTGGGAGGAGCCTTTGCGGCTCCCAATGCCGCTGCAATTCTTGCGATTCTCGGGCGATTGCTGAAATTGGCAGACAGGCCAGACTTAGGATCTGGTGGCGCAAGCCGTGAGGGTTCGAGTCCCTCATCGCCCACCATGCGCCGGCTTCGCCGCCGGCCACGCAACACCAACGTACAATTCGTGTGAAGGGCGCGGGCGGGTGCGGACCACCCAGCCCGCGCATTGTTTCGCGCTCCGGCGCCTTCCGGCCGCCCCCGCGCGAGACGGCAACGAGACGCCGCGCCAATGACCGGCGCGGCCCCTGGAGGATCTGCATTGAAAGTCACCGTCGAACGCCCCTCCGACGCCGAGGCCGTCCTCAACGTCGAGTTTGACTGGGCCGAGCTCGAAAAAGCCTCCGACAGCGCCTACAAAAAGCTCGCCCAGCGCTACACCGTCCCCGGCTTCCGCAAGGGGCACGCGCCGCGCTCGATACTTGAGCGTATGCTCGGCAAAGAAGCGATCTACCAGGAAGGTCTCGAATCGCTGATCGACACCTCCTACCGCGACGCCCTCCGCCAGAATGACCTGACCCCCATCGCCCAGCCCGAGGTGGAGGCGCCGGCCCTCTCGATGGGCCAGCCGTATAGCTTCACAGCAAAGGTTGCCATCCTCCCGCCCGTCAAGCTCGGCGACTACAAGGCCGTCCAGGTCGAGCAGCCCGACTCCACCATCACCGACCAGGATGTCGAAGACACTCTGGAGCGCATCCGCCAGGATCAGGCCGCCTGGGTGCCCGTCGAGCGCGCCGCCCAAACCGGCGACAAGGTCACGGTGGACCTCAAGCTGACCGCGGGCGAGCGCACCGTCAGCGACTTGCACGACAACGAGTTTGAGCTGACCGAGGACCGCGCCGGCATCTTCTCCGGCATGGACCCCCAGATCGTCGGCATGCGCGAGGGCGAAACCAAAGAGTTCGACACCACCATCCCCCAGGACTACGCCAACACCGAGCTCGCCGGCAAAGAAGCGCACTATGCCGTGACCGTCAAAGGCGTGAAGGTGCGCGAGCTGCCCGAGGTGGATGACGAGCTCGCCAAGTCCTCCGGCGACTTCGAGAACGTCCAGGCCCTGCGCGACGCCATCCGCACGCAGCTCCAGAATCAGAAAGAGTCCGACGCCAAGCGCTCCTACCGCGAGGCCGTCCTCAAGGCCGTCACCGACGCCTCCGAGGTCGAGGTCCCAGAGCCGCTCGCCCACGACGAGATCCACACCATGATGAGCGAGCAGGAGCGCATGCTCGAACAGAGCCGCCTCTCGCTCAAGCAATACCTTGAGATGCTCGGCAAGACCGAGGAAG
>CAYYCB010000487.1:0-1713 GCA_964469715.1 uncultured Ktedonobacterales bacterium | reverse complement strand
CTCCACCGCCAGCAGAAGTCCCTGCGCCGCCGTCGGGCGGAACGAAGCCGGGAGCCATCGCACGGCGACTGCCAGCGGCGTCGCGCTCGCGGCCGGCTGCCATATGGTCGTCACCATGGCGGGCAGGGCCAGCGCAAGCAGCAGCTTGGCGACAAACAGTGTGGGATATGGACTGCGCACCCAGCGGCATGCCAGCGCCAACAAAAACACCTGCGCCGCCAGCCGCCCGATGCCCACGGCCAAGAGCGCGCCCAACGCGAAATAGCGTGGCACGAGCACCGCGCCCGCGATACCCAGAATAGCCAGTGTCGCCCACCGCGACACTACCACCCACTGCTGGCGTCCCAACACGTAGAGCGCCCACTCGTGGGTCGCCCCGCCCAGCAATTGCGCCAGCCCGTTCAACACCAGGAACACCGCTAGTAAATAGCCTGACCGCGCATACAACGAGCCGAACAGCACCGTCAGGATGGCTCCGGCGTGCGGGATCGAGAACACCACGAGCGGCACGGCCAGCAGCACTTGGAGTTTGCTGACGGTGCGCCAGCCGGCGGCCAGGGCGTGCAGGCGCCCGCCAGTGTATGATGCCGACATGACCGCCGTGCTCACGCCGCCCAGGCCATCGGTGAAGAAGCGCGCCCCCGCGTCGCCCATCTGATACGTGCTCTTGAAGAAGAGCAGGTCGCCAGGAGCCACCGCCGCCAATTGGCCGATTGCCAGCGGCTGCACGAGCGATGAGTTGGGTAGATCGGCGAGCCACGCCGCGACACCCAGCCGCATGGCCGGCCCGAAGTGCTCCCTGCCGCGCGTATCGGTCTCTCCACCGAGCACACGCCACAGCGCGACGGCCAGGACGCCGGCTGTCAGCGCCGCGGGCGTCGCCTGCGCCAGGAGCGCGCCGTCCACGCCGAGCCTCGCCCTATCGATGAAGAGATAGGTCAGCGCCAGCAGCAGTAATTGGCCCGCGCTGCCAAAGAGAAACACCAGACGCGTCCGCACGAGCGCGATCAACAACGAGCTAATCAGCGTCGAGGCCCCCACCGCGACCACATAGGCGGCGATCACGACGCGGTGCTGCAGGATTGCCTGCACGGTGAAGCTGTGGCTGAGTTGGATGCCGCCACGCCATCCCACGGCATCTACGGTCGCCGACATAGCGGGTAGGCCCCAGAGGATGACGAACGCGACGATCCCAGTCGTTGCCAGTCGCGTCAGCGCCAGGCGTAGGGCCAATGCCAGCGCCTGTGCCGGCCCTCCCGCCGCCAGGGCCCGCGGGAGGTAGACCGTGGCCGCGCTCGTGAGGCCAAGCGACGCGACATAGAACCCCAGATTGGCCGCCGTCGAGACCAGATCGAAGGCATTCGTCTCCGAACGGGATAACGAGCGCCGCACGACCACCTCGAAGAGCAGCAGGGAGACGAAGAGCCAGAGCGCCGCTGCTTGATTCCAGAGATAGCCCGAGGGCGCGCGGTGAACCAGCCGGGCGCCCTCATCGGGAAGCGATCCCCCTCCCCCCATGTCCACGCCGCCAGTCACACCCGAAGAGATCAAGGGCCCGGCGTCGTATCCATCAGGGGTTTGCATGCGCGCCCAACCTCCATCGCCCACCCACGACGACTTCCCCGCCTCTGCAACGCGCAAGTTGCCTGGTCCGCGCCGAGCAACCACCCCTGGGGCGTTCACGCCCCTTGCTCATTGCGTGCCCTGCCCGTT
>CAYYCB010000486.1:0-1717 GCA_964469715.1 uncultured Ktedonobacterales bacterium | reverse complement strand
GCCAGAAGACGCGGGGGGCGAGAAAACAACACTGGGCATAGCCCTGGCAGCGATTCAGATCGACCACCACATGGAGCGGGGTCGCGGCGGCAGGCCGTGCTGCCTGGGGTGGGTCTCGTTGGACCATCGGCGCTTCCTTCTCTAGACGGGTCCCTGCGAAGGCGGCCCTCTGTCGCCTCTGTCCTCGTGCCACGTCGGCGGCATCCCGACGCTGGTGCGGGAAGCATCCTCTATCAGCGGGTGGGAGCCTTGGGGCATCCCCTGCAGAAACGATACCAGCGGTGGCAGCCAGAGGTCATTCTGGGGCGCCGCTGGCGGTCGAGGAGTCTGCCACCGAGGTTCGCGCCTCGCGCGACCGTGGGATACGTTGAGGGCCATCAGCAGACAACGCTCGCCTCGTGGCTTGCCAGACCTGCTGATTCCACCTCCGGTGCTGCTCGGGGATGTGCCTATTGGCGCAGCGGGGGGAGCAGGGTGCAGGACGGGCGCGCGGCGTGCTGGCGGGGAATCCACTGCACGCGATCCAGCAGCAGTTGGACCTGCTCACGCCACAGGGCATGCTCCGCTTTCAGATGGGCGATCTCTTCCGCAGGCGGCATGCCTCTCCAGGACGCCTACTGCGCACGTCCGTCTGCAGAGGTACGTGAAGTGTTGACCGCTCTGCGCGTACCTGTCTCTGCTGACGCGGTCACATCGGCAAGGAGCCGGCTCAGGCGGACGGCGTGGTCGAAGTCAGGGACGGATGTTGTGGCGTTCGCGATATCGTCGCGCAACGCCCCATACACGCTGGCCACGTTTGCAGCCGTATCCGGCAGCGACCCGACCTCTCCCTCGTCGAGGGACTCTGGCTCGCCACTCTGCGACAGACGGATCCGTCCTGCCTGAAAGCCCCACGGTGCGCCGCCGTCCAGCGCGAGCGTGCCGTTCTCGCCCACCACCTCCAGGCGGAAGGGCGCGTCGGGCGGGCGACCGCCAGCGACCTCCATCGCGAGGGCTGCACCGCCACTCAGCCGCGATTGCGTGAGCAGATGATCCGGGATCGATCGAGCACGCCGCTCGCCCTCTTCTCCGATCTCGATCTCGGGATACTGCGTCGTGGCGAGTGCCGCCACGTCCATCAGGTCGCCAAGGACCGCGCTGGCGACGTCGAGCGCGTGCCCCCCTTCGATGGTGACCAGCGTCGCGCCGTTCACCTCCTGCTCTAAATACAGACCGGCGGGCTCGACCTTGCGACCGAAGCCGACGGTGCCTGCATACAGCCGTGCGCTCAACACGCGCCCGATCTGGCCGAAGGCAATCAGCTCCCGCGCGCGGCGCACCGCGGGACTCATCCGCGCCTGCAGCCCGATCGCCGCATGCACGCCTGCAGCCGTGGCGGCATCGCGCAGCTCCTCGGCTTCACAGACATCGCGTCCGAGCGGCCACTCGCAGTAGACGTGCTTGCCCGCCGCGAGCGCGCCGAGGACCAACGCGCGATGATCGGGCACCTTGACGCACACCGCCACCAGGTCGATGTCGGGATCGCGGAACAGGTCCGTCGCCTGGCCATACGCCTTCTTGGCGCCGAAGGCGGTGGCGGCAGCGGCGGCCGTCTCCTGGCGGCTGGTCGCCACCGCCGCGAGTTCTACTCCTGCCAGGTGCTGCACGGCGGGCACGTGCGCTGCTCTCGCCCAGCCGCGCTCAGCGCTGGCGCCGATGATCCCCACCCGCAAACGCT
>CAYYCB010000485.1:0-1723 GCA_964469715.1 uncultured Ktedonobacterales bacterium | reverse complement strand
GGGCTGCAATCCTATGATTCACCAACAACCCAGACAAAATCAGTATCCGGCCATGCGGGGGACGAATCGCTCGCAAGGAGAATGGGCGAGATCGAGCGGATGAGACGCGCGAGGGAATGGCGACCTAGACGTATGGAATCCAGCCCAGACCGTCGCCGTCTTGGATGGCGCCGCCTTCGTCGCCGTCCTGGCCATTGGGGCCGCGCAGACGCGTGAGCCGCTCGACGTCGGCGCGGCGATAGAGGCGGGCACGGCGGATGCCCTGACGATAGCTGCTGAGCAGGCCGCGGCTGACGTAGGCGTAGAGGGTGGCGGCCTTCACGCTGAGAAGCTCGCAAGCCTCCTGCGCCGTGAGGTATTCCTCGCCATCCATCACGATCATGTGAGCCTCCGCTGCGGGCGAGCCGCCTGTGTCGCAGCGCCGAAGGCGGCGCAGCGGCTTGGGGCCAGTATAGCGCCTTCACGAAGGCGGCGTCAATTGACTTCGGCGATGTTACCCTAGACAAATCAATATAAATCAAGTTACTATTGATTTCGATAGTATGGCGCCGACGATGGCAGCCGTACTATCGTGCGGCGTTTGGCGTGCGGTCGCGACAGCAGCGAGCCGCATTCGTGATGAGGAGCAGGCCATGAGCGCAGTGGCGACAAAGGGGCTCGACGGCGTCGTCGTCGCCTCTACCCACATCAGCCACGTCTTCGGTGAGGAAGGGCGGCTCGTCTACCGCGGCTATGAGATCAACCAGCTCGCCGCGAAGGCGACTTACGAGGAGGTCTGCTACCTTCTCTGGCAGGGACACCTGCCCACCCAGGCGGAGCTTGACGAGCTGAACGCCGCCATGCGGCCGCAGCGTAAGCTCCCCGAAGCGGCGGAGGCGGCGCTGCGCGCCATGCCACTGGATGCCGACCCGATGGACGTGTTGCGTACGGTCGCCTCGGCTGCCGGCACGGCGCTGCCCATCAAGGGGGTGCCCACCTACGAGCAGGCCATCACCATGACCGCGCTGTTTCCGACCATCGTCGCGGGCTACAACCGGCTCCGCAACGGCAAGGATCTCATCGCGCCCGATTCGTCGCTTGGTCACGCGGCCAACTATCTCTACATGCTGACGGGCGAGCGGCCGCCAGAGAACCACGTCAAGAGCCTCGATACCTATCTGGTGCTGCTGGCCGACCACGGGATGAACGCGTCCACATTCACGGCGCGCGTCATCGCCTCCACCGAATCGGACCTGGCCTCGTGCGTGACGGGCGGCATCGGCGCTCTCAAGGGACCGCTGCATGGCGGCGCGCCGGCCCTGGTGATGGATATGCTCGACGAGGTCGGGTCGGCGGATAACATCCGTCCCTGGGTGGACAACGCCCTCAACACCGGCCAGAAGCTCATGGGCTTCGGCCACCGCGTCTATCGCACGACGGATCCGCGCGCCGAAATCCTGCGCGAGATGGCGCAGCACGCATCGACGCCGGAGTTCTTCGCGCTGGCTAAGGGCACCGAAGACTACGCCGTGCAGGAGCTCAATCGCCGCAAGCCGGAGCGCCGCATCTATACCAACGTCGAGTTCTATTCGGCGGCGGTGCTCAACTCGGTCGGCTTGCCGCGCGACCTGTATCCGCCGACCTTCGCCGTCAGCCGCGTCGCCGGCTGGACCGCCCACATCCTCGAACAGCTCGTGGGCAACCGGCTGATCCGCCCGCAGTCCGAGTTCGTCGGGCCGCAGGG
>CAYYCB010000484.1:0-1729 GCA_964469715.1 uncultured Ktedonobacterales bacterium | reverse complement strand
GGCGAGCGGGCCATCTGGCCGATGGCGAGGACGGGCGCGGCGGTGCGGCGGCTGGTCGCGATTCGGGCCAGCAGGCGCAGCAGTAGCGGAAAGAAGCGCAGGAAGAGCAGGGCAATCGCCAGCAGGAGGAATGTGACGCCGAAGAGCGAGAGCACGGAGAGGAACGGCTTGACCGCCGTGGGGACATTCTGGATGAGGTAGCTATAGGCGCTGTAACCGAGGATGGAGACGGCGGCGAAGATGAGGTCGAGGTTCAGGCGGAGCCAGATGGGCTTTCGTTGTGAGCGCGCCGACTCGCGACGCAGCGAGAGCACGTTGGAGCCGGCGGCGCGATGCGTGGAGATGACCATGGCGACGACGGCGCAGATGGCGGCGGTGAGCGCGAACCAGCGGACGTCCCATACGGCGGCGAGCGGGTGATCGGTGAGCACGTTCAGCGCGTCGCGATCGCTGGGTGAGAGGGCGGTCCCGGCGAGGCGCCCCACAAGCACTAGCGCCAGCGGCGGCCCGCCGATCAGCGCGAGCAGGCCCACGCCGATGCTCTGGAACGTCATGGTCCGCAGGACGAGTCCGCGCGAGGCGCCGCGGCTGCGCAGGACGGCGATGGCGTCAGCCTGGCGCTCGATGAGGAGGTTGACCATGAGACTGATGAAGAGCAGCACCAGCCCGACGACCTGGATGAGCAACAGCACGATGGGAATCTGCGCGAGAATCACGCGCGTCTGATACTGCAGCAGCGCATACAGCACGTTGCTTTCAGCGTTCACGTTGAAGCCGGCGGCGTTGGTCAGATCCTCGTAGCCGCGACCTGAGAGATCCTGGAGGCGGCTCTGCAGATCGCCCGCGCGGCTGGCGCTCAGATGTGAGAGGTCGAGGGGGAAGGACCAGTTGATAAAGATCGGCGCTCCATAGTTCCCGCCACGGGACGTGAGGAGCGCGCTGGCCTTGAGCAGAGTGTCGCTGGAGGCAACCGCCAGATACCCGTTAGGCCCGGCATAGCCCGGACCACCGCCATAGTAGGACCCGGGGCCGGAGCCATTTGATTGATCGAAGGGCGACTTCGCCAGGATGCCGACAATGTGGGTCGTGATGGTCGTCGTGGTCGGGCCGGGGACCGCGAAGGTGTAGCTGTCGCCAACCGCGAGGTGCAGATCGGCGGCCAGTTGCGACGAGATGGCCAGCTCCAGATCATTGGTGAGAGCCGCGGGTAAGCGTCCGGCCCTCAGAACGTACGCCGACGTGTCGCCTGTCACGTCCGTGCCGACAAGCTGGACGGTGTTATTACCCTTCCCCGCATCGGATGAGTTGATAAGGAGCGGTATGGGCAGATTGACGACTGTGGAGGGCGTGCCGGGCGCGAGGAAATCGCCGAGGCGTTCGTGGACGACGCCGGAGACCGCGGATTGCGCGCGGCGGAGATCGGCAGCGGTGATGGACTGGCCGGGATTCACGTTGCCGATCAGCTCAACGCTCGTACCGTTGGGAAATTGCTGGAGCGAGAGGCGCAGACCGGCGCTCATGGCCACTTCGGAGAAGAGGGGCACGGCACAGACGAGCACGACGGCAGCAAGCACGCCAAGCCCTGAGATGAGTAGCAACCGCCAGGTCTGGCGCAGCCGCCAGAGGGAGAGCGCGACCGTCGGCACGAATGGGATGCCACGCCGTTTGGGTATCGTCGTCGTCGCTACCGCGCGTGCCATGCGTCGCCCTCCATCCCTGCCCGGCCCCG
>CAYYCB010000483.1:0-1731 GCA_964469715.1 uncultured Ktedonobacterales bacterium | reverse complement strand
CCCTTGCCGTCTATCCCGCCCAATGTGGTCTCAGCGCGCTAGAATACGGCAGCGTGTTCGTATCCGCAATTGGGAGGGAAACCGCAAATGGGCGTACGATTTGGCGTGTTCGTGCCGCAGGGCTGGCGCATGGACTTGCAGGAGATCGCGGACCCGGTCGAACAGTACGAGGCGATGACGCGGGTGGCGAAGGCGGCCGACGCCCTGCCTGCGTATGACTCGATCTGGGTCTACGACCACTTCCATCCGATTCCCGTGCCGGTCTCCGCGACGGTGTTCGAGGCGTGGACGATCACGGCGGCGCTGGCGCGTGACACGCGGCGGGTGAAGGTCGGGCAAATGGTGACGTGCCTGGGCTACCGCAACCCGGCGCTGCTGGCGAAGATGGCCTCGACGGTGGACGTGCTGAGTCATGGTCGGCTCTACTGTGGCGTCGGGGCAGGATGGTACGAGCACGAGTGGCACGCCTATGGCTACGACTTCGCCGAGACGCGCGAGCGCATGGCGGCCTTCCGCGAGGCGACCGAGATCATCGTCAAGATGTGGACGGAGGAGGAGCCCACCTACGCGGGTCGGTATCACCGCATCGAGAAGTCCATCAACCAACCGAAGGGCGCCCGCGGGCGGCCATCGCTGTGGATCGGAGGCAGCGGCGAGCAGGTGACGCTCAAGCTGGTCGCGCGGTATGCGGACGCCTGCAACATCGGCGGCGACGCGGCGACGCTGCGCCACAAGCTCGCCGTGCTGCGCAACCACTGCGACACGGTGGGTCGTAACTACGACGAGATCATCCGCTCGACGAGCATGGAGGATGTGGTGCTGACGCGGCCGGGCGAGACGGCGGAGGCGGCGACCGAACGGGCCAAGAGCGCGACGGGCGTGAGCTTCGCCGGCACGACGGCGCAGATGGCGGATCGTATCGCCGAGCTCGTGGAGGCCGGCGCGAACTACGTGCTGGTGTCGTTCCCGCGGATCGCCTACGATCACGAGCCGCTCTACCGCTTCGCCGAGGAGGTGGCCCCGCAGTTCGCCAGCGCGGGATGAGGCGCGAGAACCGAAGTGGCGCGCGACAGGTACGACGCGACCCGCCGGCAGACGCACTGGGCGTTGGCGGCGGGTCGCGTCTTTGCTGAGCTATGCTTGGCGCGTCTTACGCGGCGGCGACGCGGGTGCGCCCGGCTGCCGCAAAGAAGACCGCGAGCGAGGCGAGCGCGATAGCGGTATGCAGGAGGTTGTCGGCCAGGTTGACGGAGATGAGGCCCAGGACGGTGGTTCCCTGGACGAAGCCGACGACCGTCACGAGGGCGTAGACGGCGCCGAAGATGCCGGCATACGCGCGGGCATAGCGGCCAGCAGCCGCGGACCCGGCGATGAGGCCGACGACGCCCGACAGGAGATGGATGACGTTGTGAATCGCGTCGACGGCGAAGATTCCGAGGAGCTTGCCGCCCGGCGCGAGCGCGGGAACGAAGCCGAGAATGCCGACCAGGAGGAGGACGGCGCCGAGAACCTGCGCAAAGGGTTTGGCGATGGAGCCGTTCATGAGGGATGCTCTTTCTTGCTTGCCTCGCATTGAGTGAGGCCATGAAGATGTCCGCGCGGGACGGGCTTCGGGTTCCCGGGCCACCCGCTCGCCCCGCATCGCTGGCATGTTGCGCGCTCGTTGCCGTTGCAGCCATACATACACGCACCGTCGGGTTCTGGATGATGCGTTTTTGGAGCGAAATCGAA
>CAYYCB010000482.1:0-1736 GCA_964469715.1 uncultured Ktedonobacterales bacterium | reverse complement strand
GGTGACCGCAAGCCGTACCTCGTCGCGCTCGTCACTCTCGATCCCGATCAGGTGAAGGCGTGGTGCGCCGAGCGTGGCATCCCCTTCACGAGCGTTGCGGACGTCTACACCAACCCGCAGCTCCGGGCCTACGTGGATGAGGGGATCCAGGCCGCCAACAAAGAACTCGCCAGCTATGAAACCGTCAAGTATTACGACATCTTGCCCATAGACTTCACCGTCGAGAATGAGTTGCTGACCCCCACGCTCAAAGTCCGCCGCCGCAACATCCATACGCTCTACCACGACCAGTACGAGGCGCTCTACCATCCCACGAAACACGATACGGCACAAGGGTAGTTCCTCGAAGTCTCCCGGTTATTCTCGCGAGGCGCCGTCCGCGAACAGGCGGCGCCTCGCGCCTATCCGCGCCGCCCTCGTGGAGCTTGGTAATGCACTGGCGCCGTCCATAGCGCTCTTCCCCACTAAGAGCATCTAACAAAACTGTTATCGGTTGAGTACTAACATAGCTCCAAGTGGGCCACGCGAGTTTTTCTAGGATTCTCCTGGTCTCGAAACACATAATTCCGAACGCGAAAGTCTCGTTCGCCGACGGCCCAACGTACCTCATCAGTTCAGTTATCTGGAAGTGGTTTCGAACCCCTTGGTGCTGGCTGAGCGCCACGCAGGCTTGTTCGTCGAGTACTTGCGCATCTGTTTCCACTGGGGCGGCCTACCCGGACTTGAGAGCGCGCCCGAATTTCTAGCATCTGCGAAGGCGTTGCTCGCGTGCGATCTGCTGCCGCTGTAGCAGACCCGCCCTGGCCCGACGTCTGATGTAATCTACACCGGTCCAGTGTTAGCTGCTACATGTCTTGGAACTGCTTCTTGCCCCAGCGACAGCCGACTTTTGTGCCAGGTGTGAGCATCGGCGTGTTGACATCCCTGCCTGCCAGCTGTATCATGCAGCGAGGGCGCTGGCAGACCGGCACATAGGAAGGGACCGACTCCATGGGGTCCGAAACGGATGCCTTCGATAGCCAAGTACGCGCCGCTGTGTACGAGGCCATTATCACCCAAGGCATGCTGCCCACGCTCGCTGCGACTGCCAACGCGCTCGGCGCTCCCTCAGACGCGGTCGCCGCCGCGTTCCGACGCTTGGCCGCAGGCCACGTCCTCGTCCTGCAGCCGGCGCACGACGAGATTCTGATGGCCAATCCGTTCTCGGCGGTGCCCACTGCGTTCGTCGTAGAGTCCGACGGGCACGGGCGCCGGTACTGGGGAAACTGTATTTGGGATGCGCTAGGTATCTTGGCCATGCTGGGACACGACGGGCGGGTACTGGCCAGTTGCGGCGATTGTGGCGCCGCGCTCGAAGTGGTGGTGCGCGACGGCGCGCTCGTCAGCGCCCCCGGCGTGGCGCACTTCAGCGTGCCAGCCAAACAGTGGTGGGACGACATCGGCTTCACCTGAAAGACGATGCTACTCTTCCGGTCGGAAGAGCATGCGGCCGCCTGGTGTGCCCGCTGGGGGCAGTCACACGGAGCTGTCCTGACGCTGGCACAGGTTTGGGGCCTCGCACGTGGCTACTATGCGGCAGACCGTCGAGCGTCGGACTGGCGGCGCAACACGTTGGCAGAGTCGGAAGCCATCTTCGCCGCGCTCGGCTTGGCGGGGCCGTTCTGGTCACTGCGCTGAGGGCGTCTGTGCGGCGGCGCTATGAGCGCAACTCTGCAAGCGACGTTGGCGGCGAGTGG
>CAYYCB010000481.1:0-1753 GCA_964469715.1 uncultured Ktedonobacterales bacterium | reverse complement strand
GTCATCATGTTCGGCAGCGCCTGCAACAGCCGGATCGCCCCGCGATTCACCGCGTCGTTCAAGAGCGGCAGCGTCGGCAACACACCGAAGGCCGGGGCGATGAGCACCGCCCGGTCCACGTCGGCGCGGAGTTGCGCCAGCCACGCCGCGATTACACCACCACCCGAGAGCCCCACCACCGTCACGCGCTCGCCAAGCCCAGCGGCGACGTCCACGATGGCATCGCCGAAGCGGCAAAGCTCCGCCGCCGTCAGAAAGCGCATGTCGCGCCCTTCGCGGTCGAGCGTCCCATTATGCGGTGTCCGCGGGATCAGCACGTTGCAGCCGCGCTCGAAGAGCAGCGGGGCAAATTGCGCGAACTGCTGGGGGCAGTTCGAAAGGCCGTGTACGAGCACGACGACACGCCGCGTCCGCTCGCCGTGGGTCAGCAGTTTCGTGCCGCAGACGGGGTTGATCTCGGGCCCGTCCTGTGCCCGCAGGGCGTCGAGCTTGGCCGTCGCCTCCGCATAGTCCGTCGCCGGGTCCGCCACCGCCCGCATCAACCCGCTCGCCCGCATCCCCTTCCTCACCATATGCGCCACCCCCACTCTCGTCTCCGGCCACCTCCACCACGCGCGCGAGCAACCGCCGGTCTATCTGCCGCCTACTCCGCCGGACTGGACTCCCAGTCGTCCACGGCCTCCGGAGAGGGACACCAGGCCGGCATTGTGGAAACCAGGAAGTCGGCCAGCGTCCAGATGTATGGCTCATACATCAGCCGCAGCTCTTTCAGCTTCTTCTGCGCCTGCTCGTCGTCGCGCATACCCATGTTGACGGACGCGAGCCGCGTTCGCAGCCGCTCCAGCTCAGGTGGCGGCAGCCGGTTCGGTATCTTGCGCTTATCCACCGGCGTGGAGAACACCTGGCAGAGATCCACCGCCGCATGGCGTGCCATCGCGAAGGTCAGCCGCGCCTGATGCTTGGGGATATCGTCAATGCCGGCTAGAATCAGCGCGCAGACGTCCAACACGACGGTGAGCGCCGCCAGCCACGACTCGTTGTCATGCTGCGAGCGGAAGTACGAGAGCGACGGATAGGAGAGCTGGCTTTCGAGCAGCTCCGCCGCCCAGCGTTCCCAGTCGCGAAGCTCCGTGGTAATCTCGCCGGTATTACAAGCCTCGGCATGCCGGCGCAGAAACTCGCTCGCGGTCGGCGGTGACCCCGCCCGTGCGTCCAGCAGGGTCACGCTCGCCTCGCGCCGCGAGAACGCCTGATAGAGCACGGGCAGATAGCCGATGATGAGCGCGAGGAAGGCGAATCCAGTCCCGCCTTCGATCACAGCGGCGAAGCGCTGCCACGGCCCTAGCGGCGCCACATCTCCGAAGCCCACCGTGAAGAAGGTCGTCCCGCTGAAGTAGAGTAAGGTGCCGAAGCCCACATGCTTGTCGGGCGTGTTGAACATCGGTCCCAGCGCCCAATGGAACAGCGCGAACCCGACGATCAGCCCAATCGCCCAGACGGCGAGCAGACCCAGCAGCGAGAGCGGACCATAGATGCTCAGGAAGGTCTCCCGCAGTCCGTCGTCGCGCAAACGCTTGGCAAGCAACCGATACGGCTGCCAGGTGGAGCGATAGACGATCAGAGAGATGCGCAACCGGCGGCGCACGCGCCGCGGCAAGATGATCGTCTCGAAGGCGTCCCAGAGGATGCCGAGAATCAGGGCGACGGCGGCGATGCCCGCGAGGAATTGCATGGGGAACCTGTCCGGTCGGTG
>CAYYCB010000480.1:0-1756 GCA_964469715.1 uncultured Ktedonobacterales bacterium | reverse complement strand
ATTCACGGCGGCCTGACGATGGGCATGGCCCCCGCGCTGCTGGAGGCGATCACCTACGACGAGGTCGGCAACATGCAGCAAGGCACCTTCATGGAATATCTGCTGCCCACCGCTATGGAGACGCCCGCCTGGGAAACAGACAAAACCTACACGCCGTCGCCCCACCATCCCTTCGGCGCGAAAGGGGTCGGCGAATCAGCCACCGTCGGCGCGCCGCCGGCCATCGCCAACGCCGTGGTGGATGCGCTAAGCCACCTGGGCGTCACGCACCTGGACATCCCTATCACCCCCTGGAAGGTCTACAGCATTCTGGAGCAGCACGGACTGGCGGAGGCGTAGAGGATGCACTTCGAAGGCAAACAAGCCATCAACGCGCCCCTTGAGACGGTCTGGGCGTACATCACGGACCCCGACAAAGTCGCCGCGTGTGCGCCCGGCTTCATCTCGATGGAGAAGCTTGGTCCGGACCACTTCAAGCCGAAGGTCGGCGTCGGCATCGGCGCGGTCAAAGCCACCTTCACGCTCGACGTCACGCTCGAAGACCTCCGACCGCCCTCCCACGCCGTCGCTCGCGCACACGGCGTAGCCGTCGGCAGCGCGGTGGACGTCTCCGGCGCGATGGACCTCACGGCCGAGAGCGATACAGTCACGACGATGACCTGGGCGGCGGACGTCAACGTCAGCGGCACCATCGCCAGCGTCGGCGCGCGCCTGATGGAAGGCACGGCCAACAAGCTGACGGCCAGGTTCTTCGACTGCATGCGCGTGAAGCTCGAAACACCCGAGCCTGCCTCCGCGCCATGACCGGACAATCCGTGACCGGAGGGGCCTCCATGGACCACGACATTCTGGATGAGGTCAGTCGCCTGCGCGCCGAGCGCCGCCCCTTCGCCCTGGCGACCGTGGTAGCGGCGAAACAGCCTACCTCCGGCACGCCTGGGGCCCGCGCGATCATCCATGCTGGCGGCCATGTTGACGGTTGGCTCGGCGGGAACTGCGCCCAGCCAACTGTGGTCCGCCAGGGTCTTGAAGCCCTGGCGGACGGTGCGCCGCGCCTGGTCATCATCAGCCCAGACGCCCAGGCCGAGGCCGATTCCGCCGCCGGCGTCGTGCAGGTGCCCATGCTCTGCGCCAGCAAAGGCGAGCTCCAGATCTTCGTAGAGCCGTTCCTGCCGCGCGTGGACCTCGCCATCATAGGCGCCTCACCCGTTGCGCGGGCGCTCGCGCGACTCGGCGCCGTGCTCGACTTCGACGTCTGGGCCTGCGACTCCGAGGCCGACATGCAGGCGTTTCCAGACGCCTCCCGCCTCGCGCAGAGCCTCGACGCCCTCACGCCCCAACTCACTGCGCACAGCTACGACCTCGTCGCGACTATGAACACCTACGACGAGGACGCGGCCTGCGCGGCGCTCGCCAGCGAAGCCAGCTATGTAGGCATCGTCGCCAGCGAGCGCAGGTTCGCCACCATCGCGGCCTCCCTACGCGACCGCGGTATTGCCGACGAGCGCCTGACCCGCCTCAATCGCCCGAAAGGCCTCCCAGGCAGCGTCCGTGCGCCCGGCGAGATTGCCTTCAGCGTCATGGCCGAGCTGATCGAGGCGCGCCGCCAACGCCTCGGCCTGGATGTCGAGCCGCCGCCCGCCACGCCGCGCGCCGAAGCCACCGACCCCGTCTGCGGCATGACCGTGGACGTCGCCACCGCCCGCCATACCAGCGACCGCGACGGCATCCGCTACTACTTCTGCTGCGCCGGCTG
>CAYYCB010000479.1:0-1766 GCA_964469715.1 uncultured Ktedonobacterales bacterium | reverse complement strand
GCGGCGCCCGCGCTGCCTAACGGTTTGCCCGCCCCTGCCGTCCAATTGCGCCTGATCGACGGCCGTATGCCCGTCCTCACTCCCGCCGACCCGCCCGACGCTCGGCGTCTGCTCGACGCTGTTTTCGCGTATCGGCCCGATCTGCGTCCCGCCGGTTTCCCGCCGCCTCCGCGGCCCACATATGGCTACGGACCCTACGCGCCGCCCCCGCCACCGGGCTACGCGCCATACGGTCAAGGCTATGCCAACCCGAACTATATGCCGCCGGTGCCGCACGACCCCAGCGGCGAGCGCACCATGGCCGGCATCGCGCACCTCAGCGTCTTCTTCGCGCCTGTCA
The DNA here is from genome assembly GCA_964469715.1 of uncultured Ktedonobacterales bacterium. Taxonomy (GTDB): domain Bacteria; phylum Chloroflexota; class Ktedonobacteria; order Ktedonobacterales; family JADMIN01; genus CAWAWP01. The sequence continues at coordinate 1,426 of CAYYCB010000479.1, read as the reverse complement.
TCCTCCCGCTCATCATCTGGCTCACCCAGCGGCAGTCCGCTCCCTATGCCGCCAAGCAGGGCAAACAAGCATTCTTCTGGCACCTGATCTTCGCGGTGGGTGGAGGGGTGCTCTGGGGTATTCCCTACGTCATCTTCTTCCCCCGCTTCATGTCCAGCGCGTCCTCCTTTGGCCCGGATAATCCGCCCGATCCTCTCAGCTTCTTCGGACTATTCCTCGCCTTCTTCGGTGTCGCCGCCCTGCTAGGCCTCGTCAACGTCGTCTCCAGCATCCTCGGTGCGGTCAAAGGCTTCAAGGGCGAGCCGTTCCACTACCCACTCCTCGGCGGCCTCTAATCGCGTCGTATACTGAGCTGACATGGCAACATGCGGGTGATGAGGGGCCCCCTACCTTCGGGGACTCTCTCCACCCCTCTGCGGACTCCGCGAGGTCCTCGATTGACATCCGGGCCGGGCATCGGCCTGAGCCGCCATGATCGGCGCGAGGGAGAGGCGAACCACATGGCACTCTACGTTGACAGTGCATACATTGACGACGTCCGGGCTTTGAGCGCGACCTACCCGATTGCCGGCGTCACCACCAATCCCAGCATCCTTCTCGCCGCGCATCAGCAAGGCCAGCGTCTCGACGACCTCGGCGTGCTACGCGCGCTGCTCGACGTCACCGCTGGACCAGTCTTCATGCAGCCCACCGCCGAGACGCACGATCTTCTGCGCGCCGCTGCCCTGCGCTACGTCGAAGAGGATACGGCCCGCGTCGTCCTCAAGCTCCCCACCAACGAGGCCGGGCTGCGCCTCGCCAACGAGCTCCGGCCCCAGGGCGTGCGCTTCTCCTTCACCGCCTGCTACTCCCTCGCCCAGGCCTATTGCGCAATTCATGCGGGCGCGGAGTGGATCATCCCCTACTTTGGCCGCCTGCGCCGCTCAGGCACCGACCCTTGCGCTCGCGTGGAACAGATGGCGCGGCTCGTCTCATTCCAGGCCACTGAGACGCGTATCCTCGCCGCCAGCCTCAAGTCGCCAGCAGATGTCGTCGAAGCGACGCTCGCTGGCGTCCACGACGTCACCGTTCCTCCCGAGGTCATCCGCGCCATGTGCGTCGAGCCTCTGACCGACACCGCCGTCTCCCAGTTCGCCGCCGACTGGGAGACACTGGGGAGAGAGGCCGCCTCCCATTAGGAGGAGATCGCCTCTCTCCCCAGCTCGATACCACAGCCACATCCAATGACGCGTGCTCGCGCCGTCGGCATGCCCTGGCCGGTTACGGTCAGGAGAGGGCGTTTCCGAACTGAGGGAACAGAGGTAGGATGCCTCTGAGCGCGGCTTGTCCCCGCGTCCAGGAGACATCCCATGGCACCTGCTATGTGTCCCGTTCAGGCGCCAGTTCCCCCGCCATCCTATCATCGCACTATGGCGACGGCGCTCCA
>CAYYCB010000478.1:0-1767 GCA_964469715.1 uncultured Ktedonobacterales bacterium | reverse complement strand
TATTGGCGCCTTTCTCTTTAACCTTGCCGTCGCCGTTCTTGGCTATTGCCCGGTGTTTCGGATACTGCCTCTACCGATCCCGGAGGCGATAGACGAACTTGAGGCCGGACCAGACCGCATCGACCGCGGCGACCTTCACGTCCACCAGACCAGCCGCCAGGCCCACCTCGCGGACGACGTTCTCATCCAGGCCAGTTGCCATCCTGGCTGATTTCTTCGGCCACGAGACCCAAAGCATGCCGGTTGGCGCAAGGGCAGCCTTTGCGCGAGAGAACGCCGCCGCCAGATCGGCTCGCGACATCGCGAAGATGTGGATGAAGTCGAGGTTGGCGGCGGCGGGAATCGCGGATACGAGGTCCACGTGGGCAAGCGCCTCGCCGAGCGCCTCACGGTAGCCTTCAGGACTATTGAGTAGATACACGCGCATGCCCGGCCTGACGCCGAGCTTCTCGGCCAACGTGCGTCTCGAATAGCCGGCCGGCTGCATCGAAATCTCCTCCAGTTCGCTCGCATCGCGCTCTCCGCCAAAGTTGCTGTCCACATCCTACTCCCCGACACAAGCCCATTTGTTAAGGCCGAGCTGCACGCACGTCTTATCGCCTGCGGGCGATATTTGCACTCCGCGGGATACATCATCGGATAGGTCAAACGCCATGTTATACTCTCAGGCCGCTCGCCGCGGCCTCTCGCGGCCGGTGCGTGCCGCGCTCGCGCTCGCCGCCGTGCTCGCTTTTGCTGGTTGCGGCGCGGTTTCGACCACGGCACTCCGTCCGACGCCCACCGCCTCCCGAGTGCCCACGCCCGGCCCGCCGCTCGCAGGGCCGCACATGGTACCCGTCCTCACCGGGATTTCGATGGTCTCTCGCGATGACGGCCTGATCGTCGGTCGCGATGGCTACTACAGCGGCATCGGCGCCTTCCTCCTGCGCTATCGCGCTGGCGCGTGGAGCCTTGAGGAGTTCCCGCCGCTCGTCGACGCGAAGTTGGCCGTCCCAACGAGCATCGCCATGATCACCGCCGACACCGGATGGATCGCCGTCACCCTGGCACCGGATAACAGCCCGGTCGTCCTCCACGAGAGTGCGGGCGGATGGACGGTCGACCGGCTCCCCAACACTGCGGGAGCGGTGACCGCGCTCTCAGCGCCCACCCCGCAAGACGCCTGGGCACTCAGCACCAGCGTCAACCCGACGTCGGGCGCACAGACGAGCGCCATCTTGCGCTATCGCGATGGTCAGTGGGCGGCCGAGGCCACCTTCCCGAACGCATCCCTCAAGGCGCTCTCGATGGATTCGGCTGATGATGGCTGGGCCGCTGGGAGCGACGGCGCGGGTCCGTTGCTCCTCCACTACGCGCATGGCGCCTGGGCACGCGTCACGCCAGCCGCGCCGGGCGGCATCGTTGCGATGACCGGCGTGTTTATGGCTTCGCCGTCGGTCGGATGGGCAACCGGTACCGCGTCAGCGGTAGCCTCCACTTGCACTGAGTGCGCGACGGGGCAGCAGCAACGGGTGGTGCTGCGATTCCGCGACGGGGGGTGGCAGCAGGTGCAGGAGGTGGACGGCGGGGTGGATGAGCTGCCCTATACGTTCACGTCGTCTGAGCAGATCCTTTCTGATTCGGTGGCCGCTGGCGCCAACGGGAACGGCTGGGTGGCACGTAAAGAACTTGTGTACTTTGCCTCCGATGGCCGGCAGCAGGTTTTCCGCGCTACATGTAAGACCGATTTCTTGGGCATGGCGCTCGTACCCTCATCCTCTGCCGACG
>CAYYCB010000477.1:0-1782 GCA_964469715.1 uncultured Ktedonobacterales bacterium | reverse complement strand
CCAGCGGCGCATGTGGCCGCGGTGGTGGAACAGGTCGTTGAGGAACACGAGGGCGCGCTCGACGGCGTGACTCTTGCTGCTCAGGATGCTGTGGGGGTGGCCCCGGACGGCGCCGCCTCCTCCATTCGCCAGATCCCGGTGATGACGCCTGGAGACCCAGCGAGCCGCGCTGAGGAGAGGACGCCACAAGACGAGGCGGTGGCGACGACGGAGGCGCGGGTGGTGCCCGTGCTGACGCCGCGGCCTAGGCAACGGGTAGACACGCTCCCCCGGAGGCGCGGCCCTCGCACTGGCGCAGTGCTCGTGCGTGGCGCGGGGTCGGGTGAGTGAGTTAGCGAACCGGAGACGTGGAATGAGACCATCCGCGGTCGCTGCCGAGCGCAAGCCGGACGGGTAGCGGGACCGCGGATTGCTACATGGGGATGTGTGGAGACCAGCGATAGCTTGAGGTATGGGCATGACAGTGGATGATCGGCCGTTGATTCGTTACCACCGCGTCACGACGCGGCGGCGCAACCTCCGCGCGCTGCAATGCCCGTTGGAGCCGGAGCTGATGGTGGCCGAGTTCGCCGGCGAGCTGCCGCCGGACGTCGGCCAGGCGGTGCGCGAGCATGTGGCCGTCTGCGAGACATGCGGCGCCCGCTCCGCCGCGCTGCGCCGGCCCTATGAGATGCTCGCGTCGCTCGGCGTCGCCCCGGTGGACTATGTGCCTGATCTACGCGATGCCGTCCGCATCGGCACCCGCTCGCATCCACTCACGCGACGCGCAAGGGCCGTGGTGAGCGTCGTAGGGCGCGGTGGGGCCATCGGGCTGGCCTCGGTCGCTGGGATTGCGCTGCTCGTGGTGCTGCTGGTCGCGGGCGTCTTCTCTGCCGCCGCGCAGCCGCCGGGCCGCTCAACCAACAAGCTCACCCATGTCCCGGCCGCCGCCCCTTCGGGCGTACTCTTCGCCGAGACGGATAAGCTGGTCACGGTGAAGGATGCTTCCGGTGGCTCCTGGGCGGTGGCCGAAGTCATTGCCGCCAGCCAGCAGAACGGCGCGGTGACACGATCACTGCCTGCCGGTGGAGAAAACCTGCGCAGCGCCAACTCAGGCCAGCTTCCACGAGCAGCGTCGGTCTCCCCGGATGGCACACTGCTCGTTGAGCTCACCTCGACGCTTGACGGCAAATCGAGCGGCCTCGTCGGGGTGGACACAGCGACAGGGAAGGTTCGCTTCGCCACCGCACTCAAATCGGTGAACGGTCAAGCGCTCCCGGTGGGCTCGCTGGCGCTGGCGCTGACCTTCGCGCCCGACGGCCAGACACTCTACGTCAGCCTCACCCAACCGACGCCCGACGCGCCCCACATCCTCGCCGTCAGTACGGCCAACGGATCGACGTTGCGGGCACTCTCGCCCGCGCTGACCACGCCCGTCCCCATGCCCACGCCACCGGGCAGCCTCCCTGTGTCGAGCTTTCCCAACCTCGTGCCGAAGCTGGACGTCGCGGGATTGACGGCGGCGCCGGCCGCGAATGGCGCGCTGGTGGTGTCGCCGAACGGCGCATGGCTCTACGACGCATTGGTGCTCTATCGAGACGGGGCGCCTGCCTACGGCCTGGTGCGCCGCATAAGCTCCGATACGGGTGAAACCATGCGCGAGCTGGCGATAGCGGGCGACTTCACCCTGGGGGACATGACCATTACGCCGTCCCCGTCGGTGGCGATGCCGCTGGTGTTCTTCGTCAAGGGGAGCCCGGATGCTCAGGTCTTCGCATTGGACTCCGGCGATTTGAGCCTCTT
>CAYYCB010000476.1:0-1784 GCA_964469715.1 uncultured Ktedonobacterales bacterium | reverse complement strand
CGCGCGCACATTAAATTTCGGCCACGATCGGCCATTTTGCGATGGTCGTCTCGTGCCACGCCGCCGCCTCCTTCATAGGTCGAGGGCTGGCGCTACACTGCTTCGCCGAAGCCTCGATGATTGACGCCCCGGCACGAGCGGGCATATATTGAGGAGGTACGCGCATGCAGGCGGACGACTGCTCGTCGGCGCGAGCGGACCGGAAATGCGCGTGGCGAGGGATCCAGCCACATGCCCGACATCCAGGAGCGCGCCGTCACCTTCCCCTCCGCCGGGAGTCCTTCCTACACGCTAGAGGGGCGCCTCTCGCAGCCCGCGACCATCGCGGGCGAGCGCACGCTCCCTGGCGTGGTGCTCTGCCACCCTCAGCCGGCAACCAGCTCGATGGACGATCCACTACTGGCCCGCATCGCGGCTGATGCGGCGAGCAGCGGTATGGCCTGCCTGCGCCTCAACTTCCGTGGTGTCGGGGCGAGCGAGGGCCAGACGACCGACGGGCGGCTAGAGCCTCTCGACCTCGCTGGCGCGGTAGCCTTCCTGGTGGCGCAGCCAGCGGTCAACCCCGGCAAGCTCGCTCTAGTCGGGCATGCCTTCGGCGCGTATATGGCCCTCACCTACGCCCAGCACGACGAGCGCATCCGCACCGTCGTGGCGATCAGTCCGCCGCTCGTGCGTGTCGCGCCTGGGTTGGGCGCGTTCGACCGCCCGAAGCTCTTCGTCACAGGCGAATACGACGAGGTGGCGCCGCGGCACAAGCTGGAGCCGTGGATCGCGACATTGCCGGGCGGCTGCGGATTGCGCATCGTCAGCGATGCGCGTCACCTCATGCGCGGGCACGAGGCGGTGGCCTCCGAGGCCGTCGTCCGCTACCTCGCGCGCTGGGCAGCGACGCCCGGCCTCTGAACCGATTTCGTTCGCGACACCCTTCTAGCGAGTGGGGCGCACCACGTGGCTATACAGACATCGAATCCATTGGTAGTCCAGAGCGACCGAACGCTGCTGCTGGAGGTGGACCATCCCCTCTATGCTGAGGCGCGCGACGCGCTGGCGCAGTTCGCGGAGCTGGAAAAGTCGCCAGAGCACATCCACAGCTATCGTCTCACACCGCTCTCGCTCTGGAATGCTGCCGCGGGTGGGCTCGACGCCGCCGCGGTCATCGACATGCTCACCCGCTTCACCAAATGGGATCTGCCAGCAAATGTCGTCAGCGACATCCGCGACTACATCGGCCGCTATGGCAAGTTGAAGCTCCTGCGCGACGGCCCTGACCTGCTCTTGCGCTCCGACGACCCCGTGCTGATCGCCGAAGTCGCGCGTCAGAAGCGCACTCTGCCCTACATCCTGGCGCAGCGCGACCCCAACACGCTCGTTGTGGACGCGGCGCGGCGCGGGCACGTCAAGCAGGCGCTAGTCTCCATCGGCTATCCAGCGGAGGACCTCGCCGGCTACACCTCAGGAGACACGCTCCCATTCGCCGTGCGCGAGGCGACACGCGAGGGCGGAGAGTTCGCCCTTCGCGCATATCAACAGGATGCAGTCACCGCGTTCTATCAGGACGGCAGCCCGCGCGGAGGCAGCGGCGTAGTCGTCCTGCCCTGCGGCGCCGGCAAGACGATTGTAGGCATCGGCGCGATGGCGGCGGTCCAGCGCGCGACACTCATCCTCACCCCGAATACCGTGGCCGTGCGCCAGTGGATTGCCGAGCTGCTCGACAAGACCTCGCTCACGGAGGCCGAGGTCGGCGAATACACCGGAGACCGCAAGGACATCCGACCCGTCACCGT
>CAYYCB010000475.1:0-1797 GCA_964469715.1 uncultured Ktedonobacterales bacterium | reverse complement strand
AGGTGCAGCGCGCCTGGCAGCCGCCGAAGAAGATGGTGCCGGCGCCGCGCGTGCCACTGATGGGCGGCTCTTCGCGCCGGTGGATGTTCCATGAGCCGACGATGACGTCGGTGCCGGAGTGGCAGGCGCCGGTGAGGCCGCGAGTGCGGTCACGGGGACAGTTTTGCGGGCAGACGGTGCAGCCCTTGAGCAGCTCCCACGCGGCATCGGCCCGGCGAGCAAGCTCACCAGTCTCATGGAGGGCAAGGTAGCTGGGGTAACGGGTCGGCATGGTGGAAGCGCCTACTCAGTGAACAGGTCGGCTACGGGATGGGAGAAGCCGGGGAGGACGTCGAAGCCGTCGAGGTGATCGGCCTCGGTCAGCGTGGCGACCGGCGCATCGGAACCGGGCCGCCACACCTCCACCTGTTCATCGTCGGGCCAGATGACCCAGACGAGGCGAACGCCAGCGTCAAGGTAGCGTCGCGCCTTCGCCGCCATCTCCGGTCGGTATTGGCTGGGCGAGGCGACCTCGGCGACCAGATCGGGCGCGAGATGGGGGATGGCGTTCGCGGCCTGGCTCTGGAGAGCGGGCAGGCGACCAGCACGCACAAACGCCACATCGGGGATCAGCGCCGTCTCGGTCGATGATCCCGAAGGAGTGAGGTTGTATTCGCCATCGGCTCCCGAAACGTCGCCGAGCCGGCGCGGGCGCACATAGCCAAGCAATAGGCTTCCCAGGTACAGCGCGATACGCGATGCTTTGCTCCCTGAACCCGGCATCCGCACCAGCCTCCCCTCAACCAACTCGTATTGCCAGGTATCGTCGGGCAGCGCCTGCATCTGGGCGATGGTCATAGGGAAGGGAGCGCCAGGGACAGGCTCTGCCCAGGGCGCGGCCACGTCTTGCTTCATCTCTGCCACTCCCTGACGGCTTAGCGAAGACCCGCGCGCTCAAGATCGGCGGAGGCCGAGCGCACGAGCAGTATACTACGCCGCAGCAGCTTGCGCAGGGACCAGCGCTCGCCGTCGCGGTCCGCGACCTGGTCGTACATCTCCTTCGGGACGGCGCGGAAGCGGGCGAGGGCGGTGTCATGGGCGCGACGGATCGTGTCGGCAGGGGCGTCGGCGGGCGAGGGCGGCGTGTCGGAGGCCGTGACCATGCCGAGGCGTGACAGGAGCCAAAGCTGGCGCCCGGCGGTGTTGAGGGCGACGGCACGGGGAGATTGGCCGTTGACGGCAAGGGCATCCCACGCGGGAGGGGGGAAGCGGCCGAGCGCGCCGGCCATATCGGCGTAGGACCAGTCGAGCAGGGCGGCGTACCAATCGAGGTCTTCCGCCGTGAACGGCTCCGCGTCGGATTGGAAGTAGGCGCCGACGGTCGGGTCGGCGAGACGCAGGGCCTCGACGACGACGACACGGCCGCGCCCTTGGACGACGGGGGTGTACTCGTCGTGGCGGGAGAGCCAGGCGAAGTAGCCGGGGAGGGATTCTTCGAGCGCGGCGACAGCATCTGTCTCGTCGTTGCCAAGGGCGAAGGCGGCGGGCATGTCGCGAAGCTGGGCGAACGCCGTCCCGTCGGGCCGGACCTCGACGCAGGCCTCGTAGATCATCTCGTCAGTCACGCCGATAACCTCCCTGTGTCATTGCCGATTTGGCCGATTGTGGCCGAATTTTAATGCACACATATATTTTTCACTGAGCGGACCGGGGCGCCCGCGGCTGCAAGAAAGGGCATGCGGAGCGCCATACACCTCTGATCTGCCCTCCCTCATTACAAACAAGCAGCATTGCCGTTTTTGCCGCTTTTCGTGTTTC
>CAYYCB010000474.1:0-1799 GCA_964469715.1 uncultured Ktedonobacterales bacterium | reverse complement strand
CGAGGATTTGCCCCCGCAATCACAACCTGTGTGCCCCAACCCGCGCGGCCGTAGCCGCGCTGCAACGCGGATGCCCGCGTTGACAGGCGCCGCGCAGGGCGGTACTCTGCATTGTTGTTAGGACCGAGGAATGGTGTGGCGGCAAGAGAGCGCGCTGGCGCTCGCCGCCATGGAGAGCGCGCCGTGGCCAGTGGAACCGACGAGATCTCCCTCCCCGACGCGCCGGCCGCCGGGGAGGCGCGAACGCTGCCACAGGCCGAGACCCGTCCGGTGGTGGCGGTAGATGTCGTGGTTCTCACGGTGCGCGAGCACCGGCTCGAAGTGCTGTTGGTCAAGCGGCGTCGCTGGCCCTTTGAGGGCATGTGGGCCATCCCTGGCAGTTTCGTTCGGCCCGACGAATCGCTCGAAGGCGCCGCGCGCCGCAAGTTGGAGGAGCAGACCGGCGCTCGTGACGTCTATCTGGAGCAGCTCTACACCTTCGGCGAGCCACAGCGCGATCCTCGTTCCCGCGTCATCACCGTCGTCTACTACGCGCTGCTGCGCCAGGACCAGCTCCACATCCAGACAACCGGGGGGCGCGAGGCGCAACTATTCGGAATGTACCACCTGCCGGATTTGGCCTTCGACCATGCCGCCATCCTCAAATACACCCTCCAAAGGCTGCGCGGCAAGCTCGAATACACCAATGTCGGATTCCAGCTCCTGGCCTCAGAGTTCACGCTGAGCGAGCTACAAGACGTCTACGAAGCGATCCTCAACCGACGACTGGATAAGCGCAATTTCCGCAAGAAGCTGCTGCTGACGCGCATTGTCGAACCCACGCAACATACGCGTATGGGCGGCCAGCACCGGCCAGCCCAGCTCTATCGCTTCAACCCGCGCGCCCAAACGTGAGCGATCAGTAGAAGCGGAGGCGTACCATGTCGGACGCACTCGTGATCGTGGACGTGCAGAACGACTTCTGCCCCGGCGGCTCGCTGGCCGTGGCCGAGGGTGACCGTGTGGTGTCAGTCTGCAACGAATATATGCGCCGCGCTCATGCCGCCGGAATGCCCATCTTCGCCAGCCGCGACTGGCATCCCACCAACACGCGCCACTTCAACACCAACGGCGGCCCGTGGCCGCCCCACTGCATACAGAACACGCCCGGCGCCGCGTTCCACCCCGACCTCCGTCTGCCCGACGAGGCGACCATCGTCTCGAAAGGTCAGGGCGCCGAGGACGACGGCTACTCCATGATCGACGCCCAGGCGCCAGATGGCCGCCCACTGGTGGACGTATTGCGCGAGATGGGCGTAACCCGCATCCACGTCGGCGGCCTGGCCACGGACTACTGTGTGCGCGCCACCGTGCTCGACGCTATCCAGGCCGGCCTGGAGGCGCGCGTGCTCACCGACGCCGTGCGCGCCGTGGACGTCCAACCGGGCGACGGACAGCGCGCGCTTGACGAGATGCGTGACGCGGGCGCTGGGCCGGAGACGCTGCAGACGTTCCCGGCCTAGCGGGCTGCGTTCCCTCTCTCCTCCGCTGTGGAGAGAAGGAAACGTCAGGGGTAGGGCAGGCATCTCTACCCCCACGAGAGAGCACGCGCTGCCGCAGCTTCGCCTACACTAGCTCCCGCAGCATCCACCGCCGCAGGGGCAACCACACTCCGGGCACCCGTCCCCCTCGCACTCGTACTCGTCAAACATCGTTATCTCCTCTCTCAACCGACAGGTCGTAAGGGTTGCTATGTGGATTCCGGCTGAGCCATTGGGGGTCCGCGGGACGTTCAATCTCGACCGGCCCCGCGCCGGCGC
>CAYYCB010000473.1:0-1799 GCA_964469715.1 uncultured Ktedonobacterales bacterium | reverse complement strand
TATGGTGCGACGGCATATGATTGGATACCTGTGGGCGCGAGCGGCCTTCAACCGCGCTTCCGTGCGGTAGTCGCGATTCTCTCAGTATCGCCCTTGACGGTGCGCCTACGAGGGCGGAGCGGTGGTGTAGGATGCTGCCCGAACCAGTGGCGCGAGGAGCCGTATCCCCTCGCCGATTCGCTCCTCTGTCTGGCCGCCGAAACCCAGAAGCATGCCCGGTTGCGGGTCGGAGGCGTAGTGCGGCGAGAGCGGCGTGAAGGCGATGCCGCGCTCCCGCGCCGCCGCGGCGAGCGCTACGTCGTCCACCCCCGCCGGCAGACTCGCCACGAGATGGATGCCCGCCTCCGCCGGTCCGATTCCCACCACGCCGCCCAGCTCGCTCTCCAGGGCAGCGACGAGCGCGTCGCGCCGCGCCCGATAGAGCCGGCGGACACGCGCCAGGTGGCGCTCCAGTTCACCCGCCTCGATGAACCTGGCCACGGCAATCGCATCGCGCCACGTCGGATGGCGATCACTCGCCGCGCGAGCACGCGCCACCGGCTCAACCAGCCATTGCGGCAGCACCGCATAGCCCAGGCGCATCGCCGGGTAGAGCGCCTTCGAGAAGGTGCCTAGATAGATCACCTCATCGCGCGTATCCAAACCGCGCAGAGCTTCGAGCGGCTGCCCTTCCAGGCGCAGGTCGCCGTCATAGTCGTCCTCCACCAACACTGCCTGTGCCCGCCGCGCCCAGTCGAGTAGGGCGACCCGGCGATCCAGCGTCAGGGTCACGCCGAGAGGATACTGGTGCGAGGGTGTGACGACCGCCAGATGTGCCGCGGGCTCGGACTGCGGCGCCTCGGGGTCGGGCAGCTTCTCCAGGCGCAGGCCACCCTCGTCCACGGCCACGCCATAAAGTCGTGCGCCCTCAGCCAGGAAAGCCGCATGGAAGCCAATGTAGCTCGGATCTTCTACGATCAGTCCCTGCCCAGGCTCGACAAGCAGCCGCGCCAGCAGCGCGAGGATCTGCTGCACGCTGCCCGCGATGAGTAGCTGCTCCGGTTCGCAGCGAACTGCCCGCGAGCGCCTCAGCCACGCCGTGATTGCTTCCCGCGCCTCCCGTGGACCCAGCAGCGAATCCCAGCGCCCGGCGCGCAGGTCGCGGTCTCGCTGGTCTGCTCGTCGCTCAGTCTCGCGGTCGAGGGGGTCTTCCCAGCCGACGATACGCCGCCAGCGGGCCCAGGGGAAGGCGTCGCTTGCCCCTGTGGCGGGCCGGAAGTCGAACGGGGCCTGGTCTGGATTGCCCGCGCCGGTGAGGGGGATCGTGGCGATACGGCGCGCCCAGGCGGTGAGCGGCGCCCGCGTCGCCGGCTCGCCGGAGAGCGTTCCCAGATTCGCAGGCGGTTCGTCGTGTGCCTCTGCCGGCGTCCCGTCGGCGGCCTGTGGCTCCCCGAAGACGGGAGCGACGAACGTGCCCGCGCCCACCCGCCCGTAGACATAGCCCTCCGCTCGGAGCCAGTCGTAGGCGGTGGCCACGGTCAATCGCGCGACGCCAAGCTGCTTCGCCAGGTCGCGCGTGGCGGGGAGGCGTTCGGAGGCGCGCAACCGCCCCGATACGATGGCTGCCCGAATCTGCCCGTAGAGCTGCCGGGTGAGCCCCTCTTGCGCATTCGCGCCGCGCTCGACGGTCACGAGGAGGTCTATGCTGCGAGGTTCCATGATTGGCCTGTCGAATCTATTTCGGAGTGGCCGTCGCTCCAGGCCATTTCTCTGCCGTACGATAGCACATGTGCCGTTAAGCTGTCATGCCGATTGCGTCT
>CAYYCB010000472.1:0-1803 GCA_964469715.1 uncultured Ktedonobacterales bacterium | reverse complement strand
TGTGATATCCTGAGGGGCGGCTCGCCCGGCCGCAGAGTTTTCCCGCAGGAGGCATCTCGGCATGGCTCGCATCTCCCCATTGCCCGTCAAAGGCACGCGCGACTGGCTGCCGCGCGACCTCGTTCGGCGCAATCGTGTCTTCGCGCTGCTGCGTGAGACGTTCGAGCGCCACGGCTTCGAGCCGCTGGAGACGCCTGCCATCGAACATACGGCCGTGCTGGAGGGCAAGTACGGCGAGGAGGGTGAACGGCTCCTGTTCCGCATCCTCAAGCGCGGACGCGACCTGGAGTCCGCCGCCAAGGAGCTTGAGAGCGGGGCGGATGGTGGCGCGGGCGCGCTTGCCCGTGTCCTCTCGGACGAGGCACTGCGCTATGACCTGACCGTGCCCTTCGCCCGCGTCATCGCTGCGCACCAGAACGACCTCGTACTGCCGTTTCGGCGCTATCAGATGCAGCCGGTCTGGCGCGCGGACCGTCCCCAGCGTGGGCGCTATCGTGAGTTCTTCCAATGCGACGTAGACAGCGTCGGCAGCCGCTCGATGGTCGTGGATGCCGAGATGGTGGCGATCTATTATGAGGTCTTCACCGCACTCGGCCTTACGGGCGTTGTCACCAAGGTCAACCACCGGGGCCTCCTCGCGGCGCTGATGGATGCCAGCGGCGTGCCGGAGGACCGGCGGGTCGCCGTGCTCACCGCTATCGACAAGTTAGATAAGATCGGCGTCGATGGTGTGCGCGCTGAATTGGAGAAAGTCGAGCTGCCGAGTGGCGCAGCCGGCAGGCTCATGGAGATTCTCACTATCTCCGGTGCGCCAGGTGAGGTGATCGAGCGGCTGCAGCCGGTTGTCGCGGAGAGCGCGGGCGGCCAAGCGGCGCTGCGCGAGTTAGGCGAGGTCTTCGCCGCTGTGGCGGCGATGGGCGTCCCGCCGGATCGCTACGCATTTGACCTTTCCCTCGTGCGCGGCCTCGGCTATTACACCGGGACGATTTACGAGTCTATCGTCACGGGGTCGACGCTCGGCAGCATCGGCGGGGGCGGCCGCTATGACCGGCTCATCGGCATGTTCCTCGGCCGCGACCTGCCCTGTGTCGGCATCTCGTTCGGCATCGAGCGCATCTTCGACGCCCTGGCTGAGCAGGGTCTGCTGACCGACGAAATCACCACCTCCACGCAGGTACTGGTGACACTTTTTGCCCCGGAGACCGCCGCGGCCAGCTTCGCCGTCGCGAGTGCGTTGCGCTCCGCTGGCCTGTGCACGGAGCTTTACCCCGACCCGAAGGAGCTGCGCGCCCAGCTCACCTTTGCTAATAAGAAGGGCATCCCACTGGCCGTCATCCTCGGCCCCGATGAGGTGGCACGCGGCGAGGTGGTCCTGCGTGACCTGCGCACGGGTGAGCAGCACGGACTGCCACAGGGAGAGGTGGCGCAGCGGGCGCTGGCGATATTGGGCAGGTAATACCGGCCGTTGCCGTATGTTGCCTGTAAGGCCGCGCGCAACGTGCTCGCAAGCGAACTCCTGTACTCGTGTCATGTGAACACTGCGATGCGCCAGGCCACGCTTCGCGCGGCCACCGGGCGCAGGCTTTCGCGCGCCCAGAATTTGAACCCGCTCGCGGTCTGATACCGATTTCGAGTGGGATGTTGTCGTGCGCGGTCGCGGCCCTGAAATGGCCGGCGCACGGCGTGAGGCGGGCTGAAGCCCTCACGATACCGCAACATCCCAAGCGAACTCGCTCTGAAGAACATTCTGCACAATTGACAGCAGCCGGTGTTTCGATTACCCTTGCTTGGAATTCGCCGGGT
>CAYYCB010000471.1:0-1804 GCA_964469715.1 uncultured Ktedonobacterales bacterium | reverse complement strand
GAGCGTCAACGCGGCGGCGATGAGGAGCATGACGCCAAGCACGACGAGCAATGGGCCTGGGCTGACGCCGAAGGTGGCCGCGGCGCCGATGGCGCTGCCGGAAAGCGTGAGGAGGATCATGAATCCCACGACCGTCCATGCCAGGGCAGTCGGGAGGGGTCGGCGATCGGCATCTTCTGACGTGCGTGGCAGCGTCTCGATGTGTGCACGCGGGATCATCGTGTCACCTCTCCTCTGCTCAAATCGGGATGCTGTCGCGTGACCGTCTGCGATGCGCTCGCCTAACATCCCGCATGGCTGCTTCGACACAACGATACCACGAGGCGGAACCGGCCGCTTTGCGGATGACCCGAAAGTGCTGAAAACTCAGCCATTATGCGGCGCCGCAGCGAGTTCACAGGTCGGTGGCATCCCCCATGCAATAGGGGCGAGAGGGAAGCGGGCGCGACCAGGATTGAGCGCCACGGGAGGCCCGAGGAGGGGCAATGGCGCTCAACATAGAGAAACGCACTGCGACACGCGCGACACGGCGGGGGCCGATCTCCGCGCCGGGCCGGATAGGGCAAGACGTCGCCGCGACTCGCTGGGCAGACGCGCCGCATCTCGCGCCCGCGCGGCCCAAACTCTCGGCGCGCACCTTGCCGCCGCTCCCGCCACGGACGCGCACCATCTCAACGCCCATCGGCGCGCGTGATCCCCTCTCAGCGGACATCGCGCTCGCGGAGCGCCCCGGCCCGGTGGACATGCCTCTGGCGCTTGCCGTCGCCGCGCTGCTGCTGATGGGCCTTATGATGGTCTTCAGCGCCAGCCAGTATGCGGTGGACGGCGACCCGGCGTGGTGGTTCCGCCGCCAGGCCATCTGGGCGGGCCTGGGGCTGATCGCGCTGGTCGTCACGTCGCGCGTGGACTATCACCACTGGCGCAAGGCGGCCTGGCCGCTGATGAGCGTGACGGTGCTGATGCTGCTGCTCGTCCTCGTGTTCGGACATGAGGCATACGGCGCGCAACGATGGCTGCGCATCGGCTTCTTCTCCTTCCAGCCGAGCGAGACCGCCAAGCTGGCGCTGGTCCTCTTCATCGCGGAGTGGCTGGTGCGCAAAGGGGATGCGGTCAAGTCGCTCCTCTTCGGACTGCTGCCTTTCGCGGCGATCACGGGCGTGATTTTGGCGCTGATCCTCCTACAGAACGACATGGGTACGTCGCTGGTGGTGGCGGCAATCGCGCTGGCGATGTTCTTCGCGGCGGGGGCGAATGCGCTGCAGCTTGTGCCCACGCTGACACTTGGCGGCGCGATCTTCTGGGTCGTCGTGGCGGCGACGCCGTTCCGCCGGGCACGGCTGGATGCTTTCCTCCACCCGCTGACGACGGCGCAAGGCTGCCCTGACGGGACTGCATACCAGATCTGCCAAGGATTGATCGCGCTCGGCTCGGGCGGCCCCATCGGTCGGGGGCTTGGAGGTAGTCTGCAGAAGGCGGGCTACCTGCCCAATCCCTTTACTGACTCCATCTTCGCGGTGACGGGTGAGGAACTGGGCCTGGTGGGCTGCGCGTTTCTCCTCGCGCTCTTCGCGGTCATCGCCTTCCGCGGCCTGCGCGTGGGGCGGCACGCGGTGGATCCCTTCGGCGCGCTGCTGGCCTGTGGCATCACCTGCTGGATCGTGGCGCAGGCGGCAATCAACATCGGCTCGGTGGTGGACGCGATCCCCTTCACCGGCGTGCCACTGCCGTTCGTGAGCTTCGGCGGCTCGTCGCTGGTGACGTCGCTGGCCGCGGTCGGCATCCTGCTCAACATCTCGCGGCGGAC
>CAYYCB010000470.1:0-1816 GCA_964469715.1 uncultured Ktedonobacterales bacterium | reverse complement strand
AGTCACCTGGCGCGGCGATGACGGTGAGGAGTGAGCCGGGGCGGTTTTTCTTCATGTGGAGGGGCGCGTAGGCGACGTCGAGCGCGCCCGCCGCCAGCAGGCGCTCCATGAGCCAGCCGAGGGCTTCTCCGGTCATGTTGTCGATGTTGCTCTCGATGACGACGACTTCATCGCGCTCAAAATCTGTCGCATCGTCGTGCGCGGGGGCAGTGGCTGGCGCCTCTCCAATGAGGAGGCGCAGACAGTTCGCCCAGGGCAGTTGCTTCTGGCCGAAGCCGTAGCCGACCTGGCGTACGTTGATGGAGGGCCGCTCGAATCGGGCCAGGGTCGCGACGACGGCCGCGCCGGTGGGGGTCACGAGCTCGCCCTCAGTGGGCACGGGCCGCCACACGGCGGCAGTGGACTTGAGGAGCGCGAGCGTGGCGGGGGCAGGGACGGGCAGCGCGCCGTGCGCGGCTTTGACGCGCCCGCCGGTGAGCGGCAGCTCAGAGCAATAGAGCTCGTCAATGCCCAACAGCTCGAAGCCGATGGCCGCGCCGACGATATCTACGATGGAGTCCACTGCGCCGACCTCGTGGAAGTGGACCTCCTCCACGCTCGTACCGTGGACGGCGGCCTCGGCCTGGGCCAGCCCGCGAAAGATGGCGGTCGCGCGGTCGCGCGCACGCGGGGGCAGATCGGCGGCGGCGAGCAGGGTTTCGACGTCGGAGAGGTGGCGGTGGGCGGAGTCAGCCTCGTGGAGCTTCACGAGGGCACGTGTGCCGGAGATGCCGTGGTCGCTCACGCGTTCGGCATCGAGTGTGTAGCCGGGCAGGGCGAGCGTGGCGAGGCCGTCGCGGAGGGCGTCGAGCGGGAGGCCAGCGTCGAGCAAGGCCCCGAGCAGCATGTCGCCGCTCACGCCGGAGAAGCAGTCGAGATACGCGCGCATAGGCTCTTCTCACCTAGCGGGCGAGAACGCCTGACCGTTCGCCCGATTGGCGTCATTATAGCCGCCGTCAGCGTCCTTTGCCCGCGCCGACCGGAGCAGCGCCGCAGCGGCCGCGATCACGAGCAGGCCGCCGAGCGGACGGAGCTCTTCCAGCCAGGGGCGCAGCGGCAGGCCAAAGAGGAGTGTGTGGCGGAGGGCTGGGTCCGTATCCCAGCCGTATGGTAGTGGGAGGTTGAGCAGGACGGCGGCGAGGACGGCCACGGAAAATACAAGAAGCGGGCGTCGCGTGGCGGCGGGTGCTCCGCGCGCTGACAGCAGCGCCGCGAGCGCGTGTGCAATGACGATGGCCGCCGCAGGCAGCAGCCAGACGTAGTGGTGCGCCCAGGCCGTCGGGGAGAGGAGGACGATGCCGCAGAGCGCGATGGCATACCCCAGGCTGTCGGAGTCCTGACGGGCATCTGCGCCTTGCGCCGCCTCACCGTGCGGCGTGCGCCACAAGAGGACGGCGAGCGTTCCTGCCAGCGCCGCGAGCACGGCGTATATGGCGAGGTGGATGATGGAGGCCGCCCCTGGCGCGGCAGTCACGAGCAGGCCGGAGAGCGGGCCGGTGAGCGATTCGTTGTGCGCCTCGGCGGCGGCCCCAGCGTTGATACCGAGCAGCGCCGTCGGGTAGGCCAGGATCACCTGGGGGCCGACGACGGCGACGCATGCAAGCGTCAGCAGTGCGAGCGTGGCGATGGCGGAGACGAGTGCCTTCCACCGGCCCCGCAGCGCGAGATAGCCGAGCAGGACGATGGGGGTGAGCTTGATCATCGCGGCGAGCGCGACGGCTGCCCCGACGGCACGCTCATGGCCGCGACGCGTGAGCCAGGGGACGGCCACGAGCGG
>CAYYCB010000469.1:0-1824 GCA_964469715.1 uncultured Ktedonobacterales bacterium | reverse complement strand
CGGCGGAGCGGGATGTGTTGGCGGCCTACGAGGCGCTGAAGGCGCTGGCCGCACGCGACGATCTGCCACCCTGCGCGGCGCGCAACGTGAAGACGGCGCTGGCCGCGATGTGGCAGGCGACGAACGATCTCGACCTGCAATTCGAGCAGCTCTACGCCGTCGGCGTGTAAGGCAGCGGTGTGCCGAAGAAGAAGCGGCGGAAGGGGAGCCCGCGCCACCTGCCGGTGCGCACCATCCCGCGTGAGGATTGGGGCATCGCGCTGGAAGTTGGCGGCGTAACGCAGTCCGTCTCCGTGCCCGATTCGCTGGCGCTCTCCGATGGCGACGCGCCGCAGCCAGCACCGGGCGGCGGCTACTGGGGACTGATGTTGCCGCCGGAGTGCCCGCGCCGCGTGCTGCTGCTCGGCCTTGGTGGCGGCACGGTCGCGCACCTGCTGGCGCGGCGCTGCCCTGACACGCGCATCGTCGGTATCGAGCGCGATCCCGAGGTGCTGGCGGTGGCCTTCTCTGAGCTCGGTCTAGATACCATGCACAATTTGGAGGCCGTCGAGGCGGACGCCTTTGCCTGGGTGGCGGAGCGCGTCGTGGCCGAGCCAGCCAGCTTCGACCTCATCTGCCTGGACCTCTTCGAGGCCGGCCGTCTCGCGCTCGGCACGTTGGCCACGCCGTTCCTGCGCCAGATTGCCGCGCTCCTCACGCCCGAAGGCACACTTACCGTCAACTTGATGGTGACGGCGCGCACGCCCGATCAGGTGCATCGGCTGCGGCGCGTCTTCGTCGTGCGGCGCGAGCTGAAACTGCGCGGCAATCTCGTCATCCACGCATCTCTGCCGCGGCCGGGCGAGCCGCTGGAGGTGAGCGACGGTGGATGATACGGGATTCGGGTAGGTTGTTGGGGATTGGGGTGAACATTCGTTGTCCCGCTTCCCAGCCAGTGCGCCACGGTGGCCAGACTCCATAAGAAATCTTGCTTGCGCGGCGCCCCGCCGTCACGTACACTACGGACGCTATGTCACTCGCAGTCCTCACCGATCTCGCCAAATACTATGGCGCCGAGCTTATCTTTGCCGGCGTCTCCTTCCGCATCGAAGCGCACGACCGCATCGGGCTGGTCGGCGCCAATGGCGCGGGCAAATCTACCCTGCTCAAGCTGCTCGTCGGCAATCTTGAGCCGGACGAAGGTTCCATCTTCTTCGCTCAAGGCGTCCGCACCGGCTACCTCGCGCAGATCGCCGCCCTCCATCCCACGCGCTCGCTCTACGATGAGTTGTTGGCGACCTTCGCCGAGGTCCATGCCTGGGAAGACGAGCTACACGCGCTCGCGGCCAGGATGGAAGACCCCGCGCTGATGGAGCGCGCCGACGAGTACCAGGACGTCCTCACGCGCTACGCCGAGCTGCAAGAGCGCTTCGAGCATGCTGGCGGCTACACCGTCGAGCAGCGTGTGCGGCAGGTGTTGGATGGCCTGGGATTCTCGCGCGAACAGCAGTCCGCCCCCGCCACGCATCTCAGCGGCGGTCAGCAGACGCGCGCCGCGCTCGGCAAGCTGCTCCTGCAGGACCCCGACATCCTGCTGCTGGACGAGCCGACCAACCACCTCGACCTCGCTTCCATCGAATGGCTGGAAGAATATCTGCGGACGTGGCCCGGCGCCGTCGTCGTCGTCTCGCACGACCGCTACTTCCTCGACCGCGTCACCGAGCGCACCATCGAGATGGCCTATGGCCAGGCGCACGAGTTCTCCGGCAACTACACAAAGTTCATCCAGCTTCGTGGTGACCGCATCGCGCGCTGGGCCAAGGAGTACGAGGAGCAGCAGGAGTT
>CAYYCB010000468.1:0-1825 GCA_964469715.1 uncultured Ktedonobacterales bacterium | reverse complement strand
ACGACGATCTGCTCGTCGGGGATTCCGAGCTTGACAGCAGTGTTGCGGCCCAGGTGCTCGTCGGGGAAGAAGAGCACGCGCCGGCCGCGAGCGAAGGCCCACCGCAGCACCTTTTCGGCGTTCGAGGACGTGCAGACGATGCCGCCGTTGCGCCCACAAAACGCCTTGAGGTCCGCGGCTGAATTCATATACGTGACGGGGATCACGGATTGAAGCTCGCCATCGGCGCCCGTCGCCTCGTCGCGATATAGCTCATCCAGCGCGGCCCAGCACTCCTCGACCTCGGCGATGTTGGCCATGTCGGCCATCGAGCAGCCCGCCGCGGGGTTGGGGAGAATCACCTTCTGGTGCGCACCGCTCAGGATGTCCGCGCTCTCGGCCATGAAGTGGACACCGCAGAACATGATGTAGTCGGCCTCAGGCCGCGCCGCCGCGAACTGCGCCAGCTTGAACGAGTCGCCGCGCGCATCCGCGTACTTGATGATCTCGTCGCGCTGGTAATGGTGGCCAAGGATGACGAGCCGCGCGCCGAGCTTCGCCCGTGCGTCCGCGATGCGGCGGTCCAGCTCGTCAGCGCTCATCAGCGCGTACTCGCGCGGAATGCTGTCGGCGCGCTCGGCCCCGGCATGCCGGCCTCGGTGGGCGGTCAGGTTCGCGCCCTCGCGCTCACGCCACTCTACCAGCGTCGGCAGCACGCGGCGCTCGGCGCTCTCCTCACAGAACTCACCGGCGGGAATCACCCTCAAGGGCATTGTCGTGGTCATAGGGATCAGATCCTCTCCGCACCATCGCGCTGCGAGTCGGGGGATGTATCGAATTCGAGAGAGACGTCGAAGTTTGGGGCTGAGTGCGTCAGCGCGCCCAGGGAGATGAGGTCCACGCCGGTCGCGGCAACCGCGGCAAGCTTCTCCGGGTCCGTCCCGATGCCACCAGAGGCCTCGATGACCGTCAGCGGAGCGTGTGTGCGGATCCATTCCACGTTGCGGCTCATACGTTCCGGCGGCATATTGTCCAGCAGGATCACCTCGGCGCCAGCCTCGACCGCGTCGCAGACCTGCTCCTCGTCCTCGCACTCCACCTCGATGCGCAGCAGGTGCGAGGCGTGGGCGCGCGCCGCGGCAATCGCCTGACGCACACCGCCCGCGGCGGCGATGTGGTTATCCTTGATGAGGATGCCGTCGTCAAGCCCGGCGCGGTGATTGCGTGCGCCTCCCGTGCGAACCGCATACTTCTCAAGCGCGCGCAGCCCCGGCGTGGTTTTGCGCGTATCCACTACTACGGCACGCGTGCCCACGACCGCCGCCATGCAGCGTGCGGCAAGCGTGGCGATGCCAGAGAGGTGACCAAGCACGTTGAGCGCCGTCCGCTCGGCCGTCAGCAGCGCTCGCGCGCTACCCTCAATCTCGGCGAGGACCGTACCCGCTTCGACTCGCTCGCCATCGCGAGCCCACGCTTCAAAGCGCACATGCGGATCAAGCAGACGGAAGGCAAGCTCGGCGGCCGGCATCCCCGCGACGACGCCCGCCTCACGCGCGACGATCCTGGCACGCGCCCGCGCCGCCGCGGGAATGGTCGCCTCGGTGGTCACGTCTCCACGACCGATGTCTTCGGCGAGCGCGCGCCGCAGGATGTCGGGATCGAAGACGGCATCGTATGCCTCGCCCGTGACCTCCGAGAACTCTGCGTTAGGCATGGGCCAGCACCCTTTCGCGTTGGACTGAGCCGTCGCCCACAATTGGGGAAGCCGTGAGTAGCGTGTGGCACCCGTCAAGCGCAGGGTCGCGTGCAGGGTAGTCGTCGCGGAAGTGGCCGCCCCGGCTCTCCT
>CAYYCB010000467.1:0-1833 GCA_964469715.1 uncultured Ktedonobacterales bacterium | reverse complement strand
CTTCGAGCGCAGCGGCGGCTCCATCCCCGTCGGCGCCCTCTTCGACAGCGTGCTCCACGCCCCCGTCATCTTCATGGGCACCGGCCTACCCGACGACAACATTCACGCCCCCAACGAGAAATACTCCATCCCCAACTTCTATCACCTCATCCGGCAGGCCATTCGCTTCCTCGACATCGTCGGCGGCGACCCTGCCATCCTCTCCCGCCCCGAATTCGCCGCTGCCAACGCGAAAAACGGCAAAAATGGCAATGCCGATCGCCAGGTAGGCGGCTCGGTGCCCGGCGTCCTCCCCGAAGAGGTCGAAGACAACGCGACCGGACCCGCGCCCAGGCCAGCTCGCCCGGCGCAGACGCCCGCCGCGCGCCGTAAGCCCTCTCAGACCACCCCGCCCGACGGTGGCCAGACCAACAAGGCCCGCTCATGACCGCACCCACCATCGGCGGCATCTACCCGCCGCTACCCACCTTCTTCACAGAGGACGAATCCCTCGACCTCGACACCCAGCGCGAGCACGTCCGCCGCCTGCGCGACCGCGGCATCACCGGCTTCGTCGCCCTCGGCTCCAACGGCGAGAACGTCCATCTCGACGACGACGAGCGCCGCCAGGTCATCGCCGCCATCCGCGAATCCGCTGGACCCGAAGGCCAGGTGCTCGCCGGGGCGGGAGCGGACTCTACCCGCGCCACCATCGCTCGCTGCCGCTTTGCCGCCGAGTCCGGGGCCGATTTCGCGCTGGTCCTCCCGCCGCACCACTATCGCGCGCAGATGACCGGCCTTGCCCTTCGTGCCCATTACCACGCCGTCGCCGATGCCAGCCCGCTCCCCGTCGTCATCTACAACATGCCCGCCAACACCGCCGGCGTGGACCTCGACGCAGAGACCGTCATCGCCCTCTCCGCCCATCCCAACATTGCCGGCATGAAGGACAGCTCCGGCAACGTCGCCAAACTGGCCGAGATCGCCGCTGGCGCTCGCGAGGGATTCGCCGTGCTCGCGGGCAGCGCCGGCTTCCTGCTGCCCGCGCTCGTCGTCGGCGCCGTTGGGGCCATCGCCGCGCTCGCCAACGTCGCCCCCGCCGAGTGTCTACGCCTGCTCGACCTCTACCGCGCCGGCCGGCTTGACGAGGCGCGCGCGCTCCAGGCGCGGCTTGTCCCCATCAACACCGCCGTCACCTCCGGCTACGGCGTCGCCGGCCTCAAGGCCGCCCTCCAATTCGTCGCCCACTACGGCGGTGCGCCGCGCCGGCCCCTCCCGCCGCTCGGCGACGAGGCCCGTGTCCGGCTTCGATCCTTGCTCGCCGAGGCCGACCTCCTCCGCACCCTCCGTCCGGCTTCCGCGTAACTCCCCGATCAGTCACGCTGGCACGCCGTCTGCGGCGACCAAAAGGGGGCTTGCCGGCGGCTGGAGCGCTGTCCGGCGAGACGCGGCACGGGCGTCTCTGCCCGCCGCCGCTCGTTCCCAGTTCGCAGCAAAGGAGTACCAACGCATGTCGAGCATGGGCACACAGACGAACACCGGGAGCACGGTGGGACAGGGCGCCACCGGCGCTTCGGACATCCTCTACGACCTCGTGAGCGTCCTCTATCACAGCCTGGAAAGCGGATCCACCTACCAGAAATACATCCAGGACGCGCAGCAATCCGGCGACAACGACCTCGCCCAATTCTTCCAGCAGTGCCAGCAGGGCGACCGGCAGCGCGCCCAGCAGGCGCAGCAGCTCCTCCAGCAGAAGCTCTCCGGTGGCACCGCCCACTAGTCCGCCACACCCTCCCAATGAACAGAGGCCGGGGAGATTGTCCCCGGCCTCTGTGCTGCCTATCCGCCCCTCGC
>CAYYCB010000466.1:0-1836 GCA_964469715.1 uncultured Ktedonobacterales bacterium | reverse complement strand
ACGGCGGCGCAGATGTCGCCGGAGTAGATACGGTCGATATCTTCGCGATGGTTCGCGTGCATCTGCAGCAGGCGGCCGATACGCTCCTTGGAGCCCTTGGCGGCGTTCGTCACGTACGAACCCTTGGAGAGCGTGCCCGAGTAGACGCGGAAGTAGGTCAGGCGGCCGACGAAAGGATCAGCCACGACCTTGAAGGCCAGGGCGACGAAGGGCTTGTCGTCCGCCACCGTGATCTGCACCTGCTCGTCGGTGTCGAGCGATGTCGCGAAGGGGGCAGGGATTTCCAACGGCGAGGGCAGGTATGTCACGACGGCGTCGAGCATAGCCTGGACGCCCTTGTTCTTCAGGGCCGTGCCGCAGAGCACTGGGACGAGCGTGCCGGCGATGGTTGCGTGACGCAGCGCGGTGCGCAGCTCGTCGGCGCCGATCTGCTCGCCTTCGAGGAACTTCATCGTGAGATCCTCGTCGGTCTCGGCCACGCGCTCGATGAGCGTCTCGCGGTGCTTGCGCGCATCTTCGACCAGGTCTGCCGGGATGTCGGTTGACTCAGACTTGGTGCCAAGGTCATCGATGAAAACGATGGCCTTGTTCTCGATGAGGTCAATGAAACCCTTGAAGCCGCCTTCGGCACCGATGGGGATCTGGATGGGCACGGGAACGGCATTGAGCCGATCCTTGATCATGTCCACCGTGCGCCAGAAGTTGGCACCCATGCGATCCATCTTGTTGACGAAGCAGATCCGCGGGACATGATACTTATCGGCCTGGCGCCAGACCGTCTCGGACTGGGGCTCGACACCGGCGACCGCGTCGAAGACCACGACGCCGCCGTCGAGCACGCGCAGAGAACGCTCCACCTCAACCGTGAAGTCCACGTGGCCCGGAGTGTCGATGATGTTGATGCGATGATCCAGCCAGAAGCACGTGGTCGCGGCGGCTGTGATCGTGATGCCGCGCTCTTGCTCCTGGGGCATCCAGTCCATCGTCGCGGCCCCTTCATGCACCTCGCCGATCTTGTGGATCTTCTTGGTGTAGAAGAGGATGCGCTCCGTCGTCGTGGTCTTACCCGCGTCGATGTGGGCAATGATGCCAATATTACGGGTTTTTTCGAGGGGGTATTCTCTGCCTGCCATAGCTCCTCTATATCGCCGCTCTTACCAGCGATAGTGGGCGAAGGCCTTGTTCGACTCCGCCATCTTATGGGTTTCGTCACGTTTCCGAATCGTCGCGCCCTGGCCGGCGGCGGCATCCATCAACTCGACGGCGAGCTTCTCAGCCATCGAGCGACCGCTGCGAGCCCGTGCCGCGCCGATAAGCCAGCGCATCGCGAGTGCTAGCTTGCGCTCGCCACGGATCTCGACCGGCACCTGATACGTCGCGCCGCCGACGCGGCGAGGCTTCACCTCGATCACCGGGGTCGCCTGCCGGAGCGCCTGCTCGAAGACTTCGACAGGGTTGCGCTTGGCGCGGGCCTCGATCTGGTCGAACGCGTCGTAGATGATGCGCTCGGCCACACTGCGCTTGCCGCTCATCATGAGGCGGCCGACCATGCGTGTGACGTTGCGATTGTTGTACTTGGGGTCCGGCACCACGATGCGGTGCGGGACCGTTCCTCGTCGCGGCATAGGCTCGATTTCTCCTCCAACGCCAGACAGCGCGAAGGGTACCGAGGCTTGCGCCCCGGCACCCCACAAGTCAGACGTCTTTCCGGCACGTCGGCGCGACATTGCCGCACCCCACGGAGCACACCGGCAAATCGCCTCGTCACTCCGGACCGGAGAACATCCAACAACGCTGGCGCGACCCGCGCGCACAGCCGTGGTATGACGCCGACCT
>CAYYCB010000465.1:0-1838 GCA_964469715.1 uncultured Ktedonobacterales bacterium | reverse complement strand
CCCCGGCCGGGGCGGCCCCTTTCCGTGGGCGCGAGCGGCAACCCGTTGGCGCAACGAGAGGACCGCCGCACATGGCCGTTTTCACCGTCTACACCGATGTCGTTGATTTCCTGGCCAATGCCGCGTCCAATCAGGAGACAGCCTCACTCGTCGGCGGCAACGCCACACTCCAGGTGGGCGTCTCAGCAGGGGCGCAGAGCCTCAACGTGGGTACCGCGCAGGCCTTCCCGACGAGTCCGACGACCTTCCAGGCATGGATACTAGACGGCCCTAACTCTGAGGCCATCTACGGCTGCACGTACAGCGGTAGCATACTCACCATCCCGGCGCCGGGCACAGCCTACCCACACGCGGCGGGCGTCTCTATCTCCAGTGCGGGTACGGCAGGCTGCCTTGCCTCGGCGATTCGCGATGCGAGCGCGCTCATGGAGACCATCTGCCAGCAGGGCCGCGACGCCGGAGATCGCAGCCTCTGGCAGAAGAGTCGCGTAGAGACGCTCTCCGGGCCAAACGCCTCACGCGCCCACTTCGACCGCGACTCCTCGCTGGTGCTGCGCCCCTACCATTTTCCGGTGGCCAGCGTGGCGTCCGTGCAAGTGCAGGTGCTGGCACAGACGGCGGTGGGCATCGACACAACGTACCTCGTGCTGCCAGACGGCGCGCGGACGGTGATCATCCCCGTCGCCTCGGCGTTGGGCACGCCGCCGCCATCAATCGCCGGGCAACTCTGGACGGCGTTCCCTCGCCATCGCAACTTCTGGGTGACGCTGACCTATACCGGTGGCGCGGTGGCGGGCACGACGCTCGACGCTGTGCCGTCCGACCTGCGTCGCGCCTGCTTCTTCCTGACGCAGGATATCCTCGCCAACCGGCGTAACCCCGGCGGGTGGGCGATGTATCGCGTCGGGGATGTCACTATTGAGGCGCGGCTGCGTGGCGACACCGAGGGCAAGTCGCTGCTCTATAAAGCCGCGGCGGAGCTCTTGGAGCCGTACACGCGGACCATCTGATGATTGGGCGACAGGACGACAGGGGCGAGGGGGGCGAGGGGCGCAGGGGGGCGAAGCCAATGGGCACGACGTGGCAGTGCGCCGTGGATGAGTTTGGCGACTGGTATGAGGGCTACGTCGCGCGCTACGAGCGTGACACCCGCGCCGCTGGCGAATACGACACGCGTGAGGCGGCGTGGGCGCGCGAGACCGGCATCACGACCGTACGCGGACTCGCTGACACGGTGCAGCCGCGTGATCGTTCGCAGGAGATGACGATGCGCGCTGTGCTCAACGGCTTCCGAGAATTGGCTGCGCTGGTTACCGACAGTGGCGGCCGTTGGGCAGTCATACGTGGCTATCCTGAGGACGTACTGCTGCAATTGCGTGAGGTGACGACCTGCCATGCGTGACACTATGATCACCATCCAACGGCCGGAAGGCACCACTCTCGTCGTCAACGGTATGACGGCGCAGCACATCGCCGTGCAGATCGATCAGGTGTCGCTACGCCAGACCATCGACCTGCGCAACGCCTATGACTATCAAGCGGGCGACTATTTCAAGGTCTACACTGCTGGCTGGTATGGTACCTTTTTGCTGCGCCGCGACGACGTGCTCATTGACGAGCTCTACCGCGATCCCGATACCATCACCGCCGGCAACCCGACCGGCAATTTCTTCAAATATCGCGTCATCGGGCGCGTCAAAGATTTTCAATTCGATCATCAGGAATGCTTCGTTCGGGTTGTGGTCGGCAACTGAGCGTGCCGACCTGCGCGCCGCGATCGTGTCGGCGCGCCACATCACCAGAGAGAGGACCGTACCCCGCCATGCCACGCGCCACCA
>CAYYCB010000464.1:0-1843 GCA_964469715.1 uncultured Ktedonobacterales bacterium | reverse complement strand
GCGCGCTACCCCGGTTCCGGAACGGCCAACGGCTCCGTGGGAACGGCGAGCGACGGCGTCGCGACGCAGGTGGGCGCTGGCGTGCAGCAGGCACAGGCCTCCGAGGCATACGCCCAGGCCCAGGCTGCCCTCGCCTCGTATCAGTTCGCGCCGCCCCCCGGCCTCACCCCGAGCGGTCCGCCCACCGTCCCCACGCTGCCCGCTGTGCCGGGCGTGCCGACGCTCCCCGCCGTCAACGCGACGCCGACTGCGACGGCGACGACCTCTAGTGGCGGAACGGGCGGCGGCGCCACGGCGACACCCACCCCGACCCCCACGTCTGGCGTCTGCGTGCCGCTCATCTGCTCCACGCCTTCCAGTACGGCGCAGCGTGCATCCGCTCCGGTTCGTGGCGGCTACCTCGCCGAGTACGTCAGCACGGCGCCCGCATCGCCGGTGCGCCTGCCCGACGTTATCGAGCTAAATCTGGCCAACGCGCTCAAGGCCGCCGAGCTTTCGAACCCCAACCTGCTCGCGCTCGCCGGTGGAACGCTGCCCGCGCCGAATCCCGCGCTTCCCTATGCCAGCGCGGACGCCTCGGCACAGGCCGTCACGAAGGCCGACGACAGCGGCACGCAGATGACTATCGTGGTGCATCTGACGCACGTACAGCTCTTCCAGGGGCTCATCACCTTCGCCTCCATTGACTCCACCCTCCAGGCCATCGCACCCGCCTCCGCGGCGCAGGGTACAGGCAAGATCACCACGACGTTCACGGGCGCTACCATCGGCGGTATCCCTGTGACCTTCGACGCCAGCGGCATCCAGGTGGCCGGCCAGGGCGGACAGAGCGCCGCCGTCCTCCAGACACTGACCGATGCGCTCAACGGCGCGCTCAAGAACGCCAACATCCAGATCGCCCCGTTCAAAGGAACCACCATGAGCGACGTGGGCAAGTGGCAGGGCTCCGGCGGCGGCCTGGACGTTCTCGGCACCTTCGATCCCGCCCCCGGCAAAGTTCCCGCCACGCATGTGGACTTCTCTCTGGGCCGCGTCACCGGCAGCCTCTACGCCGTGCCTAACGATCAGACCTCCAGCGATAATGGCGGGTTCTTCGGCGGATTCTTCGGCGGTTGCTGCGACAACAACTCGTCCAGCTCCACGACCATCAACAACGCCCCCGCCCGTCATGGCGGCGTCCTCACATTGCCCTACACGCTCACTCCGGGCGAATTGCTAGCGCTGCTCTTCATCGTGCAGGGCTTCTCCACGGCGGCCGTCGCCACGGCCGCGAGCAACGCTGAGACGCTGGCCCGCCTGAGCACGCAGCCGCCCGAGGAGGAATCGCGATGACCCAACCGCTAGGCTCCACAGGCGCCGTGCCGTCCGCGACCCTGGCCGCGTCTCCTCAGGCGATGTCCACGCCGAAGAAGCCGGTCATTCCCAATCGGGTGACCTGCCCGATCTGCCAGACGAGTTTCGGCCCGCGCGCCACGTCCGGCAAATGTCCCGTCTGCGGCGAGCAGGTGCTGCCGGAGGCCGACGTTGTCCGCGTGGTGCCCGGCGTCACGCCGGCTCTGGCCTGGCTCAAGGCTGGTGGGTGGCGGCTCGTCCTCCTGGTGGCCTTCGCGCTCTACCAGCTTGCCCTGTTCATTTTCGCGCTCAGCCAGATGAAGGCGGCCGGCGTCCTCTAGTGCCGCTTCCCCCAGAGACGAGGGTAGCCCATGCAATCGAAGCGTGACACCATCTTCGGATTCGTGCTGGTTCTGGCGCTTGTCGCCTCCACGAGTGTGGCGGTGATCGCCATGACCGGCGCGCGCAACCACATCACCGTCAACGCGGCCGGCGGCGGCAACTTCACCGA
>CAYYCB010000463.1:0-1846 GCA_964469715.1 uncultured Ktedonobacterales bacterium | reverse complement strand
GAAGAGATCGCCCCGCCTCAGTCAGATCGAGCGTGTGCCCGCGCCGCCGGAAGAGCCTTGTCCCTAGCTCGGACTCAAGCGCCGCGACCCGGCCACTGAGTGTCGGTTGTGCCAGGTTCAGTATCACCGCGCCGCGCGAGAAGCTGCGCGCCCGCGCTACCTGCACAAAGGTTTCTAATTGGTCGAGTGTCACCAGTGCCTCGCATATCCCGCCACTGCTATCGGCGAATCCAATAGAATCTATAATCTCTAATGGCTCGCATTATAACGTGCCCTCAGATACAGTTGCCTCAGAGCGGCCATAGGGAGGGCGAATATGCAAATCGCGAGGCGTGACGACGCAGGGCATATCCTGAGCTTCGATCATGTGCAGGTGACGGCGCCACAAGGCACGGAGGACCGCGCCCGGGCATTCTACGGGGAGATCCTCGGACTAGAAGAAGCGCCGAAGCCGGCCGCTCTCGCTGGCCGTGGCGGCGTATGGTACCGCGTAGGCCATCTCCATCTCCACCTCGGCCTGGAGGACGACTTTGTCCCGGCGCGCAAGGCACACCCGGCTTTCCTGGTGAATGACCTCGATGCCATTCGCGTCAGGCTGATCGCGGCGGGCTGCGTGATCGTCGAGGATGTGCAGTTTCCCGGCTATCGCCGCTTTGAGACACGCGACCCCTTCGGCAACCGCCTCGAATTGATGCAGCGCAACGTCGACGAGGAGGTGGATTCCGCCCCAGAGGCCGAACTCGTCAAAGAGCGCGTCCGTGACATGTTCGGGCGCGCTGCCCAGGCGTACGTCGACAGCGCGGGACACGCTAGCGGTGATGATCTTGCGCGCCTGGTGGAGCTAGCCGCGCCCAACGCCGGCGATTTTGCCCTAGACGTCTCAACCGGCGGCGGGCACACTGCGCTCGCCGTCGCGTGGCATGCCGGGCGAGTGGTGGCAAGCGATCTCACACCGCGCATGCTCGCCGCGGCGCGGCGCTTCATACAGGGCAGCGCCCTCACTAACGTTGAGTATGTCGTCGCGGATGCCGAGCACCTGCCCTTTCTCGATGAGACGTTCACCCTCGTCACCGTGCGAATCGCGCCACACCACTATGCAGACGTGCGTGCCGCTGTGCGCGAGATGGCACGCGTGCTCGTTCCAGGCGGCCGCATTGTGATCGTGGACAACATCGCGCCCGAAGATCCAGAGTTGGACCGATACATGAATGATTGGGAAAAGCGGCGTGATCCCAGCCATGTGCGCGCATATACGGCCACTGAGTGGCGAGCGTTCATCGCGGAAGCCGGCCTGCGTATCACCGATCTTGAGATCGCCCAAAAGGCGCACAGTTTCTCCTCATGGGCTAAGCGAATGCAGATGCCGCCCGAGGAGCGCGCGGCGGTGGAGCGTGACATTCTGGCGGCCTCACCGAAGGCTCATGCGAACTTCGTCCTGGTGGAGCACGATGGCCGACTCACAAGTTGGTCGACTGATTACTTCATCTGCCACGCGGTCAAGTAAGACCAATTTAACCTGGGTGATTGGTGGATCGTGAGGGCTTCTGCCCGCGACCCATCGTGCGCCGGCCCTTTCAGGACCGCGACCGCACACGACATCTTCCCACGCGGAAACGGTATATGACCAGAGGCATCGCAGGAGAGGATAGAAGTGGCCGCAAGCGAAACGGCTCGCCGCATCATGCATGAGCAGGCGGCATACTGTCAGGCGCCCGAACGCTAGTTTAGTTCTAGATCGGGAGCGACGCGCTGAGGTAGTCTCGCCCTGTCGCTGCTAAGTCAATGTGCAGCGCCATCTCGCGCTGCTTCACAATCAAGCGACAACCACATGCGTCGAGGGCTGGGC
>CAYYCB010000462.1:0-1846 GCA_964469715.1 uncultured Ktedonobacterales bacterium | reverse complement strand
TCCCGGCGGACGAGCGCCCGCCGTGTGGAGGTATTGTACCGCGTGCCGCCAAGGGAGGGTGCGAAGGACGCATGAAAGAGGAATCATACTGGTTTCGCCTAGGAGGTTGTAGAAAGGCAAGCACCAGCTACGAATTCCCAGGGCGTGGCCCAATGCCAAGCGACAATAACCGAGCCGAAACTGGTATCAGAGGGCAAGAGAAAAGAGCCGCGTAGCCCAACGCCACGCGGCTCACACGGCAGTTATTGTCAGGGATGCGCGGTGGTGCCGCCCATCGCGGCGGACATCAGCGCGCAGATGGCGCAGAAGCCGATCAGCGGTACGATGCCGCCGGCCAGCGTCGCCCAGAGGCAACCCATGCCCTCTGGTGTGCGGCCCAGCTCCTTCTTCACGTTGTTGGCCTCATTGAGGTACATCACGTTGAAAATGATGCCGGGCAGCCACCCCATGAAGTAGAGCAGGAAGGAGATGACAGCCTTGTTGGTGAAACTCGTACTGCGGGTGTAGGTAGTGACGACCATTGGCTGTGCCGGGTACGGCTGCGGATACGCCGACTGCTGCGGCGGGTAGGGCGTAGGCGTGCCGTAGTAGGTCCCTTGCGGCCCTTGCGACGGGTATGCCTGCGGCGGCAGTGGGTAGGCTTGCTGGGGCGGGTATTGGCCCTGCGACGGGTACGTCGGCGGCTGCTGTGGGCTCTGACTTGGATAGGAGGTATCGGGATACCCCGGCTGCTGCTCGTACGGATTCTGCCCGTATCCGGGAGGCTGACTGCTCACCGTGCGCTCCTTCATGCCAGTTGGCGCATCTAGAACGCCAGCAAGCTCAGCATCTGAGCGCACCCAGTGTAACATGGGCAGCAAGATACCAGCATGCATGAGGAGGGAGGATGTGGAGTATGGAGGACCAGTGGGTGATGGATGCAGACGTCCGAACGTGCTGGGACGTTGCGGCACGTTTTCTAATACGTCCGATTCCGACTGTGCGACGAGCTAGTCCTTCAGGCTCGCCCGATTCGCGCGCCGCTCGCGTCCCTGGCAGGTGGCGCAGCGGGTGGCGGCGGGAGTAAGCTCAAGCTGGCGCGCGGTGAGTGGCCTGTGGCACTCCTCGCAGACGCCGTAGAGGCCGCGGGAGGCGCGGGCGAGCGCGTGCTGGGTCTGGCGGAGGTCCTCGCGCAGCATCGGCAGCAGCGCCGCGCGCAGGGCCGCGGAATTCGGGTCGGCTGGATCCGGCGTCTCAAGCTCGCAGATGGCCAACAGCAGGGCCACATGCTCGCGCTCCAGGCGGCTCAGCGCCAGAGAGACGCTCGCGCGGCGAGCGCGCTTCGGCGCCGGCCGGCGCCCATTCGAGCTGCGCCCGTCGGCGAGAGATGAATGACTATACGGCTGCGCGGGCTGATGATTCCTGACGTCTTGCATGGGGCTCCACATCCTCTTTCCCGACCAACACCCCCGGACGGTGGGAGACTCCGATGCTCCTCCTGTCCGGCCCTCATCCTCTATAACGAACTGTGTTCGTCGCGGCATCATGAAGTTCGAGGAGTACCACAAGCAGGCAGGCGTGGCGCGGCATAGCAGTCGGAAGCGCCCGGTGTTGGTGTGAGGCGCCCTGCGCAACAAGTGCCGCGAGTTAGGATACGCATGTGGCGTGCCGACCTGCATAGGCGCGCAGAGCTGAGCCGCTTTGACACCCCCGCGCCGCCGGTTCTATACTTCACGCTGCGAAATTAGCGTGCATGATACGCATCATGGCGAGGGATAAGACGGGAAAACGCCGGCCAGGGAGGCGCCAAACGGAGGCGTCCGCCGTATTGTATGGAATAGAGCGCACACCACGCGGGAGCGATGAG
>CAYYCB010000461.1:0-1847 GCA_964469715.1 uncultured Ktedonobacterales bacterium | reverse complement strand
CTGCCGGCGATAGCCGGGCGCTCGCTGGGCCAGCGCCGTGACCAGCAACGGCAGCGTCAGCGAGGCGTCCGCCTTGACGGCCACATGCCCCTCGCCCTCGGCGAAGGCCCGCGCCGCGCCGAGCGTCACGCTGCCCACCAGCGTCGTCGCCTGCCCGCCCACGAGCGCCGCCGTCTCACGCGCATGCGCCAGCAGCGCGTCCGCTGCCCCGTCGCCCGCGCGGATCACGCCCAGTCGCGGGAAACGGCCCAGGAGCCGCGCCAGCGACAGCACATCCTCCGAGGGATCGAGCGACAGCGCGCCGCCACGCGAGCGCGCCGCGAGCAGCGCCGGAGCGAAGGCGCTCGTGCTCAGCCCCGTGACGAAGACCGGCACGTCCGAAGCCGCCGCGGCCTGGAGCAGACCCTTGCGCGGCGCGCTCGCGGGCAAGTGGGCGCCAAGCTTCCGCCAAAGGTCAGAAGCCGTCGCCACCGCATCGGCGCCAAGTCCTTCGAGGAAGCCCGAGAAGAAGGCCAGCGTCGCCGCACGCCCTTCCTCCGTCATCGCCGGACCCTCATCCGCATCGTAGTGGGCGAAGCCCAGCGCCTCGTAGAGATCGGCGAAGAGATCGTCGGCGCTCGTCACCACCACGTCGGTATAACCATGCTCGACACTATAGACCAGCAGCTCGCGCATCCCTTCGGCCACCACCGGCGTCGTCAGCGCCAGCGCGATGGCGGCATCCTCGTCGCGCGTCAGCTTCTCCCACTGCGCCACGGCCCGGCCGAGCGCGCGTCCCTGGCCGCCGGTCGCGGTCATCTTGTCCAGCAATCCACTGATCGAAGCCGTCGGATTCACCTGCACCGGCACCGTCGCGCTCGCGTCGGCGTGCAGCGGAATGATCGTCGCCCCAGGGCGCGCGCACTCCTCGCACTCCTCGCCCGCCTCACCGTAGGTGCCCACATCCGGCGTCACGCCATACTGCGGCCAGAGCATCCGCCCCGCGGCCGGCTCCGCCTTCTCTGTGCGCCGCTCCAGAGCGGCCTCGCGCCCATCCGAGAGGGCAGCCGGCGCGGCGATGGTCTCGCCGTACTCGCCCGGAACGGCGGTCTCCTTGCTGATGACGCCCGCCGAAAGACGCGCCTCCGCGGCGGCGATCAGCTCGTCGGTCGCCCCAAGCTTCCCGTGGTGCGGCCCGCGGAAGGAGAGGCCCCGCTGCACCAGCATGCGGTCCATTTCCTTCACGTCGAAGGCCTTGCGGATGTAGTCAATCGCGAGCTCGTGGTCGAAGTTCTTGCACGAGAAGATGTCCATCGTGAAGTAGTCGAGCTCGGGGAAGGTGTGGATGGCGATGTGGCTCTCGGCAATCACCACGATGCCGGAGACGCCGGAGTACGCAGGATCGGGGGCCTGGTACTCGAACATGTACGGCCCGCCGATCTTCGTCATGCCGATGGCGGCGGGGTAGTCGTTCATCACCTGCTCGACCAGGATGCGGTCGGCAAGCTTCTTCGTGTCGCAACGGGAACCGTCAATGATCAGGTGGGGTCCGAACAATCTCTTCTCCTCGGTGGGGCGGCATGCGGCCGCTAGCTCTCGCCAAAGTAGGCGAGGTACCAGCTCAGATAGGTGCCAACGAGAGTGCCCCGCGCGCACCGGACGGCGCGGGAAGTGCCATCGGTACTCATACAGGCCTTTCTCTGCATCGAACTCCCTACCCAAACGGCACCGAAGCCCGCACCGACTGTGCGGCGGCCGCGAAGCGCCATCTAGGCGGTTCGAGGAGGCGGTTCGACGTAACAGTTCCGAGCGGCGGCCAGTCACCACCGCAACCGTGTATATATACGTTCCACAAGCCAAAAAGTCAA
>CAYYCB010000460.1:0-1848 GCA_964469715.1 uncultured Ktedonobacterales bacterium | reverse complement strand
CGCCCTGCATGCGGACGCGGCTTGCGGCGTCGTCTGCGCCTACATGGCCGCCGCGTTGCTGGTCGGGCTGGCGCTCAACGCCCTCCTGGGTTGGTGGTGGGCCGATAGTGTCGCTGCGACGGCACTGCTCTGGTTCATCATCCGCGAAGGCCGCGAGGCGCTGGAGCGGGCCGCAGGGCGTGACGACTGCGCTTGCGAATAGGCCAGAGCACTGCCTAGTGGGCGTGCGCGTGGATGTGCCCGTCGGTGGGGCGTAGCTCGCAATAGAGCGGCGCGTCGGACCCTGGCGGACAGGCACAGTAACCGTCGTGGTCGCTGTGCGCCTCACTCTCGAACTGTATAGTTGTGTGGCCGATGCGGTACTTCTCACAGAGCAGAGCACTCAGCCGGTCGAGGATGGGGGCACTGCCGCTGGGCGGGAGGTCGTCGATCACCGCGTGGCACGAGAGGGCGCGCACGCCACTGGTGATGGTCCAGACGTGGAGGTCGTGGACGTTGCGCACGCCAGGAACGGCGGCCATATCCTTCACGAGGTCATCCATCTGGACGCCGCGCGGAGTAGCTTCGAGCAGAATGTTGAGCGCCTCGCGGATCACCCGGACGGAGCCGACCGCGATGAGCACGGCGATGAGCAGGCCGAGCACGGGGTCGATCCAGAGCGCGCCGGTGAGGAGGATGGCAACCGCCCCGGCGATGACGGCCAGCGACGCGCCCACGTCGCCTGCGACATGGAGCAGCGCGGCCCGGGCGTTGAGGCTCTCACCGGCGGCACGATGTAGCGCGAGACCGATGAACACGTTGGCGATGATGGCGACTGCCGCTGCCGGGATCATAAGCAGGGGTAGCACATGCTCGGGTCGTTGCAGGCGCCCTATCGCTTCGTACGCGATGCCCACCGTGACGAGCACGAGCGTGGCGCCGTTGAGCAGGGCGGTAAGGATGCCGATGCGATGGTAGCCGAAGGTGAGGCGGGCGTCGGCAGGGCGCTCGGCCTGCGCCGCGGCGAACCACGCGAGGCCCAGAGCGGTAGCGTCGGTGAGGACATGGCCGGCGTCGGAGAGTAAAGCCAAGGAGTGCGAGGCGAGACCGGCGACGAGCTCCACCAGCAGGATACCGACGGTGAGCAGGAAGCCGAGGCGCAGGGCAGGCCGAGGCGTCGCGTGCACATGTGTGTGCGGCGCACGGAGAGAAGACGTCGCGCTCGTGGCCACCATGCCATCCAATCCGGGCGGCGCGAACACTAGCAGCGCCGCCGAACGAGAGGAGAGCAGACAGCGTGCCAGCAAGGGCGCCACAACAGGTCAGGCGACGCGGGAGGCGTCCGCCTTCGGATACGCGAGCCGCACTCTCGCTCTCACGGTTAGTATACCACGGACGACTTTCCGGCCTGCGTTACTGGCCGGTGACGAACTGGCCGTCGAGGTGGATGCTGTTGTAGCCGCAGCCATTGCCATAGTCGTAGAACGGGCAGGGGTCGGCGAAGTCGTTGTCCCACAGCACGGAGTAGTGCAGGTGGGGGCCGGTGGACCAGCCAGTGGACCCTTCGAGGGCGATGGGCTGGCCGGCGTGGACGAAGTCGCCAGCCTGGACGAGAAGCTGCGAGTTGTGGCCGTAGAGCGTGGAGAGATGGTTGCAGTGGTTGATCTTGACGGCATAGCCGAAACCGGTGTTCGTCCAGCCCGCGAAGACGACCTGCCCATTCTGCGCCGCGACGATGGGGTTGCCGTACGGGCCGGCGAGGTCAATGCCGTTATGGAACCAGGAGTAGCCGCGGACCCAGTAGGAGTTGGGATTCGGCGAGACCAGATGATAGCCGAGCTTGTTTCCGTAATCGCCAGCGGGGGCACA
>CAYYCB010000459.1:0-1848 GCA_964469715.1 uncultured Ktedonobacterales bacterium | reverse complement strand
GTGGACCGTTTCGGCAATCTCATCACGGACGTCGGCCCGGCGCTTGCGGACAGTATATTGAAGGCGCCGCCGACCGCCGTGCTCCTGGGCGGGTACAGGGTTGTATCGCGGGCGAAGACGTTTGGCGAGGGTCCGGTAGGCGAGCCGTTCTTGCTGCGCGACAGCTCGGGTCATCTAGCCATCGCCGTGCAAGACGGCTCGGCCGCCGCGCTACTAGGCGCGAGTCGGGACGACGAAGTGCTCATCAGGGGACTGACGAGGACGGAAGCGCAGACCTGACGCCAGAAAAGGGAGATCGAGCCATGCAGTTGTACTTCCTGCGGCACGGCAAGGCGGGCGACAAGACGCAGTGGACTGGCCCTGATGAGCAGCGTCCACTGACGGACGAGGGCCGCGAGGAGATGCGCGCGGTGGCGGGTGGCCTCCGGCGGCTGGACCTCAAGCTCGACACGATCCTCTCCAGCCCGCTCGTGCGGGCTCGTCAGACGGCGGATTACGCAGCCGAGGCGCTTGGAGTAGGTGTCACCGAAACTCCCGCGCTCGCTCCAGATTGCGACCTCGACCGGCTGGCCGCGGCGCTGCGGGTCGCGCGCTCGGCGGGGGCGGTGATGCTTGTCGGACATGAGCCGGATTTCAGCACGCTCGTCGGCCTGCTCATCAGCAGACGCGGCGCGATGGCCGATGTGGAGATGAAGAAGGCGGCGTGCTGCCGCGTGGACGTCTCCGGCTCCCCACTGCACGGCGATGCGCTCGGCGGCCACGGCACACTCGTCTGGCTGCTGCCGCCCAAGCATCTCGCGCTCCTCGGCGGTGTGGGGTAACGTCTCACCATAGTTGGTCGGTCGGAAGGTCGAAATACGGCTCGGCCGCGCCGCCAAATCGGCATGTTTCGTGCTCCTTTGCGCCACGCCGGGCGGGACGCCGATGTCGCGTCTGGTGGATGTGTGATGCGCCAGGAGGACGACATGCGCGATGACTTCAATGCCACCGACCGGATGCCGGAGCCAATGAGCCTGGGCGTCACGACCTACGAATCAATGCCAACCGTAGCTCGCGGCCCCATTACGCCACCATCTCTCCATGGCATAGATTCCCTCGCCACTCAGCTCCTGCCGCGTGCGACCGTTGCCAATCTACGTCTGCCCGCCGAGCTCGTTCAACGCCGGACCGCCGAGCTTGCCGAATATGCCCGCTCCGGCGGAGCACAACATTCCTTGCGGCTCTGGCGCGGCGCGCACGAACAGGCGCTGCTCTCTCTCGTCCGCGAGGCCACTGGCACTCCTGAAACCTTCCCTTGCGAGGCGCTCTTCTGGGAGCAGCGCGACGGCGACTTCTGCGTCTCGGCCACGTTTGGCCGCCCCACCGTGCCGCTGCTGCATTAGCAGAGTGTTCATCCTATCCTTGCGGTCGCCAACGGCGGGCCGGAGGAGAGGGGGAACGCGTCGCGCAGAGCGGAATATCAAGGAGGCCGGGCCAGTTTCGTATCCGCGCCTCATGGCCCGGCTCCACCCGCAAATTGACGCGGGTTCGTTGAATCGCAGCTTCACCAGCCTTGTGCGCCAACTTATGCGACATGACACAATCTCATGAGCGATTTGTCATGACGACGGTGCTATTTAGGATTGTTTATGGGACTATAAGCTATTGCGGCGGGGATTAGGGCTATGCTATACTCCTTGCGGTGCGCGCGACACGAGGCGCATTGATGAAGAACGACGACAAGAACAAAAACAAGTACAACACCTCCCTCTGGGAGGGTTTCGCAGTACCAGGAACGGCGATTGCCTACATTCTTGGCGGCGCCTTTCTGGGGTTTATTGCCGGGCACTTCATCGACGGACTACTCAG
>CAYYCB010000458.1:0-1849 GCA_964469715.1 uncultured Ktedonobacterales bacterium | reverse complement strand
GCTTCAGCGGCGACTGCCCAACGGCGATGGACGCGCGCCAGGTCGAGATTGCGGCGGTCATCGGGCTCGCCGGAGTCGGCGTAGTAGCGCAGGGCGAGGGCATAGGCGCCGCGTGACTCATAGGCCAACCCCTGCGCCTCCCCGGCTGGCGTAGCCGCAAGCCACGGCACGAGCGCGAGCAGCGCCAAGCCGCCAAGCGTGAGCGCGCGGAACGCGGGGATACCGGCGGCCTTGCGCTCGCGAAGAGTGACTGCGAAGCCGCCGATCAAGCAGATCAGCCCGGCAAGCGCCGCGACGACGAATCCCTGCCGCCACTCATGCAGGGAATTCCATGACAACGCGAGCAGTCCCGAACCGGCGATGAGCGGCGCGGCGGCGACCGCTAGCGTGGCGTCGAACCAGTGCGGCTGCGCCTCCACTCGTTTGGGTTGTTGGGCGGAGAAGTCTACTACCGGCGCGGTAGCGGTAGCGGTAGCAGTGGGCAGGCTGCTCATGGGTACCCACTCCAGCGCGGGCGCATACGCTGCGGGATAGGTCGGGCTTTCTAGGTTGACCGGAAGCTCGAAGGCCGGGGACGCGTTTGGCAGCGCGAGCATCATGCCCGCGGGCGTCTCAGGGCGCCTGCGACGAGCACCCACCATGAGAATGATCGCCGCGGCCAAGCATCCGAGCGCGGTGAGGACCCAGCCGAACGGGATGACGCCTCCCGCGGGCACTGGAAAGGGATGGAGTGTGGTGGCTACCGGCGGCAGGGCGCCAGCGGGAGGCGGCGAGGCAATGGGCGCGGCGGGAACGTAGCCAAGGGATACACCGTGCGGCGGCCTGCCCAGTGAGGCCTGCCAGCGTGCTTCGAGCACGCGCAGGTTCGCGCCGAAGCGGCGCTCGGCGTCCAGATCGAGATTGCCGTCGCGTGCGTCGGCGAGGAAGCCGTGCATGGCGTCACGCCCATATTGACTGAACAGGTAGCCGATGAACCCATGCGCCTCAGCATAGGCCAGGTAGTCGGTGTCCGGGTCGGTGGGATAGTTATTGGCGAAGACGGTCAGCAGGTCGATGAGCTTGTCGTTGGTGGCGGCGTCGCTTACCGGGCCGGAATAGTTGTCATGCGCCTCGTCGTGGGTCGCCAATCCTTCATCCAGCCAGAGGGGGAAGAAGGCAAAATACGCCTGGATGGAGGCGGTATCTTCGTTCTGATGGAAGACGGCGTGGGTCAGCTCGTGTGGCAGGTCGTCGGCGAGGGCCGCTGAGTTCTGCGTATCCACCTCAAGATAAATCGCGCACGAGGAAACGTCGCACATCGTCAGCGCGCCGGTCTCGTCGGGATTGCTGACGTCCGCCCCAGCCAGGAAATCGCCCCGCGAGGCGTAGACGTAGATGTCCACCCGACGCTGAAGCGAGAAACCGAGGGTGTCGGCCACGGGATGCGCCAGGGCAGCCTCGACCGCTTTGAGGAAGGTCGTACCGAAGTCGGTGGGTTGCTGATAAAAGTGCGCGACGACAAGGCCGTCGGCGGAGGTCGCCGATTGGAAGGGAAATCGCCCCGGCGGGCCGCTCCTGGCCGTTGCCACAGGCGGCGCAGAGACGAAGCGCGCAAGGGGCCGATGGTTGCGCACGACGGTCGTGGCGGCGCGGGCAGAAACACCCGTAGCCGAGGCGAATGGGGCGCCTACCGCCAGGATGAACGCGAGCGCGGCGCAGACTACCAGCGCACCGCCGATGTAGCTCCGAACGCTCCGCCTCGCATGCCGCCCCATCGCGCCCTCCTTGTCATCCCTGCCAGCCACACATCCGCATATGTCATGACGGGCGGCATCGGAGGGTCTAACAGGGAGAGACGCTTGGGCGACGC
>CAYYCB010000457.1:0-1849 GCA_964469715.1 uncultured Ktedonobacterales bacterium | reverse complement strand
AGCCGCTCGTCGGGCACCTCCACCACGGCGCGGTTCGCCGTCACGGTGCTGGTGGTGTAGCCCGCGATCTGCGCGCCCGCGCCGGTGAGCGCGTTGAAAAGGGACGTCTTGCCCGATTGTGGAAGGCCGATGATGCCGACGGTCAGTGCCATACGAGTCTCGTCGCTCCTATATCAATCGTGTTTTGGAAT
Source organism: uncultured Ktedonobacterales bacterium (assembly GCA_964469715.1). Lineage (GTDB taxonomy): Bacteria > Chloroflexota > Ktedonobacteria > Ktedonobacterales > JADMIN01 > CAWAWP01. Next base: position 1,658 of record CAYYCB010000457.1, on the reverse strand, counting down.
GCTTCTGTGCTACGCTATAGCCGTCCGCGCACGGACACGAATGCTCACAGTGAGTTGGCCCGCGCGCCAGCCTGGCATGGCACGTGCGCCGAGGCCGCAGAAGTATACCACGCACGCGGCGGGCGATTTCGGCCCGCGTTTCCGTGCTCCGGCCTCGGCAGGGGCGCGTCAACAACGACACAATCCATCGCTTTCTCAGGAGGACCGTGGATGCGGGTGACGTTCCTCGGCCAGGCGGGCCTGTATATCGAGACGCGGCACGGCAGCATCCTCTGCGACCCGTGGTTCAACCCGGCCTATTTCGCCTCGTGGTTCCCCTTCCCCAGCAACGAGCACATCAACCCCGCCACCCTGGCGCACCCGGACTACCTCTACGTCTCGCACTCCCACCACGACCACTTCGACCCGCAATGGCTGAAGGACCACGTCTCCAAAGACGCCACGGTCCTGCTGCCCGCCTTCCCCATCAACCTGCTTGAGCGCGAGCTGCGAGAGTGTGGCTTCACGAAGTTCATCTACACGAAGAACGCCGAGTGGGTCCAGCTCAACGATGGGCTGAAGATCGCCATCCTGGCGCAGATCGCGCCGACCGACGGCCCGCTGGGCGACTCCGGCCTGATCGTGGACGACGGCGAGACGCGCATCTTCGACCAGAACGACTCGCGCCCGATCGACATGGACGCTCTCGCGCAGCTTGGCCCCTTCGACGCGCATTTCCTGCAATACTCCGGCGCCATCTGGTACCCGATGGTCTACCAGTATCCCCCGAAGATGATGGAGGCGCTCGGCCGCAAGAAGCGCGAGAACGAGATGGCGCGCGCCGTACGCTACGTGCGCGAGGTGGGCGCAACCTTCGTCGTCCCGCACGCCGGGCCGCCCTGCTTCCTCGACGACGGCCTCTTCCAGTTCAACGACTTCGACCGCGATCCGGCCAATACCTTCCCGGATCAGACCGTCTGGCTCGACTATCTGGCCGAGCACGGTCTTACCAACGGCCGCTCGATGATCCCCGGCTCCGTCGCCGAGATCGGCAAGACCGCCTGCGATGTGACGCATCCCTTCCCCGAGGACGAGGTAGGCCGCATCTTCACCGAGAAGCGCGCCTATTTGGAAGCCTACAAGGCGCGCCAGCAGCCGCGGATTGACGAGATCAAGGCGTCGTGGCCGCGCGGCCAGGTGGACATTCTCGGGTCGATCAAGGAGTGGTTCGAGCCGTTGATGGCCGTCGCCGACATCACCGCCGTCGGCATCAACGGGCTGGTGGTGATCGACACGGAGCCGCAGGGGCTCGTGCTCGACTGGCACAAGCGCGAGGTCTACGCCTGGAACGGCGAGGAGTGGGACTACTACCTCAAGCTCGACCGCGCGCTGCTCGAATACTGCATCGTCCACCACATCGAAGACTGGATCAACGAGATCTTCCTCTCGTGCCGCTTCGAGGCGCAGCGCAAGGGCGCCTACAACGAGTACGTCTATAACTGGTTCAAGTGCCTCACGCTGGAACGGCTGGAGTATGCCGAGGGCTTCTACGCCGAGCAGTCCAAGGTGGACCAGTTCTTCGAGGCCGAGGGCTACCGCATCCAGCGGCGCTGCCCGCACCTCAAGTCCGACCTGACGCGCTTCGGCAAGATCGAGGACGGCATCCTCACCTGCACGCT
>CAYYCB010000456.1:0-1852 GCA_964469715.1 uncultured Ktedonobacterales bacterium | reverse complement strand
AGATTCGCGTCGGCGTCCTTGAGCAGCCCCGCCTTACGGCCGTATTCGTTGAGGGTGCGCGTCAGCGCCGCGCGGAAGCCAGTGACGTGGGAGCCGCCGTCAACGGTGTTGATGCCGTTGGCGAAGGAGAAGACCGTCTCGCTGTAGCCGTCGTTGTATTGCAGTGCCACCTCGACCAGCGTCTTCTCGACCTTGCGTTCGACGTGGACGGGGCGCGCCATGACGACGTTACGGTTCTTATTCAGGTGGCGCACGAACGACTTCAGGCCGCCATCAAAATAGAACGTCGTCTCCTGCTCCTGGTCGAGGCGGAGGTCGATCAATTTGATGGTCAGTCCGCGGTTCAGATACGCCATCTCGCGGAACCGCTGGGCCAGCGTGTCGAACTGGAAGTCCCCGGTCTCCATCACCGTGAGATCAGGCCTAAAAGTTGTGCGCGTGCCCGTCCCTACACCCGGCCCTATGGCGCGGGTTGCAGCCTGCGGCCTTCCACGGCGATACTCCTGCATGTGGGTCTTGCCGCCGCGTCGCACCTCGACCCGGCAGTAATCCGACAATGCGTTGACCGCCGACACACCGACACCGTGCAGGCCGCTTGACCCCTGCTTGTAGCCGTCGCCGCCGAATTTGCCGCCGGCGTGTAGGACGGTCATGACGATCTCAAGCGTAGACTTCTTCGGATCCTTCGGATGCGGCTCAACGGGAATGCCACGGCCGTTGTCATCGACAGTGATCGAGCTGTCGGCATTGATGGTGACGATGATGCGATCACAGACGCCCGCCATCGCCTCGTCGATGCTGTTGTCCACAACCTCGTACACGAGGTGATGCAGCCCTCGAATGTCCGTGCTGCCGATATACATACCGGGGCGCTTACGCACCGGCTCAAGGCCTTCGAGGATCTCGATCTGTGCGGCGGTATAGGTGTTGTCCTCTACCGCCGTCTTCGCGGTCGCCATAAAAGTTCGTAACCCTCCCCGTATCTAGTCGCCCATCGAGCCGCAGAGCGCGACATCATCGAGCGGGTACACATGGACATTTTGCTCGCGGCTCAGGGACGTCTCGCCGCCTATCATGACAGCATCGTGCTGCATAGTGGAAAAGTGGGGATGTGAACGGCCGCAAGAAATGGATACAAGCGTCGCTAGATTAGGCCAGGCGTAGGGGAGAAGTGCGTGGTGGCTCTGGTTCAACACATCGCTCCTCATAGATGCCCTCATGCCTCGTACATCGCCCTCGCGTCCCTGCAACTCTACTTATAATACCACAAAATGGCCCGTTCTGCGCTGTACATAGGACCCTTGGAGCCGCTTGGGTTCCGGAGCGAGGGGCGCTTGTGTGCTGGTTGGCACACCTGTCTTTTCCGCTCACGCGGAGTGAAACCGGAAGCCCCTGCGCCGGCCGCTAAACCGTCAGTCCTCCACGAGCATCAACAGCTCATCGGGGGTCGTCACCGGGCGCCGGCAAGTGAATCGCTGGCAGACGTATGCGGTCTCCTTCCCGTCCAGCGCGTCGCGCCCCGCCAGAAGTGGAACGGCAGCGGCATCGACCTGGCCGCCTCGGGCCAGAGCCATTCGCGGCAGAAATCGTGACGCCAGCGCCTTCAGCATCGCGTCGCGTTGCGCGACCTCCTCGCCGCGCACGATGGCGACCTCGTAGAATGGGCCGATGAGGTTGTCCAATGCACCGAGCAGGTGCCCAAATGACGACGGCTGCTGCGCCATAGCCGGCGCAAGCGCCGTCAGCACAGTCGTTGCCGTTTCGCGATAGCGCTCCTCCCCCGTAAAAGCGGCGAGACGCAGCAGCGCTTCTACGGCAAGGCTCGTCCCGGAAGGTGTAGCGTTGTCGGTGA
>CAYYCB010000455.1:0-1854 GCA_964469715.1 uncultured Ktedonobacterales bacterium | reverse complement strand
ATCTTCTCCGCCTCGCAGGCCCAGCGCGTCCGCGACGTGGCCGCCTATCAGACCGCGGCAGATTTCCGTGGGGAAGCCACGCCGAAGGCTACCGGCGTCGCGGGTCAGCGCGACCTTGAGGCGAAGTACGCCGCGATCTCTGGCGTCACCGCCGCTGCCGCTGTCTACAACGGCAGCAACTTCAACCAGAGCGGCGCGCTCAACTCCGGCTTCCAGCTTCTCGCCGTCAACCCCGACACCTTCGGGCGCGTCGCGATCTGGGGCTCTCAGGAGTCCAATCAATCGCTTGCCTCGGTCATGGCGCAGCTCAAGGCAGCCGACGCCACCGCCTCCGCCGCGATCCCTGCCGTCGTGGACGACGTCATCTGGAAAACGCTACGCCTCGCCCCAGGTGCCCAGTTCAGCCTGATCGCCGGGCAAAATGATACGCTGGCCACGCGATTCGTTGCCGTGGCGCACGTTGCCCACATCCCGCCCGCCACCGACGGCCCTGGCGCTGAGAACGGCAATGGACAGGGCTGCATCCTCGTGGACCTCGCTACTTTCAACGCCCTCTACTCCAAGGCGCAGGGTGACGATCCCGCCGCCGCCACCCATCTCGTCACGCCCAACGAGGTCTGGCTCCAGACCGCCGATGACGCGGCCTCGCTCGCCAGCGTGCGCGCCGCGCTCTCCACCGGGCCGCTCCAACTCACCAATCCATCCCAGGGCATCGTCGCCCCGATCTATGCCGCCAAGGTCAGCGGCGCGAGCGCCAGCGCCGGTCCGCTTGATCGCCGCCAGCGCATCGCCGACGAAGAGGCCGACGCGCTGCACATCGATCTCATCAGTGTCCTCGCCATCGCCGCCGCCACGGCGCTCATCCTGGCGCTCGTCGGCATCCTCCTCGGCTCATGGATCAGCGCGCGCAACCGCCTCACCAGCTTCGCGCTGCTGCGCGCCCTCGGCAGCGAGCCGCGCCAGCTCGCCAGCACCCTCCTCTGGGAGCAGGGCATTGTCTACGCCCTCTCCCTCGGTCTGGGCGTGCTCATCGGCGGCGTGCTCTCCTTTGCCGTGCTGCCCGCCATCATCTTCACCGGCGGCGCCGCCTCCAGGGGCTTCGACTACCAACAATTCGTGAATGCGCTCGACGTCCCGCCCATCCAGACCGTCATCCCCTGGCAGCAGGTCGGCCTCGTCTTGGGCGCCCTCGTCGCCATCAGCCTCATCTCCATCCTGCTGATGACTGCCCAGGTCGCGCGCCCCTCCATCAGCCAGACCCTACGCCTCAACGAAGACTAGCCGGACGATTACAGCGCCGAGAGGTGGACCGTGCGCTGGCGGGGACCATCGAGCTCGACGAGCACGACCCGCTGCCACGTCCCCAGCAGGAGGCGCCGCCCGGCGAAGGGAACGGCGACGGAGGGACCGAGGAGCGACGAGAGGATGTGGTCCGGCGCGTGTGCCGGGTCGTGTGGATGGCGATAAGACTGCTTCGGCAGCATGCTGCGTAGCGCCTGGAGCAGATCGAGGTCGGTACCGGGGTCGAGGTCGGCGGTAGTGAGCGCGCAGGTGGTATGCGCCGCGAAGACGACGCAGACACCCTCGTCCCGCTCGGCCTCCCGCCGGAGGAATGCCTCGACGGTGTCGGTGATGTCCACCACCTGCTCCTTGTGCCGTGTCTCGACGGTGAGCGTCTTCATGGTCTCATCTCCCAGCTATAGCCAGTCGTTCGTTATGGACCGCTCGACCTGTATCATACCGATTTCGTCTGTATGGTTGGTGGATCGCGCGGGCTTCAGCCCGCCTCGCGCCCTGCGCCGGCCCTTTGAGTGCCGCGCCCGCCCATCCTGCGCCGGCAGTTTTACTGCCGCG
>CAYYCB010000454.1:0-1860 GCA_964469715.1 uncultured Ktedonobacterales bacterium | reverse complement strand
CGACCTCGCCAACAACGGGCATACCCAGGTGAACGGCACCCCCGTGCGTCAGGCCGAGCTCATGCCGGGTGGCGAGCTGCGCATTGGCGATCAGACTTTCATCCTCGCCGGAAGCCAGCTCATCCACTTTGACGGTGTCCGCGACGTTCGCGTGGACGCCCTTCATCTGCGCCAGAGCGTTCCTGCGGGACCCTTCGGCATCGGCCGCAAAGTCCTGCTTGACGACGTCTCCCTCACCCTGCTACCGGGCGCCTTCGTCGCTATCGTCGGCGCCTCAGGCGCTGGCAAGTCAACCTTGTTGCGCGCCCTGAGCGGCCAGACCGGCGTGCGTCGCGGTCGTGTGCTCTACAATGGACTCAACCTGCTCACCCACCGCCACGACTACTGCAGCACCCTCGGCTACGTCCCCCAGGACGATATCGTCCACAAGAACCTCCCGGTCGATGCCGCCCTTTACTACGCCGCCAGACTCCGCCTGCCTAAGGGCACGCGCCGCCGCGACGTTCTGGAGCGCGTCGAGGAGGTCCTTGACGATGTCGAGCTTATGCCGCAGCGCCACCAACTCATCTCTCAGCTCAGCGGCGGGCAGCGCAAGCGCGTCAACATAGCCCTGGAGCTGCTCGGCCACCCCTCCATCTTTTACCTGGACGAGCCGACCTCTGGCCTCGATCCCGGCCTCGATCTCAAAATGATGCAGCTCCTACGCCGTCTCGCCGACCGCGGCCAAACGATCGTCCTTGTCACCCATGCCACCGACAACATTGATCTCTGCGACAACATCTGCTTCCTCGCGCCCAACGGCAAGATGGCCTACTACGGCCCACCAGCGGATCTCAAGCGCTTCTTCCATACCGATAGCTACGCCGAGATCTACAACGCTCTCTACGATGACTCCGATACCTGGGTCCAGCGGTTTCGCCAGTCGCCCGAATATCTCGAACGTGTGGATGGTCCGCGCCTCCAATCCGAGAACCGCATCGAGCACGAACTGGCGGAGGTCCCTCGCGCATCCGACGAGGCGCATAACGGGCAAGGGGAGGATCAAGGTGTTGAGGCGGCATGCGGCATCGGCGCTGGCCACCAATTCTCTCTGCTCACGCGCCGATATCTACGGCTGCTCGTCCGTGACCGAGTAAACCTGCTCATTTTGCTCCTTCAGGCGCCGATCATTGCCTGGCTCGTGACGCTCCTCGCGGAGAAGAACGGCGTCCACAACGTCATGAGCCCCGACCATCCAGGACTTCACGCCGACTTCTATGCTCAGCGGACGCTCTTCATCATGGTCTGCTCGGCGATCTGGTTCGGCATCATCAACGCCGCCCGCGAGATCGTCAAGGAGGCGCAGATCTACCGCCGCGAGCGGGACATCAACCTGCGCATCGGCCCCTACGTCGCCTCGAAAGTCGTCGTACTAGGCGTCCTCTGTGCCGTCCAGAGCGCCTTGCTCCTCGGTATCGTCGGCCTCAAGTCCGGCTATCCGCTGCGCGGCATCCTCTGGCCGGGTCGCACCGGCGCTATTGCCGAGCTCTATATCTCGCTGCTGCTCGTCGCGCTCGCCGGCCTGATGATGGGCCTACTGGTCTCAGCCCTCGCCCCGACGACTGATCGCGCGCTCAGCATCGTGCCGATCATCTTGATCCCGCAGATCATCTTCTCCGGCGTCATCTTCTCGATGACCGATTCGGTCGGCAAGCTTATCAGCTACGTCATGCCCGCGCGTTGGGGCATGCAGGCCGCCGGCAGCATCACCCGCCTCACCGACAAGTTTGCCGAGATGGATATTCCATTCTATCGCGCCGACCCACGGCACCTGCTCGGCTTCTGGGGCGCCACACTCGGCCTGATCGTCCTTTTCCTTCT
>CAYYCB010000453.1:0-1866 GCA_964469715.1 uncultured Ktedonobacterales bacterium | reverse complement strand
AGCACGAAGTCCTGCGCCAGCGGACCCTTCAGCGCCTTGAGCGTCGTCGTCACCTGCGCCGTCGTGCCGTCCACCTTGTAGAAGGCGTACTGGCCCGCGGTCGGGTCCACCTTCAGGTAGTAGCCGGTGATGGTGTAGGTCGAGCCGCCGTTGGTCGCGCGCCCCTGGCGAATACCGAGCACCGGCGAGCCGCTGCCCTGGGTCACATAGACGCTGGCGTAACCGTCGCCGCTGGTGACGCCCTGGGTCTCGATGCATGCCAGCGATCCGCTGGCGCTCGTGGTGGAGACCTTCACGCCGGACCCGCTCGCGCAGTCGTGCGTGGTATTGCTGTTGTCGACCCACGAGCCGCCGGTGGCGTCGCAGATGGGTGCGGGCGCATTGAGCAGGCTCGCGCCGACGGCCAGCGGCGGACGCGGGATGCACGTCGCATCGGCGGTGACGTCGAGCGTCTGGCCGGCGGCGCACTGCGGGATGCCGGCATAGGTCGTCGCGGCGGTGGACGCCGTCGTAGTCGTCGGGATGATCTGCGCGCCCGGCTGGCCCTGGTGACTCTGGACGTAGGCAACGCCGCCGACGATGCTGGCGAGCAGAATCACGGCGGCGAACGCCGTCAGCAGGATGCGCCAGGGTCCGCCCGGCTGTCGTGAGCTGGTATCGCCGGATGGCGCTTTTGCGGGCGCGGCCGGCTTCGGCATAGCGGAGACGGGCAGCGCGGCGGTGCGGGCCAGCGCGGGGACCGCGCCCTCGGGCACAGGCCGCGTGCGGTCCGTCTCCTCACCGGCGGCATTCCGCAGGGCGCGCACGAAGTCCGCGCACGAGGGCCAGCGATCAGCGGGATCCTTGGCGAGCGCGCGGGCGACGACCGCCTCGATCCCAGGCGGCAGCGACGAGTTGAGCGCGCAGAGCGAGGGCGGCGGGTCGAACATGTGCGCCTTGGTGAGCGCGGCGAGGTCGCCGTCGAAGGGTGTCCGCCCGGCCAGCAGCAGGAAGGCGAGCACGCCCAGCGCGTACTGGTCGCTGGCGGGGGAGAACTTGCCGCTGAACTGCTCCGGCGACATGAAGGCGAAGGTGCCCGTCACCTGCGTGCGCTGCGACGAGGTGTCGAGGTCGCGGGCGACGCCGAAGTCCGCCAGCAGGATACGCCACTGGCCGTTCGGCTCGATCTTCACCAGCACGTTGCCCGGCTTCACGTCGCGGTGCACCACGCCGTTGTCGTGGACGTATTGCAGCGCGTCGCCGAGCTGGCCGATCAGGTCCAGCGCGAAGGGCAGCGCGGTCGGCAGCCTGAGCGGGTGCTTCGACGTGCCGCGGATGGCGTCGGCCAGCGAGCCGTCGGGCACGTACTCCATGACCATGTAGAGCAGGCCGTCCTGCACGCCGCTGTCGTGGACCGGCAGGATGTTGGGGTGCGAGAGGCGGCCGAGCGTCGCGGCTTCGCGCTCGAAACGGCGCGTGAGGTCGTCGGCGATCTCCTGGCTGAAGGTGTGGTCGTCGGGGTGGACGATCTTGACGGCGACGAGCCGGTTGCCCATGCGAAGCTGCTCGGCGAGATACACCTCGCCCATGCCGCCCGCGCCGATCTTGCGCAGCAACCGGCAGCCGCCGAGCTCCTGCCCTTCCTGAATGCGCATCGCCCCCTCCGACCATATCGTGCGCGCTCGCGGTCCTGCACATGCCAGCGCAGAGCCGCGACGAACCGAGTCCCCTGGCAGCACGGCGAGCGACGAGAATGCCCGTTTGTGCAGCATCGAGTATAGCAGAGCGGGCGGATTTGGGATACGGGGACGGCTCATACGGAATCAGGCTCTGCCGTCGGCGATCCGCGAGGCATCGAACCCTGCGCCGGCACCTTGAGTGCCGCGA
>CAYYCB010000452.1:0-1869 GCA_964469715.1 uncultured Ktedonobacterales bacterium | reverse complement strand
GGCATCTCGCGCTCCATGCGCCGCCCAAGCGTCTCCAGCGGCGTGATCTGGTCGCGCTCGCCCCAAATGAGCAGCGTCGGCGTCTCCAAGGTCCGCAGATACTGCGAGACCGAGTTGATATAGCTCGGCAGCATCAACCGGATATGCTGGAAGAGCAGCTCCGTGCCGACGTGGCTGTTCCACTCGTTGACGTAGGCGTCCAGCGCGCTGCCCTGAAGATATTGCGGGTTCGCCGCCGCCTGCGGCAGGGTGTTGCGCAGGTCGGCCAGCACCGCGTCCGTCTTGGTGTGCTTCGGCGCATCCGGGTCCTGGCGCTTCGCCATGTCGGGCAACGGCCAGTTCGGCGCGAAGGCGTAGGTGTAGCCATACGAGCCGAGCAGCACGAGCTTGGCGACATGCTCGCGATAGAGCCGCGTCGCCAGCACCTGCGCCACTCCCCCGCCCAGGCCGAAGCCCACCAGCACGATCTCGGAGAGGTTCAGCGCCTTCATCGCGTAGCTCAGGTTATCCGCATGGCCCCAGATCGAGGTATCCGACGGCCAGGGATGCTCCGACTGCCCGTACGCCAACATGTCGAAGGCGTAGATCGCGCGCCCCGTCGCATCCAGCATCGGCAGAATGTCCTGCCAGACGAAGGCCCCGCCGGGCAGATCGTGCAGCAGTACGATGGCGCCTCGTGGGCCGTGTTCGGCGTTGCGAACGATATAGCTGAGGTCGTAGTGGATGGTATGGACCACGCCGCGCTGCGGGGCGGAGGCCGAGCCAGGGACGTTGCGCGTCCTCGCCGCCGAGGGGGCCGGCCCCTGCGTCACGGTGGCGGGCTGCGCCGGCAGCGCCTGCGCGGACTTGAGCGTGCCAGGCTGCGAGGGTGGATTGCTAACATCGCCCCCCGGCGCGCTCTCGGCCGCACGTGCCGCGTTTGAGGCTGGCTGCGCAGCCTCCGTAGTGCCTGCATCTGACGTCAGCGGCGTCTCACCGGCGCCGCCCGCGTTCTGCGGGTCGCCCTCCGGCACGCCGCGCGGGTTCGTGGGATCGCTCATGATGGTCTCGGTCTCCCTGTCGTCGTCTCTCCCGCCGCCGAAGGACGTCCGATGCCGGCGCGAACGGCTAAGCGCGGCCGGCGAGGGCGGGCACGTTGTAGAAGGCGGAGAAGCCGGCGTAGCGCGCGCTGTCGCCCAGCTCGTCTTCGATGGCCATTAACCGATTATACTTCGCCACCCGTTCGCTGCGCGCGGGCGCCCCCGTCTTGATCTGCCCGGCGTTCGTCGCGACCACGAGGTCCGCGATGGTCGTATCCTCAGTCTCGCCGGAGCGGTGGGAGACGACAGCCGTGTAGCCGGCCCGCCCGGCCATTGAGATCGCGGCGAGCGTTTCGGTGAGCGTGCCGATCTGATTCAGCTTCACGAGAATCGAGTTGGCGATCCCCTCGCGAATGCCCCGGCCCAGGCGCTCGGTGTTCGTGACGAAGAGGTCATCGCCCACGAGCTGCACCTTCCCGCCGAGCCGCCGCGTCAGCTCCGCCCAGCCCTGCCAGTCGTCCTCGGCCAGGCCGTCTTCGATGGAGATGATGGGATACGCTCCGGCCCACTGCTCGTAAAGATCAATCATCTCCGTGGCAGAGACCACACGCCCCTCGCGCGCCAGATTGTACTTGCCATTCTCATAGAGCTCGGTGGAGGCGGCGTCGATGCCAAGGTACACGTCCTGACCAGCCTTATAGCCGGCAGACTCGATGGCCGCAACGAGCACTTCGAGCGCATCCTTGTTTGAGCCGAGCGACGGCGCGAAGCCGCCCTCGTCCCCGACATTCGTGTTCAGCTTGCGGTCGTGCAGCACCTTCTTGAGCGCCTGATAGATCTCGGCGCACCA
>CAYYCB010000451.1:0-1872 GCA_964469715.1 uncultured Ktedonobacterales bacterium | reverse complement strand
TCGCGCAGGCCGCGGGTGGCGTCCACGCGCTTCGCCTCGCTGGCCCCGTAGCCGCGATGGTCCGGCGCGACGATGTGGTATTCAGGCAGCGCGGCCATCAGCTCCTCGAAGAAGCGTGCGGACGAGGCGTTGCCGTGTGAGAGCAGCAGCGGCGGCGCGTCCTCCGCCCCGCTCTCATAGATATGCTGCCGCAGCCGTGCCGTCTCGACGATGCGCGAGCGTACGCCGGGCAATAGAGAGTAGCGCGAGCCGGGGGGACAATTCGCCGCAGAAGCGGGAGATGCTTCGCTCACGGGGACCTCCTCTGGCCGGGGTAGGGCCGCGCAGCGGATAGTGGCCCAAAGAGGGAATCAAAGCGGTATTTGCGGTCAATGTGGCGTCGTGGGAGAACGCGTGGGATGACGAGATGTTTTGGCGGCTAATCGGGGGAGCGTGGATCGGCAATGACGTGGTGGAAGTCGCGGGCGCCAGGGGAAGTACCGGGCGCAGCGGGGGAGAAGGCGAACCTCCCACCCCGCTGCGCTGCCGCCGTGCCGCGCGTGATCGTCTACGGCCAGACGGACGCGGCCTTGATGAAGTCGCTCGCCTGGGTAAGTACGCCGTTCTTCACCTGCAAGAACTCGAAGTCCTTGATGCCGCCGTGTTGGTCGGCGGTCCAGGTGATCGTCGGGCCGAAGCCGGTGTCGTAATTCGTGAAAGCCGTATTGAGCGCCGATTGCAGGCTCTCGCGCGTCGGGTTGGCGCCGGCCTTGTCGAGCGCATCGGTGAAGAGCTTGGTGTTGATGTAGCCGTAGAACTTGTAGGCGCTGAAGACCGTATCGCTCGCCGTCAGGCTCATGTAGTCCTTGCCGACGGGGGTGTTCACGTCGGAGTAGCCGCTGACGTAGATCCCCTCACCCGCCGCGCCGAGCACCTTCGGCCACGAGTTGTCGGCCATCGGATAGTTGGCGAGGTAACCCATCGCCGGCTTATACCCTTGCTGCGCCGCCGCCAGCACGAACTTGGCCGTGGGGCCAGGCAGGCCGTTCAGCACAATGAGGTCCGGGTTCGCGGCCTTGAGCGTCTGCACCGCACTGCTGAAATCGGTCTGGGTGGCTTTGTAGCCGACCGAGGCGGCGAGCGTCGCGCCGTACTTCGTGAGCGATTCACCCAGCGTCGTCTTCTGCTGCAAGCCAAGCACGTCGTCCTCGTAGAGCAGCGCGACGTTCTTGGCGTTGAGCTTGGACGCCGCGTAGTAGCCGATGACGTGGCCCTCGTCGCCGTAGTTGGGCTGCGTCATCCACATCCAGGGGAGCGCCTTGCCGTTATCGTCGGTGAACTTGGCGCCGCCGCCGATGGGGTCCACGAAGGGAATGTTCTTCGGGCCGAGATAGGCCTCGGCGACGTTGGAGTTGCCCGAGCCGCAGACCTGGAAGATGGCGAAGGCGTTGTCCTGCTCGACGAGCTGGCGCACGGCGTCCTTCGTCTTGGTGGAGTCGCCGTCGTCGCTGATCTGCACCAGCTTGATCTTGCGCCCGTGGATGCCGCCGGCCGCGTTGATCTTATTGATGTAGAGCTGGTCGCCATCGAAAATGGGCTGGCAGATGACCTTGATTTTTCCTGTGGTGTCGAGGACCGCGCCGATGGTGATGGTGTCGCTGGTGACGCCGGGAGCGCTCGCCGCCGCCGTCACGCTGCTGCTGCCGCCGCAGGCCGCTAGCGCTAGCAGGGCCGCGCCCACGATGGGCGTGGCGGCGTGCTTCAGACGGGGCCGCCCGCGTGTGCCGCTCGGTCGGGGAAGGAACCGCATTGTTGGCCACTCCTCTTTCCCGCGCGCCGGCCATGGCGCGCGACTCATGCCCTCGCCGACATGACGACTGAGTCATGTGTCAC
>CAYYCB010000450.1:0-1884 GCA_964469715.1 uncultured Ktedonobacterales bacterium | reverse complement strand
CCGCGACCTTCAGAGCCACAATCTGACGCTCTACCGATTGAGCTACGGCCACCATATGACGGCAACAGTATAGCCCGCCACGTTATCGCGTGTCAACGACGCCGCTTCGCGCCGCTCGGTTCGCGGAGGCTGCCGGCGTGGCTAGTCCGCGGCAGGCGAAAGGGGCAGTGTGAACCAGAAGGTCGAGCCGTCGCCGGGTCTGCTCTCCACGCCGAGCGTACCGCCGGAGTGCTCGACGATGGTGCGGCAGATATAGAGCCCCAGTCCGAGCCCCGGACCCTGCCCGCTCTGTTGTTGGATGCCCGGCACGCGATGGAAGCGCTCCCAGATGCGCTCCTGCTGTTCGCGCGTCAGCCCCGGCCCTCGATCTCGGACTTCCACTCGTGCCCACGATCCCTCTTGGCGCAGCGAGACGGCCACCGGCGCGTCCTCGCCCGAATACTTCAGCGCATTGGTGAGGTAGTTGGTGACCACCTGTTCAATCCGGTGCGCGTCCGCGCGCAGTGGCGCGGAATCCATGGCGTTGTCGAGCTCGATGGTCCGCTCCGGCCACGCGAGGCGCTGAGCGGCCGTCGCATCGCCGACGATGGTCACGAGGTCGCACGGCCTGTCAAAGAACTCCAGCGTGCCGCTGCGGATGCGGCCAACGTCGAGCAGATCGCCGACGAGATGGTTCTGGCGATCCACCTCGTGCCCGGCCAGCGCGAGGACGTCAAGGATGGCCTCGACCGACTCGCCGAGATCACCCTCCCCATGCGGGGAGAGCCGGCGGAGGCGGCGCTCCGCAAGCTGCACAGCCATGCGGATGCTCGCGAGCGGTGAGCGCAGCTCGTGGCTGGTGAGGCTCAGGAACTCGTCCATGCGCCGGTTCATCGCTCGCAGCGCCACCTCGCGCGCATGAGATCGCGCATACGCCCGCATGGCGCGCCTCCGCGCGCCCTCGGTCCCGCTGGCGGCCGCGCTGATGATCGCGCCCACGGCGACGATGATCGCGATCTCCACCACGTCGCCCACCCGCCGAACGCCGCCGCTTGGCATATTCGGCAGCACGACGATCTCAAGAAACACTGTGCCCGCGAGCGTGGCAGTGAGGCTAGGCCCCGCGCCCCACGTGAGCGCCGCCAGCGCCACCACCAGGATGACGAGCGCCTCCGGGAACGAGAATGTCGGGAAGATCCGCACCAACACCACCGTTATCAGCGTTACGGCGACTTGGAGGCCAACCACCGCGGCATACGCGGCGAACGGGTGACGCCAGCGCTCAGCCAGCCATGTGGGACGGAACGTGTTGGCATCGATCCATTGCCGCATGCGCCAGGCGAGCGCTGGACGTGCCTTGCGGCTTGATGGCGGAGATGGTGCCCCGGCTTCCATGACCATGTCCTCATCCAGTTCATGGTCGAGATCGTGGAAGTTTTGCACAGGAGGAACCCTCTCCAAAGGATGGAGGATGCGCCACGGGTCATTCCGCGAGCGCTCGTTCACTCGCCACTTCGCCGTCAAGGCCGGCGCCCCGCTTGCTGTGCTTCAGCCGCGGGCGTGACCGCGAATGCGAGCGATCGTCACTCCCACTGTACGTGTTATGCAATACTTATGTTCATTAAATACCCAATGTGGCCAGAGGCGCGGAGATGGTCATGGGCGGGACGTAAGTAGGGCGTGGAGGGTCGCGCCGGACTCATGCTCAGTGACGGATGCCCCGTGAGGCGTCGGAGGACTTGGGCTTCTTCCGCTCTACGGTGAGGACGCTGGGCACCTGATGGAGCGCCCTCAAAATAGCGCCCATCTGCTCAGGGCGTGAGATCTCAAGCGTGGCGGTGATGACCGCGCGATGTTGCTTCTGGTTGGTGGTCGTGCCGACGGAGAGCATGTTGATCTTCTGGC
>CAYYCB010000449.1:0-1892 GCA_964469715.1 uncultured Ktedonobacterales bacterium | reverse complement strand
TCCGAGAGGGAGCGGATTTCATCCAGCTCGGCGGAGATGAGCAGGACCGCCGCGCCCGCGTCGCGCTGGGCGACAATCTGGCGGTGGATGAACTCGATGGCGCCGATGTCCACGCCGCGGGTCGGCTGCGACGCCAGCAGCACGGAGGGATTGCTGGCGATCTCGCGTGCAACGATCACCTTCTGTTGGTTGCCGCCGGAGAGCGCGCCGGCCGTCACCTGGGGTGAGGGCGTGCGTATATCGAACTCTTTGATGAGCCGCTTCGCCCAATCGAGGATGGCGCCAAGGCGCAGCACGAATCCGTTGGAAGAGAATTGCTCGTCGCGCTGATGACCGAGGATCAGGTTGTCGGCGATGGAGTAATGCAGCACGAGGCCGCTGCCCCGGCGGTCTTCGGGGATATGGGCCACGCCGGCCTCGCGCGTCTTGTGGGCGTCGAGGCTGGTGATTTCGGCGTTGCCGGCATAGACGTGCCCGCTCTCCGGCTTGAGCGTTCCGGCGAGCGCCGCGATCAATTCGCTCTGACCGTTGCCCTCGACCCCGGCAATGCCCAGGATTTCGCCCTTGCGCAGCTCGAACGAGACGTCGCGCACGGCGGGCAGCCCCTGCTCAGTGTTGACCACCAGATGCTCGACGCGCAGGGCGACCGGGCCAGGCTTGGCCGGCTCCTTCTCCACGCGCAGCAGCACCGGGCGGCCTACCATCATGCGGGCAAGCTCCTCCTGGTTCGTGTCCCTGGTGAGCACCTCGCCCACGACCTTGCCGCGCCGCATGATGGTCACGCGGTCGGAGATGGTGAGCACCTCGCGGAGCTTGTGGGTGATGAAGATGATGGTCTTGCCCTGCTGGACGAGGCCGCGCAGGACGCCGAACAGCTCGTCGGTCTCCTGCGGGGTGAGCACGCCGGTCGGCTCGTCCATGATGAGGATGTCGGCGCCGCGATAGAGGACTTTGAGGATTTCAACCCGCTGCTGCAGGCCCACGGGGAGGTCGCCAGTCCGCGCATTCGGGTCGATATGCAGTCCGTATTGCTCGGAGAGGCCGCGGATGTCCGCGTTGGCTCTGGAGAGATCGTAGAATCCGCCGTTCTCCACCGGCTCACGACCGAGCGTGATGTTCTCGCTGACCGTGAAGACGGGGATGAGCATGAAGTGCTGGTGGACCATGCCGATGCCCGCCGCGATGGCGTCGCGCGGCCCGGTGAGCCTGGCCGGACTGCCGTTGACGAGGATCTCGCCGGAGTCGGGCTTGATGAGTCCGTAGAGGATGTTCATCAAGGTAGACTTGCCGGCGCCGTTCTCGCCGACCAGCGCGTGGATCTCCCCCTTGCGCACGACGAGGCCGACGTCGTCATTGGCGAGGACGCCTGGGAAGTTTTTGACGATGTGACGCATCTCCACCGCGGGAGGAGCGCCGTCGCTCGTCACCGGGGAGGTTGTCCGCTGTGCCGCTGTGCTCATACCGCTTCCTCGTCTGTGGTCGTGCGTCGAGTCCAAGGTTCTGAGGCGCGGGGAGGGTGGCCGAGGCGCTGCGTCCGTCCGCCCCTCCGCGCGATATGGCTGCTACTCCCCGCCGGGGCTGTACGGGATGCCGTCGGCCGCCGGGGCAGTGCTCCTGCCGACGAGGCCGGCAAGCACCACCAGGGTCAGCAGGTAGGGTGTCATCTGGAGGATGGACGACGGGAAGTGGATGGCCGAATTGCTGGCGAAGATGGCATAGCCGAAGCCGAAGATGAGGCACGCGATGAACGCGCCCCCCGGCTTCCACTTGCCGAAGATCATGGCGGCGAGCGCGATGTAGCCGCGCCCCTCCGTCATGCCAGGGTTGAAGACGTTGGTGATGCCGATGGCGAGGAAGGCGCCCGCCATGCCGGAGAGGATGCCGCTGGTAAT
>CAYYCB010000448.1:0-1899 GCA_964469715.1 uncultured Ktedonobacterales bacterium | reverse complement strand
CCAGCGCATCCGGGCGCGGAAGCGAGGCGCCGATGAGGGTGTCGGTGGGATTCATCGCTGGCCTCCCGCGCTGAGGACGGCGTCGAGAATCTTGCGGTAGCCGGTGCAGCGGCAGATGTTGCCGCTGAGGGCGACCTGTACCTGAGAGAGATCAGGCTGCTGCCGCTCCTCCAGCAGCTTGGCGCCGGCCATGAGCATGCCTGGGATGCAGTAGCCACACTGCACCGCGCCCGCCTCAACAAACGCCCGCTGCAAGGGGTGCAAGGCGCCCGCTCCGTCTCCTCCTGCCATGCCCGTTGTGGCGGCCAAGCCCTCGATGGTGGTGACACGCGCGCCGTGCGCCTGTGCCGCGGGGACCAGGCACGACATCACGGCCTGGCCATCCAGCCAGACAGTGCAGGCGCCGCACTCACCTTCAGCGCAGCCCTCCTTCGTGCCGGTCAGCCCGGCATCCTCGCGCAGCGCATTCAGCAGCGTCTTGCCCGACGAGTTAGGCAGCGTATGGGGTTGCCCGTTGATGGCGGTCTCGATGACGCCGGTGAAGGGTATTGCCGTTTTTGCCGTTTTTCGCGTTTCGTCCGTGTCGAGTAGGACGGGCGGAGACGTCCAGCCCTCGGCCTGCGTGCCTGCGGCGAGCCGGAGCAGGCCGTCCGCGACCAGGGTTTCCACCGTTGCCAGCCGATAGTGTGCCGACCCGCGCACGTCGTCGATGGGATGTACGTCCTCGCGAGCGATCCGCCCGGCCTCTGCGCAGACCTGGGCGTCGAGCCGCCTACCACGTAGATAGTCCTCGGCGCGAGAGGCGCGGACGACGGTGGGCGCAACACAACCGAGCGCGATATGCGCTCCGCTCACGCGGTCGCCGTCGAACGCGAGCACGATGGCCGCGTTGATGACGGAGATCGCCTGGGCGCGGCGCAGGCCGAGCTTAAGGAAAAGGCCGCGTTGATCGGGCCGCAGCGCCGGCACCCGAATCTCGCGCACCAGCTCGTTCGGCCGCAGGACCGTGCGTCGCAGGCCCTGGTAGAAGTCTGCCAGCGGGACCACGCGCTCGCCGGAACGGCTGGCGAGGACCAGCTCAGCGCCGAGCGCGAGCAGCGGCGCGATGGTGTCGTTGGCGGGCGAGGCGGTGACGAGGTTGCCGGCGACGGTGGCGCGCGTGCGAATCTGCGGCGCGCCGACCTCCCAGCAAGCCTGCGCCAGAGGCAGCGCCCGCTCGACGCATGCGGTGGAAGCGATCACGTCGTTGTGCGTGGCCAGCGCGCCGAGCCGGATGCGGTCATCCTCCTCGCGGACATATTTCAGGTCGTCAATCGCCGTGAGGTCGATCAGCGTCTCCGTTGGGCGCACGCCGCGCGACAACTCCACGACCACGTCGGTCCCGCCAGCGACGATACGCGCGTCGCTCGCGTGCTCATCGAGCAGGTCCAGCGCCTCGTCGAGGCTCGCTGGGCGCAGATAGGTCCGCCACATCGCGTCCTCCTCCCTCGTCACGCGCGAAATGAGCTAAAGTCGAGCCGATGGATGGCTCCGCTCGGGCTGAATCGGCGCGGGTGTCATCAATCGCCCAATAGGCACGGAGACGATCTGCCCATCTCGATATACCGTCGTCCCACGCAGAACCGTCCTTACGACCCGTCCGCGCAGTCGCCGGCCAACATAGGGACTATGCCTGTGCCGGTAGAACAGATCTGCGGCTTCGAGTACGTGCTCCGCGGTGAGGTCCACCAGCGCCAGATCGGCGTCCGCGCCGACCTCAATGCGCCCTTTGCCTGACAGCCCGAAGCGCTGAGCCGGAAATGCGGCGGTGATGCGCGTCAATATCTCCAGCGGCAGGCCGCGCGCCGCGTGGCCCTCCGTGAGCAGCAGCGCGAGCAGCGACTGGCATCCTGAGATGCC
>CAYYCB010000447.1:0-1907 GCA_964469715.1 uncultured Ktedonobacterales bacterium | reverse complement strand
GCGGTGAGGCCGACAGCCAGAAGCTGGTTGAAGGTATCGCGCCCGCGAGCGGCGATACGCATACCGCGATAGACCAGCAACATGAAGAGGCCGAAAAGCGCCAGGATGCCGGAGAAGCCAAATTCCTCGCCGAAGGAGGCCGGCATGTAGTCGGTGAAGGCGGCGGGAGTGATCCATGGCTTGCCCTGGCCAAGACCAGCGCCGAGGATGCCTCCGTTCGCATAGGAAATGAGACCCTGGATAATCTGGTAGCCGGATCCGAGAGGGTCATCGAAGGCAGATCCAACGATCTGCAGGCGGACGCGGGCGTAGCTGAAGATGTTGAATGCGAGCCACGCGCCGATGCCGAAGGCAAGGAGCGAGCCAACCACATACATAGGGCGGCTGCTGGCGACGTAGAGCATCGAGAGAAAGAGGCCGAATATGAGGAGCGCAAGGCCAAGCTCGCGGACGCCGACGAAGATGAGCAGCGCGATGCCGAGCATGGCGAGCAATGGACCAAGATGCTTGAGTGGCGGAAGCTTGAGCGGGCCAAGGCGGTAGTAGGCGGCGGCAAGCATCTCGCGGTTCTCACTGAGATAGCCGGCAAAGAAGATAACGAGGCAGATTTTGAGAATCTCGGAAGGCTGGAGCGAGAAGCTTCCCACGCCGATGGGGAGCACGTCACGGCTGGGAGCATTCGTGCTGAAGCTGTGGGCGCGGGCGAGCGTGATGCCGACGAGGACAATGCCGGCGGCTGCCCAGGTGTATTTGAAGTTGCGCAGCCAGCGTAGGTCGCGCGTCAGCCGGACAGTAGCAATGCAGCAGGCGAGGCCAACGATGGCAAACAGCAGTTGCTTGGATCCCAGATTGGCGTCAAAATTCTTGCTCGACACAGGCACATCCGGCAGTCCGAAGCGCATACACATGATGACGCCAATGCTGGTCAAGCTGCCGACGATGGGTAGCAGCGTCTGATCGGCGTCGGGCGCGAAGATGGTGAGCAAGAAATGCGCACCGTAGAGCGCGGCGATGAGTCCGAGGGTGGGCAGGAAGAGGCCGCTGCCAGTGACGGTCTCCCGAGTGACGAGTTTGTCGGTGTTGACGACCTGGAGCAGCGTGATCAGGCCGACGAGCATGAAAAGCGAGGGCACCAACAACAGCCAGAACTCGGTCCAGCGGGCGCGGCGACGGATGAACATGGGCAGGGAACCTCCGCAGGGCGCTAGACCGCGAACTTGAAGCGCACGTCGCCGACCTGGAGGATGGAGCCGGGCACGACGGCAACCGGCTGCTGGACCTGCCGCTGGTCAACGAAGGTACCATTGCGGGAGCCCATGTCTTCCACCCAGAGAGAGCGGTCGCGATAGAGAATGCGGGTATGCTCGGTGGAGACGAAATTGCTCTCCAGGGCAATTGTATTGGTGGGCGCGCGTCCAAGTGTGGTAATCGGCTCGACGTCGAGGCGGGAGCCGGGGGTGAGCGATGTGGAGCCGCTGTCGATGACGATGAGATGGCCGACCACGGTCGCGGCGCGCGTGGCAGCGGCGACGGGCGCCTGCGCAGCACGGCGCATCTCGCGGCGTGAGACGCCGACCACCTGGAGAATCGCCAGGTAGAGAATGGCGACGAGGCCGATGCGCAGCCACAAGAGCACTGAAGCTGAATCCATGCGCCGCGCTACCTCCTCTGGAACACGAAGTCGTGGCTGCCCACGGAGACGATGTCGTTATTCTTGAGCGGCACGGGCTGGCGCGTCAAGACGCCGTTGATGCCCACGCCGTTGGTGCTGCCCAGGTCGTAGACGACGAACTGGCCGTGCTCGAAGCGGATCTCGGCATGGTAGCGCGAGACGCGCTTGTCGTTGACGATGACGTCGTTGGAGAGATGGCGCCCGAGGTGGACGATGGGTTTGGTGATCTGCATCG
>CAYYCB010000446.1:0-1933 GCA_964469715.1 uncultured Ktedonobacterales bacterium | reverse complement strand
TCATGGTGTGGACCTGGCCGTTGAGCAGGAGCAGGATCGGGCGGCGGCCGAGCGGCATGATGGTACCTCCGGCGAGGACGGATGGGCGGGCAGTGGGCGGAGAGGGCCGGCGGGTGAACCCGAGCCTAAGGCGCTGCGCGCCACGAAGGCCGGCCTACGGCCAACGCGCTGCGTTCCTGCGCGGCCTCGGGGCAGGACGGGACAAGTGAACGGCCCTATGCACGAGAGACGGCGAGCCGCGCGCCCGCCGTGCCACAGTATACGCGCCCGATTGCGGGATTCGGGTCAGGCTACGATGTCGCGGCCCGCGGCTCCTCGGCGGGCGTGAGCAGCGCCTGCTGGTCGGGCGTCAGCTCCTCGCGCTTGCGTAGCTGGGTCGCCATGTCCTCCTTGCGGAACTGCTGGTAGAAGCGGCGGAACATGCCGTTGAGCTGGGTGCGGTTGAGCTGCTTGCCGCTCTCGAAGTACTCCAGCGCGACCTTGCCGAGCGCCCAGGTGCCGGCGCCGGCGATGGCGCCCGAGACGAGGTCGCCGCCGAAGGGCACGGCCTTCGCCGCTTCCTCGGCGACGTAGCGGAAGGCGAGGCCGAGGCCGATGGTCGCGAGCAGCTCGCGCGTGGGGCCGGGGCCGAAGGGCTCGTTATAGAGCGCGGCGAGCCGCATGACGAGACGGATCTGGTTGCCGAGGAGGATGGGGATGTCCACCAGGGGGAACGGCTCGAGGCCGGCGACGAGGCTGAAGACGGCGGCGTTGCGCACGAGCTTCTCGGCGGCGGCGCGACGGTACGCGGGCAACTCGCGACCGAGGGCGAGCGCGGCCTCAGGGCTGGTGTCGATGATGGCGGGGATAAGCTCGTCGCCGATGTTGTCCCCGGTGCGCGCCGAGATGGGGATAACGTCCGCGAGGTGCAGCCTGGCGGCGGCCTCGGCGGCTGCTTCGTCGGCGCCGTCTCTGAGCGTGTCGGCTTTGTTGAGCGCGACGACGAGCGGCTTATCACTCATGCGCAGCTTGGCGATGAGCGAGGAATCCTGCGGGCGCAGTCCGGCGGAGGCATCGAGGAGATAGACGACAGCGGCAGCTTCTTCGACGGCCTCTTGCTGAAGGTCGGGCATGTGGCCTGGAGTGTCGATGAGGGTGAAGGGGCCGAACGCGCCACGTACCAGGGCCTTCGTCGTGCCGGCTTCGGGCGAGACCGCAGAGGAGTAGGCGCCGCGAAGTTGGTTGAAGAGGGTGGACTTGCCGGAATTCGCGAGGCCTAGGATGGCGACCTTGTGCCGCATCTCGGCCTCGATCTCGGCCTGGGTCGCCTTGAAATTGAGCGTATTGATGAAACGGCGCGCCATCGCCAGGTTGCTCGGCAGCTTCGTGAGATTCGAGAGCTTGATAGCGTCGCGCGCGCGCACGCCCAACTCGGCGCGCCGGCTGACCCTCGGCTCTTGATCGTTCGGCATGGCTCGTCCTCCGTCGGTCGCGACCCACCGGCCGGGATGTGCATCCGTTCCAGCCGCCTGCGTCGAGTAGCTGTCGCCTCTAGTATGCGCACAGGCAGAGTCCCGCATGCGACTACGCAGGGAGCATGCCAGTGGTAACGGCCCGCGACTGGGCGGGTGGTAGAATGCGGTGACTCCCTACCGGATACGAGCGCCTCGCCTGGAAGTTGGAGAGCGGGCGCCGCCGGCCTGGGGCCGCTGGCTCGTCGCGGGCGCCCTCCTCCGCCTTCTCCGATTTTTGTGGTGAAATAGCGCGTCATGCCGACACTTTCGGGTCTTGTGGAGCGGATCGTCTTCCGCAATGCGGAGACGCACTTCACCGTGGCGCGTCTCCGGCTCGACGACGCGGGGCGTCTGTTTCGTGACGAGCTGTTGACTGTCGTGGGCGCGCTGCCGGGCGTGAACGTCGGCGAGATGGTGGACGTCACCGGCGAGTGGGAGAC
>CAYYCB010000445.1:0-1939 GCA_964469715.1 uncultured Ktedonobacterales bacterium | reverse complement strand
AGGCCATCAAGATGCGCATCGGCATCCAGCTCCAGGCCACCTCGCTCTACCCGCGACTCACCGTCACCGAGATCCTCGATCTCTTCCACACCTTCTATCGCGGCCGCCGCACGCTCCCCACCGACGAGCTTATCCGGCTGGTGGGCCTCGAAGAGAAGAAGGACACCCGCAGCAAGGGCCTCTCCGGCGGGCAGAAGCAGCGCCTGAGCGTCGCCCTCGCGCTGGTCAACGACGCCGACGTCGTCTTTCTCGACGAGCCCACCACCGGCATGGACCCGCAGGCCCGCCGCCAGCTCTGGGACGTCGTCCGCGATCTGCGCTCGCGCGGCAAGAGCATCCTCCTCACCACGCACTACATGGAGGAGGCCGCGCAGCTCTGCGACCGCGTCGCCGTCGTGGACCACGGCAAGATTATTGAGTCTGGCAGTCCGAACGAGCTGATCCAGCGCCATTTCAGCGATATCGCCATCGAGTTCCAGGACGGCCACAACGGTCCCGACGCCTACAAGGCGCTGCCCGGCGTCTCCAACGCCACCACCGAGGAAGGTCGCGTCACGGTCTATAGCCGCGACGTTCCTCAGACGATGGCCGCCCTGCTCGCCCGCGAATCCGACGACGGGCAGGCGCTGCAAGGGCTCAGTGTCCGCAGCGCCACCCTCGAAGACGTCTTTCTCAAGCTCACCGGCCGCGCTCTGCGTGACTGACCCGGTGAAGCGGGTACACCTGACCACCCACGGCTTTTGCCAGTAGCGCCGGCCCACCAGGGCCGACCTTCTCGGTGAGACTGACTTTCTCGTCCGCCTGCCGCCAATCATGGGGAGTCTCGCGTATGTCTACGGTGCTGAATCTCTACGTGGCGAGCCTCAAAGAGTTCGTGCGCGACCGCATGACCATCTTCTGGACGCTCGCCTTCCCAGTCCTCTTCATCGTGATGTTTGGCGTCATCTTCAGCCTGGGTTCCACGACCTACGACCTTGCCGTCGTCAACAACGACACCGGGAGCGTCGGCCAGCAGCTCGTCCAGACCTTCGAGGATCAGAAGTCCGGCAAGAACGCCGTCTTCAAGGTGACGTCTTATACCACCCAGGACGACGCGCTCAACGCCCTCAAAGCGGGGAAGCGCGACCTCGTGCTCGTCATCCCGGCGGACTTCAGCGACACCGCGAACAGTCCGGCGCCGGCCAGCGTCACCCTCTACTTCGACCAGACGCAGGGCGCATCGGCCTCCATGAAACTGAGCATCGTCCAGGGCGTCACGACGACGTTCGCCGCGCACAACCTGCATTCCATCCCCAAATTGAACGCGATCCCGCAGCCAATCGCGACGCATAACCTCAGCGCCATCGACTTCCTCGTGCCCGGCATCCTGGCGATGTCGCTGATGCAGCTCGGCCTCTTTGGCACGGCCCCTCCGCTCGTCTCGCTCCGGCAAGACGGCGTCCTGCGACGCCTCGGCGCCACGCCCATCCCGCGCTCGGCCCTGCTCGCCAGTCAGGTGTTGATGCGGCTCACGATTGGCCTGGCGCAGACGGCCCTCATCATCGGCCTCGGCGTTGGCTTCTTCGACATGCACATGGAGGGCAACTGGCTCAGCCTGCTAGGGATCGTCCTCCTCGGCGCGCTGACCTTCGTCGGCATCGGCTACCTCATCGCCTCCGTCGCAAAGACCGTCGAGGCCGCCAGCGGCATCTCATCCGGCGTCAACTTCCCGATGATGTTCCTCTCGGGCATCTTCTTCCCCATCGCGTCGCTCGCCAGCGTGCCGGTGCTGGCGATCATCGTCAAGATTCTGCCGCTGACGTACCTCGGCGACGCCCTGCGCCAGATCACCGTCCAGGGCGTTCCGACCTTCCCCCTCGCCGTGGACCTCGCGGTGCTCGCGGGCTGGTTTGTCGTCTGCTCGCTGCTCTCCATCCGCCTCTTCAAGTGGGAGTAACCC
>CAYYCB010000444.1:0-1955 GCA_964469715.1 uncultured Ktedonobacterales bacterium | reverse complement strand
GTGTATGGCGCCCGCCAGTCATCGCCCCTCATGCCGTCCTTCCCTCTCTGTCTCTCGTCGTCTCTACGCCCCTGCAACTCCCGCAGCGCCAGCCGGTGCCCGCATCTGTATCGGGCCGCTGGCTGCTGCCACCTCCCCGCAACGTGGGTACCTTACGGATGGAACAGAGGATACACGAGCAACCCGATGAGCGCAGCCCCGAGCACGACCAATGGCTCGGGCACCTTCGTCGTCATGAGGAGCAGGCCCAGGGTCGCGAGCGCCAGCAATGCTGTCGGGAGATCGACGATGGACTGGCGGCCGAGGATTACCACTGCGCCGGTGATCGCGCCGACCGCGGCCGCCGTGATGCCTTGCACGAAGGCAGCGACGCCAGGCCGCTTCCCGTAGCGCTTGAAGGCGGGTGCTAGCGCGATCGTGAAAAAGTAGGCGGGCAAGAACGTGCCGAGCGCCGCCATACATGCCCCCGCGAACCCTGCGACGAGAAAACCGATGAATCCAGACGTGATCACGACCGGTCCGGGAGTGAGAAGCGCCACCGAAACCGCATCGACGAACTGCCGATTGGTGAGCCAATGGTGCTCCAGCACGACGCCGCCATACAGGAATGGCACGATCGCCAGCCCGCTTCCGAACACCACAGCACCCGCCTCGATGAAGAAGACGAAAAGCGTCCACAGAATACCCCAGCTTGCAGCTGCGCCGGTGAAGGCGACCGAAGCGGACGCGAGCGGAAATGGGACGATACTCAAGAATCGATTGGTCTGGATCGATCTGGCAGGACGCTCCCGACGCTCGTGACGCCGCCACTGGCCCCACATCCGCCGGGGCGGCGCTTTCACGAGCCATACCACGATGCCAGCGAGCAGGACGAGGAGCACCTGCTCTGAAGCCGTGAGGATCGTGGTCAGTGCTAGCATGGCATACACTGCCCATAGGAGCGGGTCCCGGCCCACGATCCTCCGCGTCAGCTTGTATGCGCTCGCGGCGATGATGCCGATCACGCTGGCGCCCACGCCGTAGAAGACGAGATGGATCCAGGGCAACCCGCCGAAGTGCACGTAGGCCCAGCCGAGGGTCACCACCATCAGGAAAGACGGCGCGACAAAGGCCATCCCAACGAGCGTCGCCCCACGGACGCGGTACTGCACGTACCCGAGGTACATAGCGAGCTGTGCGGCGAGCGGTCCTGGAGCAAGCTGGGCCAGCGCCAGCCCCTCGGCGTAGTCGGCCTCGGCAATCCACCGGCGTCGCTCCACGAGGTCGCGGCGCATGTAACCGACGAGCGCGACGGGGCCACCGAAGCCTAGCGTGCCCAGGCGCAAGGCGTAGCGCGTCAAGTCGCCCAGCGTATACCGGATGGGGGCGGCTCGATCGATCGTCTCGGCTGAGCCGGCCTCGTTGGTAGGGTCGACAGGCTGGCTCACGAGTGTCCTCCCCTCTTCGCCATCCCAGTTCGTGGACGATTACGCCTTGAAGGCGCCGTCGGGTTTGCCCTGCGCCACCATCACGCGACAGTAGGCGTAGAGCGCATCGTAGACGATCCACTCGGCGGCGTTTTGCTCATGGTCATCACGGTAACCCAAGTGCCGGAACCCTTCGGCGATGGCCTCCAGCCCCGCACCTTCAGGTTGATTCCAGAGAGTGTTGTCGGTATCGGCGCCGTTGACGATCTTCCCGAGCAGCACCAGGGCGGGATCGGAGGTCAAGCCGTAGTGTTTGAGGATGGCCTCGAACGAGCATTCCTTGCCGTGATGGCCCAGTTCGACCCCTTTCACATCATAGGGGGTCGCTCCTTCGCGCTCCGCGACCTCCAGTACCTGCTCAGCTGGCACGAAAAGGAATAGGGCGTCAGGGTCAACGAATTTTCTGATCAACCAAGGGCAGGCGACGCGATCCACTTTGACCTTCTCACGTGTGATCCACTTCATCGGGATGTTCCTCCGTCTTCTTCT
>CAYYCB010000443.1:0-1955 GCA_964469715.1 uncultured Ktedonobacterales bacterium | reverse complement strand
GCGGTCATGTTCGGGCTGAGGCGCACGGCCTGAGCAAAATCGAGCTCGGGCTGGTCGCTGGCATCGCCACTCGCGCCGCGCCCCAACGCCGGCAGCGTCGCCGCCTGCACCTGCACAATCGCCTGCACCTGCTCGGCCGTCGCGCCCAACGCGTCGCCTAGCGACCGCAGCAGCCGCTCGGGCATCGTCGCCGCGCGGATGATGCCGCGCTCCAGGCCCTGCACGACGTCCACACCGAGACCCAGTCGCTTCGCCAGTCCCATCTGCGTCAGATTGCGTGCCTTGCGCAAGACGGCAAGTGACCGCTCGGCGACCACCGCGGGTGCACTCGCAGGCTGCGCTGGGGCGAACGCTGCCGCAAAGGCGCGTGCCCGGGCGCGCTCGGCCAGCGCATCAACGGCCGGCATTATTGGCTCCATCTCGTAGCTGGTCGTCCCGATCAACGCCGCATTGAACTCCACGAGATCGGACGACAGCGCCGGATACGCCGCCAGGATGCTCCCGAGCACGCCGGCCTCGCCGCGCTCGCGCGCCGCCACCAAATCCATCTTCGCGCGCATCAATCCTTCTCTCGTCATCGCGGCCCTCGTGCGAACGATTGCGCTGCGGGCGGGCCGCCCCGTCGCCTTCGAATCCTGTACCATGCTGTGTCTCCTCGTCTTAGATTGGCCCTTGCTTGCCCTAGCGCGCAACCGCCGCTGTCTCTGCTTCAATTGCCTGTCGCAGCCGCACTACTGCTTTCTCGTAGCGCAGCCGCATTGTTCGCTCCGTCTTGCCGCAGACTTTCGCGATGTCGTCCCAGCGCATGTGTTCCAGCGCCCGCAGCACCATGATCTGCCGGTCCATCGGATCGGGGAGGTAGCCGAGAATGCGCTGCGCCTCGACAGCGGCCATGCGCTCCTCCGTCGCGTCGCGCGGGTCGGAGATCACTGTCCCCTGGCCTGGTTCATCCTCACGGTCCTCGGCGGCCACGTCGATCCGCTCGACCAGTGCCCGCGGCACGTGTAGCGGACGCCCGGCCGGCCGGCCCTGCTCGTCGCGCCGGTAACTGAGCCCCTCCTGCCGCAAGACACGCCCGAAATTGTCAGCGCAGCAGCAGCGGAGGTAGTGGATGAAGTTCTGCGTCATGAAGGTCTCGTGCGGGTCCCGCGCCTCGCGCAAGACCTGCTCGATCATGCCGCCGATGGCCTCCTCCATCAGGTCAGGCCGGTGGCGGAGTCCGAGCGCGCGGCGCTTGAACTCCGGCATGCAGCGGTCGATCAGCACGCCGCAGAGCGCCTGTACGCGCGCCAAGTCGCCGCGCCGCTCCCACCCGCGGATCGCGAGCACCAGCGCCGCCTCTCCGATCTCATAGCCACCGGTGGGAGTGCGTCGTGCCAACCACTCGCGCATCGCGGGGTTGCGCGGATCGAGCAGCTCGTCGTCGGCGCCGGCGGTTGCCCGCGGGTCCGCCCTCGTGTCGGTCCGCCTCTGTGCCTGCATCGCCGTACCTGTTGGCGTGGGCGGTGCAGCCGCCGCACGCGTCGCGGTTGGCATCACCTGGGCGTCCTCCTCAGCGCGTCCGATATCGGTCCGCCGCGAGCGTGACCGCCCGGCGGACGTCTTCGACTCATCCATTCGGCATACTCTCCAAGCTGGTGCCATCCGGTTTGGGGGGATTGGCCGCCATCCACGCCGCGGTTGAGCGCTTGTGGCAGGTCGTTCCACCTGGCCTTTCCGCGACGCCGGATGAAAAGCGGAAACGCCGCGCATCGAGCCCGCCCACGGCGGCGCTGGCGTCCTAACTCTGGCCCAAGAGAGCGGGGCATCCTCGAACATTTCTGCCCATTATAGCAGCAGGTGGCGCTGAAGGGAGCGGCCGATTTGGAGGCGGCGTCTCGGGGACTTTGCGCTGATATTGTAGGGAGGAAGGCATGCGAAAAGGGCAGGCACATGCCTGCCCTGTCGCGTATTCG
>CAYYCB010000442.1:0-1960 GCA_964469715.1 uncultured Ktedonobacterales bacterium | reverse complement strand
CAGAGCCGCCTCTCGCTCAAGCAATACCTTGAGATGCTCGGCAAGACCGAGGAAGCCTATCACGAGGAGCTCAAGCCCGAGGCGGCCCAGCGCGTCAAGCGCGAGCTCGTCCTCGACGCCATAGCCGACGCCGAGGGCATCGGCGTGACCGAGCGCGAAATGGAAAGCTGGCTCGAGCTGCTGGCGATGGTCGGCGGTCAGCGCCGCCGGCTGCGCGACCTCAGCGCCAACCAACGCGCCGCCGTCATCGGGCGCCTGCGCCGCGACAAAGCCTCCACCCGCCTTGTGGATATCGCCACCGCCAACTCAGGCGGCGCGACAGAGAGCCCGGCCGCCGAGAAGTCAGGCGACGACACGATGCGCGACAGCGCCACACAGGTCGCCGAGCAGATCGCGCAGATCGAGGCCTCCGCGCAGGCTCCCGCCCCAACCAAGGGGTCGGCCAAGAGCGGCAACGGCGGCACGAGCGCCACGTCTTCCAAGTCCACCCAACCCGCCGCCGGAACCGACGCCGCAAGCGCCGAGTCCGCGACGGGCGCCGCGACGTCTCCCGCCGAATCCGACGTCTAGCGTCCGGCTGCCGCTTTTCCGGATCTCCCTTGGGAGAAAATCGAAAAAGCGGCAAAAACGGCAATGCCGGTTGCCCGCTCAACCTCCCCTCATCACCGGGGGAGGGACGAAGGGAGAAGTCAAAAAGTGGCAGAAATGGCAATGCCTCTTGCTCGCCACCAGGACTTCGGTCCCGTTGAGCTCCGCACCGGCATAATGGAGGGCGCGCGGCCGCGCGCCCTCCGCTGCCAACACACAAAAACGTGAAAAACGGCAAAAACGGCAATGCCCCTCGCATGCTCACACTCGTGAAAGAGCGCGGCGCGCTGTCCGAATGCGTGTGATCTCGCTGGCCGGCAGCCACTTCTGGCGAGCGGATTGCAAGTCACGCCACCTTCGATTACGATAGTAGGTCTGGCCCGTTCTATTTGACATCGGACCCAATCGTATGGAAGTCTATCGTAGACAGCGGTGACACGAGTTCCTCATACGCGTCGGCTTTCACTGAGAAACAACCGGCGGTCAATCGCCGCGTATCTCCTGCGGGCACGCTCCCTGCGACGCCGCAGTCAGGATGCGCAAGACCACGAGGCGACACTGGCAAGCGGTCACAGAGCGCGTTCGCATCGCGATCCGTTCACATCACAATCCGATCATAGAGCGATCACAGGCGTGGCCACGGTGGCCGCAGTTCGGTGGCGGGAGCTCCGGACGATGCCCTGAGCGACGAGGGGATGGTTACACGTGGCGACTACGAAGGGGACCCGCATGACGTATCGCTGCTCCTTCTGCGGCAAGAGCCAGGATCAGGTCCAACGGCTCATCGCCGGACCTGGCGGCGTCTATATCTGCGACGAGTGCGTCGACCTGTGCCGTGAGATCATCGAAGAGGAGCAGTCGACCGCCAAGCCGCGCGTCGCCACAGGCAAAATCCCCACCCCCCGCAAGATCTACGACCAGCTCAACCAATACGTCATCGGTCAGGATCGCGCCAAGAAGACCCTCGCCGTCGCCGTCTACAACCACTACAAGCGCATCAATTCCGGCATGCAGATTGACGACGTCGAGCTTGGCAAGAGCAACATCCTCCTCATCGGCCCCACCGGCTGCGGCAAGACCCTCCTCGCGCAGACCCTCGCCAAGATCCTCGACGTCCCCTTCTGCATCGCCGACGCCACCGCGCTCACCGAGGCCGGCTACGTGGGCGAGGACGTGGAGAACATTCTCCTGCGCCTCATCCAGATGGCCGACTTCGACGTCTCCCGCGCCGAGCGAGGCATTGTCTACATCGACGAAATCGACAAGATCGCCCGCAAGGCCGACAACCCATCGATCACTCGCGACGTCTCAGGCGAAGGCGTGCAGCAGGCGCTCCTCAAGATCATCGAGGGCACCGTCGCCAACGTCCCGC
>CAYYCB010000441.1:0-1964 GCA_964469715.1 uncultured Ktedonobacterales bacterium | reverse complement strand
GCAATGCGCCCTCCGCGAACACCCCGCCACGGACCACATGCGCCAGCGACCCGCGTTGCTCCGCCCTCATCCCGACTTTCTACCTTGTTTTGTGGACAATTGCATCACCTTGACTCGCGAATGGTTCCCTCTGACCGGTTCCCCCATTGCCCGGAGTCCATATTGACACAAACTATATTTTGACACACACTATCATTGTGAATGAGATAGCGAAAGGTTGTGAATGCCATGAATGCAACCGGGACACGCAAATGGTGGGCGCTCGGCGCCCTCACGCTGGCCGTTCTCGCGGTCGGCCTCGACGGCACCGTCCTCAGCGTGGCGCTGCCCACGCTCGCTGGCGCGCTACACGCGACCGAATCAGACCTCCAGTGGTTCTCCTCCGGCTACCTGCTCGTGCTCGCGGCCGCGATGCTGCCCGCGGGACTCCTCGGTGACCGCTTCGGCCGCAAGAAGGTGATGCTCGCTTCCCTCCTCCTTTTCGGAGTCGGCTCGGCGGCCTGCGCCTACGCACCGTCGGCGGGCGCGTTCATCGCCGCGCGATTTGTGCTCGGGCTTGCTGGATCGGGCATCGTCGTGATGGCCCTCTCCGCGCTGACCGTGCTCTTCACCGAGCAGGAGCGGCCGCGGGCGGTCGGTATCTGGGCAGCCGCTAACTTCCTGGCGCTGCCAATCGGCCCGATCCTGGGCGGCTGGCTCCTGACGAATTACTGGTGGGGCTGGGTGTTCCTGTTGAATGTGCCGGTTTCCCTGCTCGGACTGCTTGCGGCTCTGGCGCTCGTGCCTGAGTCCCGCGCCCTGGTGCGCCCTGGTCTGGACCCGGTGGGCGTCATCACCTCGACCGCCGGCCTGGTTGGCATGACGTATGGTCTGATCGAGGCCGGGCGCAACGGCTGGGGCGACGCCAGCGCCCTGATTCCGATTGCCACTGGTCTGCTGCTGTTGATTGGCTTCTTCCTATGGGAGCGGCGGCTCGGCCGGCGGCCGGGTGGCGAGCCGTTGGTAGACCTCTCGCTATTCCGCTCGGCCGCCTTCACCTGGGGCGTGATCTTGATGGCCATCCTGGCGCTTGCCATGACCGGGGTACTGTTCACCTTGCCGCAGTATTTCCAGGGCGTGCAGGGGGCGGACGCGATGGGCTCCGGCCTGCGGCTCCTGCCACTGATCGGTGGGCTCATCCTGGGCGCTCTGCCTGCCGACCGTATCGCGCGCCTCGTGGGCATGAAGATCGCGGTTGCGCTGGGATTCACGCTATTTGCCGCCGGTATGCTCCTCGGCTCCACCAGCGGCGTGGCCTCCAGCAGCGGCTTCATCGCCGCGTGGATGGCGCTTGCCGGCTTCGGCCTGGGGATCACGTTCGCCACGGCGGCGTCCGTGGCCCTCTCGGAGCTTTCGGAGGAGCGGAGCGGAGTAGGGTCGGCGGTGATGCAGGCGCTCCAGAAGACCGGAGGCCCGCTCGGATCAGCAATCCTGGGGAGCGTGCTCAGCTCTGCCTACCTCAGCCAGTTGCACCTGGAGGGGCTGCCCGTGGCCGCGGCAAGCGTCGTGCGCGAGAGTCTCTTCGGCGGCCTCGCGGTGGCCGCCAGGCTCCACTCGCCAGCGCTGCGGAGCATGGTACAAAGCGCCTTTGTGGATGGAATGGACGCTTCGCTCGCGGTCGCCGCTGGCGTGGCCGCGGCGGGTATACTGCTGACATTGGCGTTCCTGCCTTCGCGGGCCACCGTCAAAGCGGCAGGAGGCGCAGCGGTGAATGCGCCGTCGTCGTTGACTTCGACCGACCCGCATCTAGTAGGTGCGGCTCGGGAGGCGGCCGTCGAACGAGGAGAAGCGGATCATGACAGCGACGCTCGACGGTAATCAGCCAGTCCCCGGATTGCGCGAGCGCAAGAAGGCCAAGACGCGTGCCGCGATCCAGCGGCACGCGCTGCGGCTCTTCCGCGAGCAGGGGTACGAAGCCACCACGG
>CAYYCB010000440.1:0-1971 GCA_964469715.1 uncultured Ktedonobacterales bacterium | reverse complement strand
TAGGTGAGCGCGATGATGTAGTCGTTCCCGTCGCGGAAAGCGTTGATGGGCGTGCGATACGTCTGCCCCGACCGGCGCCCCGTGTGTATCAGGATGGCGAATCCTGGCAATCTGCCGGCAAATAGCTGCGTCATCCGATTTGTCACACGGCGATTGAAGCGCGCAAGCCCGTGAGTGAGCGCCATGGAGCATCACCTCGCGTTCTGGGTGCCGCCAACTAGGCTGCGCCGCCAGTAGGGACGCCGCCTGCCTGGTGCTGGGCGAAGTAGAGGAATGCTTTGTCGAAGTCCTGCTCGCCAGACTCGCGGCGGAGGCCATCAGGGCTATCCACAGCGAGGAGCTGGCCGAAGCGCAGCATAGCCAGGCGGTGACAGCGCGCGGCCTCGTCGAGGTGATGCGTCGAGACGACGATGGCCACACCGCGGGCGTTGAGCTGGCCGAAATATTCCCAGAAGGCATGGCGCAGCTCAGGGTCTATGCCCACCGTCGGCTCGTCGAGGAAGAGCA
Source organism: uncultured Ktedonobacterales bacterium (assembly GCA_964469715.1). Lineage (GTDB taxonomy): Bacteria > Chloroflexota > Ktedonobacteria > Ktedonobacterales > JADMIN01 > CAWAWP01. Next base: position 1,464 of record CAYYCB010000440.1, on the reverse strand, counting down.
GCCGCGGCTGATGGATCAGCGCGCAGGCCAGGGAGACGCGCTGACGCATGCCGCCGCTGAGCGTGCTCACCGGCGCGTTCGCCCGATTGGCAAGGTCTACGAGGGCCAGCGCCTCGTCGCTCCGGCGGCGTAGATCGCGTCCTCTGAGGCCGTAGAGCGCGCCGAAGAACGCAAGATTCTCGCGCACGCTCAGCTCACTATAGAGCGCGCTGGACTGCGTCATGTAGCCGATGTCGCGGGCGACGCGGCGGTCGGGCATGAGCGCGCCGAGCACGCGCACTGAGCCGCCCGATGGGCGGCCAAGGCCGAGCAGCAACCGGATGAGAGTGGTCTTGCCCGATCCGTTAGGGCCGATGAGGCCGAAGGTCTCGCCGGATTCGACGGAGAACGAGACGCCGTCGAGCGCGCGAACGGAGCCGAAGACCTTGGTGACAGCCTCCGCGACAATGGCGGACTGGCCGTCGGGCGCGCGAAGACTCGCCTTTGCCTCTGCGCTCACAATGCTTGCTCCTTTCAAAAGGTCGACTGAACACTCAGTCAATGACTAGCCCAACCAGAATAGCAACGAAGGCTACGCGGCTCTAATCGGCGGCGATGCCGCGCAGAAGAGTATCCACCACGTCTTTCAGGTACGACTCGGGCGCGTTGCTCACATGCATCGCGAGGACCGCTCCCATCAGCATGCGTCCCACGACCTCGGGGCGATGGGGTCGGACCTCACCAGAGGCCATACGTGCGCGCATGTGTTCTGTGAAGGCGCCGATGCCGAGTTGTTGCAGCGCGAAGATGCGCTGCTGGAGCTCCGGACGGGTGAGCGCCTCGCGTGCGATGACGATAAAGATGTCGCGCTTCTGCGCGACGAGCCGATAGGCGGTCGTCGCCAACAACAGCAGCGCTTCGTTGACGGGCAGATCCGCGACACCAATCAGGGTCTTGCGCAGGACATGCAACGGGTTGTGCCGCTCGATGATGGCTTGCAACAGATCGTCTTTGCTCTCGAAGTAGTGATAGACCAGCCCTTGCGCCACGCCGGCGTGCTCCGCAATATCTTTGATCGTGGTGCTCTCCACCCCCTTCTCTGCATAGAGAGCGAGCGCGGTGTCGATGAGTTGGTTGCGCCGCTCCTGCTTCTGCAGCTCGCGACGGGTCGGTTCGCTCACGGGATTCCCATTGATTGAGTAGTCATTCAATTTCACACAAAGAGTAACCGCTAGCGGAGGGTCTGTCAAGGCCCTGTGATAGAGAGTTGGGTAGGATGTTGTCGTTTGCGGTCGCGACCCTGAAAGGGTCGGCGCAGGGTGTGACCCGGGCTGAAGCCCGCGCGATTGCCAACACCCCAGACGATATCCGTATGAAAGAGCATTGGGGTGGGGTCGCCAGTGGGCAGGGGATATGGAGGGCCTGCCTACCTCTTGCGCTGGCGCCTTGAGCGCTGCGCCGGGGGCGCGTGCCGGGCGCAGCGCC
>CAYYCB010000439.1:0-1971 GCA_964469715.1 uncultured Ktedonobacterales bacterium | reverse complement strand
TGCATCGCCGCCTCGAACTTGCTCATCACGCCCATGCGCTTCCGCTCCTACGTACGAAAAATCGTTCTCGTCCCGACCTAGCCATGTACAGAATGACCTGTCGGCGCAGCCTTACAGTCTGCGAATGCTGTGCCGCGGCCCTGCATCATAGCGCAGCGCCCTCCGCGAGCAGCCGTCGCGCGTCGTCCGCGTCACGGCCGATCTGCGCCTTAAGCTCGTCTACGCCGTTAAAGCGGCGCTCGTCGCGCAGACGCGCCACTAACTCGATCGCGAGCGGCAGGCCGTAGAGGTCCATTGCGGCATCGAGCAGGTGGGCCTCGATCAGCAGCTTCGGCTCGCCGCCGAAGGTCGGGCGGACGCCAATGTTGCAGACACCGGGATGTACCGCGGCCGACTCGCCAGGCAGCCGAACCCGTACGGCGTAGACGCCGTTGGCGGGGAGCGCCTTGGCAGGATCCACGCGCAAATTCGCCGTCGGGAAGCCGAGCAGGCGACCGCGGCGATCACCTACGACGACCTCGCCCGCCAGCTCATAGCGCCTCCCCAACAGTGCGGCGGCGCCCGCGACGTCACCCGCGCGCACGAGCGCACGGATGCGAGTGCTGCTGATGCGCTCGCCTGCGTCGTCGGGAACCTCCAACGTCTCAACTTCGAAGCCGCGCTCAGCGCCCAGGCGCCGCAGCACGTTCACGTCGCCTGCCCGATGGCTTCCAAGCGCAAAGTCCGTGCCTTCCACCAGGAAGCGCGGCTCAATGAAGGCGCCAAGGGCATCGAGGAAGGCGGTGGGCGACAAATCGGCCAGGGCCGTTGTGAAGGGGATGACCAGCACAGCGTCGAGCAGGCCCAGCCGTTCGAATGTGGTGAGTTTTTCGTTGAGCGTGGTCAGGAGGGGGGTGGGCGTTGCGTCGGGGCGAAGGACGACTTCGGGGTGGGGCCAGAATGTGACGGCGACGGCATGCATCGAGCCGGCCCGCGCCAATTCCGCGGCGCGCACGAGGAGGCGCTCATGTCCGCGATGCACACCGTCGAAGAAGCCGATGGTGGCAACCGCTGGTCCAATTGGCTCAACTGTACGCCGGGAGTCGCCCAGGTCGTATTCGACGCGCATGGCCCTCAAGTGCCCTCGATTCCCGAACCCGCCGCTCAAACCGCCCCGCGTAGTCTATCACGGGCCGTCGCTTGTCGCAATTGAAACGAGCGGGCGGCGCATGACGCCAGGCCTCGCATACAGTCGCGTTTAGGCATGAGCTTCTACTTCTCGGACGTGATAGCGGCGCTCGATTGAACGCTGTCGCGTGAAGGATGCTCGCCCTTCAGGACGGTAGGAATAAGAAAGGTGGGGCGCGACAGTCAAAACTGCTGCGCCCCACCCGGATAGACAATAACCCGATATCGCCGTTATAGCAGCCCCTGCGACTTGAGCCAGGTCTCGGCAACGTCAGGCACCTTCTTGCCGTCCACGGTGACTTGTTTGATGAGTTTGGTGATCTCATCGGTGGTCAGCTTGGACGCGAGTGGCTTGAGGGTGGTGGCGATGTCTTGATGCGCCTGGAGCACAGAATCGCGGATGATGGGCGCCGGGTTATACGGCGGGAACGCATTCTTGGTGTCCTTGAGGAGGACAAAGTTGTTGGTGATGATGGCCGGATCGGTAGTATAGCACTCGTTGATGTCGATCTGGCCGCTCTTCACCGCGTTGAAGCCCAACGACTCGCTGATGGACACGGTCTTCTTGAAGTTGAGACCGTAGGCGCTCTGCACCGGCGGGAAGACGCCGGTCTTGGCGTCGGTGAAGTCCTGCTGGCCGCCAAGGGTGAGCTGGCTGGCAACGGGAACGAGGTCGTCGAGGGTCTTGAGATTGTGCTTGCTCGCTACGTCCTGGGATGTGCAGAGGCCGTAGCTGTCGTTGAGGTTGAACGCGGCGTCGAGCCACGTGATGTGGTAGTTCTGCTCGTAGTAGCTCTTGACCTC
>CAYYCB010000438.1:0-1976 GCA_964469715.1 uncultured Ktedonobacterales bacterium | reverse complement strand
TGGCGCAACACGACGGCGGTGCTCGGGCCGGGGACCATCGCCAAAAGCAGGGCGGCGCCCGCAAGGGCGAGCAGATTGGCCAGCAGCATCGCGCGCTCCATTTTCGTCAGGTCACAGGACGGGTATCGAGGGCCTTGTCCTTATCAGCGTGCAGGCAGCGAACGGGGCGCCGGCAGCCTATTCATGCCTGTCCGCCGCCTGATCGGATTCCTCTCCTACCACCGACTCCGGGCGCCGTATTTCCATCGTGCGCCCGCGTCCTCCACACCTGTTTCACGTGAAACACTGGTGCGTGCCTTCGCTCGCGCGCTGTCGAGGTCCTGCGCCACCAGCGCCCCGAGCACTGCCGCCAGCTCCTCCGGCGTCAGGTCCGACGGATCTCTGGGCGACGTGCCGTTCACTGCCTCGGCGACCTCCGCCGCCGCCTGCTCTGGGTGCCACTCCTCCGCGATGAAGTCCGTCGAGAAGTCGCTGGCTATGAATCGCGGATGCCGCATGAGCCACTGGTGGAAGGGGATCGTCGTCCGCACCCCCGCGATCACATATTCGTCCAGCGCGCGCCGCAAGCGGTTCAACGCCTCCTCGCGGTCCTGGCCCCAGCAGATCAGCTTCGCCAGCAGCGAGTCATAGAAAAGCGGAATCGTCAGTCCGGCGTAGATGCCGCCGTCTACACGCACGCCTGGCCCTTCCGGATTGCGCAGCGCCGCCACTGTCCCTGAGGCCGGCAAGAAGCGATTGAGCGGATCCTCCGCCGTGATGCGCGCCTCGATGGCGTGGCCGCGGAATTGCACGTCCTCCTGCCGGAAGCTGAGGGGCAGCCCCGCCGCCACACGGAGCTGCTCACGCACCAGATCAAGCCCCGTGCGCCACTCCGTCACGGGATGCTCCACCTGCAAGCGCGTGTTGACTTCGAGGAAGTAGAAGTTGCGGTCAGGCCCAAGCAGGAACTCGACGGTGCCAGCGTTGACATAACCAGAAGCCTTCGCCAGCGACACCGCCGCCGAGGTGAAGCGTGCGCGTAGCTCCTCGTCCAGAACGGGCGACGGCGACTCCTCGATCAGCTTCTGGTGGCGCCGTTGGATCGAGCATTCGCGCTCGCCCAGATGCACCGCGTTGCCGTGCGTATCGGCGAAGATCTGCACTTCGATGTGGCGCGCCGGCGACACCGCCTTCTCCATATACACGGTGTCGTCGCCGAATGCCGTCCGCGCCTCGCTCTTCGCCAGCCGCAGCGCGCCCTCAAGCTCGTCGGGACGGTGCACAAAGCGGATGCCCTTGCCGCCGCCGCCCGCCGCCGCTTTCAGCAAGACGGGATAGCCGATCTCCGCCGCGATCTGCGCCGCCTGCGTCGCGTCGCGCAGCCCTTCATTGAATCCGGGCACGATCGGCACGCCCGCTTCGACCGCAATGCGCTTGGCCGCCGTCTTCTCACCCAGCGCACGCATCGCGCGCCCTGGCGGCCCCACGAAGATGATTCCCGCGCGTTCGCAGGCGTCCGCGAAGTCGGCGTTCTCAGAGAGGAAGCCGTAGCCCGGATGAATCGCGCCCGCGCCACTGCGCTTGGCCGCGTCGAGCACTTTCTCGATATTGAGGTAGCTCTCCGAGGAGGCCGAGGCGCCGAGATGGATGGCTTCATCGGCCATGCGTACGTGCAGGGCGTTGCGGTCCACGTCGCTATAGACGGCCACGGACGTCAGCCCCAGGTCGCGGCAGGCGCGGATCACCCGCACCGCAATCTCGCCGCGATTGGCGATGAGCACTTTCTGAAAAGGAAATCGCTCCGCACCCGGCGTCGGCTGCACAGCCGGGCTCTGGGCGGCGCTGGGGCGTAGGCTGGTCCGTGACATCGGCGTCTCTTTCTCGCGTCGTCGTGCTCCGGCGCAGCCAACAGCGCGCCGCACCATACCGCGCCTATTCTATCGCAATGCGCCCTCCGCGAACACCCCGCCACGGACCACATGCGCCAGCGACCCGCG
>CAYYCB010000437.1:0-1987 GCA_964469715.1 uncultured Ktedonobacterales bacterium | reverse complement strand
TCACGGCGACGCTCAGCTACGACAGTGGCGGGGCCGTGGGAGCGCAGATCGCGCAACTCGCGGCTGCGGCCTACGACGCGGTCACCGCCGAGGTGGGACGGCCGCAGCTCGCGGCGGCAGGCGCGGCGCTGGCGATGGGAGGTCTGGCCTCGGGCGCGGGCAATCAGGTGGCACTCTTCGGCCCCGGCGGCTGGCTCTTTCAGGGGAACGGTGCGGCGGGACCGTGTTCGGGCGCCTGGGACGGCGCCTCATCGCTGGCGGGCACGAGCTCAAACGGCTCGGCCAATACCTACCCCAACGGCCCGGTCACCAGCTTTGGCGCGGCCCGCATAGACCTGCCTCCGGCGGGTGCTGTCGATGCGAAGTGGCGGCTCTACACGGGTGGCGCTCCGGCAGGGACGTGGGCGTTGCCGGTGAAGGCCGCCTTCGACACGCTCTTTGCTGGCGCGAACATCAAGTCCAGTGGACTGGGCAACGGCGCGACCATCAAGATTGACTATACCGAATACGACACGAACGGCACCTCACTGCGCTCCGGCACGCTCGCCACCTTCACGGTTGCGGGCGGTGTACAGGCGGCCTACGCCGCGACTGGGGCCTACACGCTCTCGGGGAGCTGGGCGACGGGCGCGTCGTGCGCCTACGCGGACGTGGCGCTGCATGTGGCCGACACCGTCGCGGGCAACAGCGCAAATGGGATCGTCTGGCTCGACAACGTGCTTGTCTACGACCAGACGGCGACAGGTCAGACGGGCGCGGCGGGCATGCCGTGGTGCGACCTGCGCGGTCCAAGTAGCCCCTACCAGGTCGTGGTGAGCGGCCTCCAGGGGGACGTGCCCGCGCCATGCGCGCTGCAATTCGCGACCTACATCGCGAGTTTCCCTCACGGCTCGTCGTTCACATTCAAGATCGGGCGGAGCGCGGGAGCCGCGCGCGCCGCGCGGTTCGTCGCGCCAGTCGGCTCGATGATCTACGGCACGCCCGCGTGGGCGCTGGATGCAACCGCATACGGTGGGTACGTCCCCGCCGCTGGCCAGCTCGGCGGCTATGTGGCAATCGCCTTCCCCGCAGTGGATGCTGCCACCTACACCGGAACCTACCGGCTGTTGTGCCGTGCGAAGACGACACAAGCCACCTTCGGCAAGGTGTTCCTTCAGTCGCTCTACGTCCAGTACAGCGGTGGCAAAACCTATCCCTTCGCTGCCGCTAACCAATGGACACCGGTCGATCTCGGCTACCTACCGGTGCCGAACACCCCCCAGGGTGCGCTCAACGATCCAACCGTCGCGCAGGGCGCGCTGTGGATCAACTATCAGGACACGAACGCTGGATCACCCTCGACAGGCTATGTCAACTGGGAGGCATTGCTGCCCGTGGACGGCAGTTTGCTGACCGGAACGATCTACAACGGCAATACGATCTACGTGCCCAACTACGATTACAGCAACTCCTGGGTGTGGGTGTACGGAGACGGTCTGCTCGCACAACAAGGAAAGCCTGCATCGTGGACCACCAGCATTGAGACGAGCGCATATCAGCAGGAGGCGACAGACGGCGCCGGAGGCCCCGCCAATCCCACCAACGCGGGTATCAGCGGCGGCTCGATCACCGACTCCTACCTGACGGTGGATCCGACGGTGCGGCCCTCCGGCGGTACCGTGAGCGCCAATCTGCTCGTCGCGATTATCAGCGACAGCGCGGCGAATGCCTATCCCTTCGTCTGCGACCTCACCTACTCCCCCCTCTACCTCATTCCGCAGTGATGGTGAGGAGAGCGGGCACTGAGGGGTACGGTGCGTCACACCAGCCACGCACCGTGCAGGTACGCCGCCGCGCAGATCGCCTGCGCCAGTGCGGCGACATAGGCGAGCATCGGCAGCGCAATCGACCGTCTCACCACAACACGACCTGCCGCCACGAACAGTGGTACGGCGGCCAGCACATGCCGTCCGGCCGCTAGCGACACGTCGTGGAAGCGTGTATGTTC
>CAYYCB010000436.1:0-1987 GCA_964469715.1 uncultured Ktedonobacterales bacterium | reverse complement strand
CGCTGGACAGGCATACCCTCGCCTGGGTAGATCGCGTGAACCGCTCCGGCGCCGCCTACCTCACCACCTCCACACTCGACGGACGCTGGATGGTGCGCGTCTCCATCGGCGTCCTCTCGACCGAGCGCGAGCATGTGGAGGCGCTGTGGGCACTGATGCGGCGCGAGGCGGAACAGGTGTGAGCATTGGGGAACGCGTCGCGGGCTGGAGCCACGAATAATCGCCTCCCAAATGGCCTCGCGCGGCCACCGGAGCCCGCGAGCTCGGACTCGGACACATTTTCAGTCTCAGACTATGTAGGAGATACAGATGCGCTGGATCACACGAGATCACGTCAAGGTCGGCCGCATGGGCTGCGCGTGGCTCATTCGCCGCTTTCTCGACGCCGAGGCTGAGTTCGTCTTCGTGCCCGGCGCCGAGGTGCTGGCCGAGGCCGAGCGACAAGGGGCGACGGCGTTTCATGTGCCGGGGTCCGACTATGCCCGGCAAGGTGACCGCTCCTCGTTCGAGGTGATGATTGAGCGCCATGATTTGACCGGCGATCCTGCCCTCGTGTTGCTGGGCAAGATCGTGGGCACCGCGGACGTCACCAACAGCCCCTGGCATCAGCCCGAAGGGCCGGGGCTGAAGGCGGCGAGCGAGGGCATCCGCATGCTGCACGAGGACGACCAGGCGCGCATTGACGCGGGCGCGGCCCTCTTCGACGCGTTCTATGCCTACTGCCGGGACGCGGTAGCACGCAGCAAGCCCGCGGGTGACGCAAAGGATTGAACGCGCCGCACATGCGGGGAATGTCGGCCAACGACGGCGCTATGCGGACTCGTGCCGCGTGCTGAGCGCACGTCCGGAGGTCACGTGGAGGTTGTTGGCCAACCGCTCCCAGCCGGCTCTGGCATCGGTAACGACTGGCGTCCAGCCTGTCTCCGCCTTGAACCGGCGATTCGAGGTGCGCGGGCCGCGGCTCAGCGTTTCCGCGCCCACGCCGCCGACCAGATGCATGAGCCAGGCGGGCAGGCGGCGCAGGCGCTTGCGACCGACCGCGTGAGCCATCGCCGCGAAGACTTCGGCGCGAGGCAATGGACCATCGTCCACGACATCATACACACCCGACACGCTCCGGCTGAGCGCGGCCACAACCGCCGCCGCAGCGTCATCAATCCAGACGCACGGCAGATAGGCCTCCGGGCGCCCAGGAAGCGGCGCAAGGGCCAAGCGCGCCAGTTGGAGCAGCTCCTGGGTGGAGGGCACGTCCGGCCCGTAGAACATCCCCATCCGCAGGGAAATACCACGCCGCCCTTCGGCAGCCGCGAAGCGCGCGACCTCGGCCTCGGCGTCGAGTGTGGAGCGCAGAATCGCCGTGGGCGACGGGGCTGCCGTCGTCGCATCGATCCAGGCGTCGCCGCTGTCGGGATAGACGAAGCCGAAGCTGGGATAGATGAACGTCGTGACCTTGGATTCGAGCGCCGCCGTGACAAGGTTACGCGTCCCCTCACGGCGAATCCGGTCGTTCTCGGCCCAGGACGAAAGCCGTCCGGCGCGAGAAACCGGCGGGATCTTCGTCGCCAGGTGGAGCACTGTGTCGCAACCCGCCATGGCGCCCCGCAGCGTAGCGGCGTCAAACAGATCGGCTACGACGGGCTCAGCGCCAAGCTCTCGCAGCAACGCGACATTCCCCGCCGAACGGCTGAGGGCGCGGACGGAATGGCCTGCGGCAAGAAGCCGCCGCACGACAGGACGTCCGAGGACGCCAGTCGCGCCGGTGATGAAGATGGTCATGTGCATATCCCATTCTCTTTCATGTGTCCATGACGAGAGCGTCCGTGCCGAGTGGCCGGTGGGCGCGCCGCCGCGTGCGCATCCGACGACCGCGGCTGGTCAGGCAGGCTAAGCCTAACCGTACCCCGCACATAGAACGTTACCTGTTAGCGAGCAGCGCGGGCACGAGCTGCGCGGCGTCGGGCGAGCCCCAGCCGGTGCTGTAGTCCCA
>CAYYCB010000435.1:0-1997 GCA_964469715.1 uncultured Ktedonobacterales bacterium | reverse complement strand
GCCGCCCTGGACTCAGCCTCGGCCTCGGAGCAGACCACGGCTGAGGAGGCCACGGACGAGACCAAGTAGGCTCATCCTGCCACTCTGACGCGCATCGCACGGCGCCCTCCCGCACGCAGGGGAGGGCGCCGTCGCATTGCATATGGAGCGGGGCGCGGCACAGTGGGTCAATGTCGTGGGCACGGCAACCCGCTTGTGTGCGGCGCGGCTCACAGCGCCAGTGACGCCCTGATGCTATACTGCTCGCATTCATCACGACACGACGCTGGTTTCGGTAAGGATTGGCGGCCAGCCAGAGGAGGCGCCATGCTCGGACGACATTTGCGCCGGGCGACCCGCGGGATGATGCCCGCGGGCGATGGGCTGCTTTCCGCCGCTCCGTGGGAGCGGACCCATGCTGATCCTGGCCCTCGCGGCGATGTAGCCCAGGCGCCGCTCCCGGCGATGCGCCTACGCTTCTGGGGCGTGCGCGGGAGCCATCCGACCGTGCGCAACGGCGGTTCCGCCGTCGGGGGCAACACGACCTGTCTGGAGCTGCGCTTCGGGCAGCATGTCGTCGTCTTCGATGCTGGCTCCGGCTGTATCGCGCTGGGCGAGGCACTGACCCGCGAGCGGCGGGACATCCCTGCGGCCGAGCGCTCGACACTCTCACTCCTCTTTACCCATGCCCATCACGACCACCTCTGCGGCCTACCCTTCTTCGCGCCGCTCTACCAGCGGGACGCCGAGCTACACTGCTTCGGGCCGGATCTGGCGGGCCTCAGCTTCGAGGAGATCCTCGCGGGCTACATGCGCTCCCCGTACTTCCCGGTGGACTTCCGCGACCTACCCTCTCGCCGCCACCTCTTGAGCATCGGCGAAGGCACACGCATCGTATGGCCGGCGGATGGCTCGCCGCCGGGGCTCGCCCGACCGGGCAGGCCTGTGACCGATGACGCCCTGGTCGTGGACGTGATGCATTCGACGTTGCATCCGCGCGAGGGTACGCTCATCTATCGCGCGACCGCTGCGGGACGCAGCCTTGTTTTCGCGACGGACGTTGAGGCGCGTGAGCCGGGATCAGAGGCCGAGCAGCGCTTTATCCGCTTCGCCCGCGGCGCCGATCTGCTCATCCACGATGCGCAGTACAGTGAGGAGGACTACGGGGGCGCACCGCGCAGGGGATTCGGCCACAGTACGCCGGCGATGGCGGCGCGAGTCGCGAAGGCGGCGGAGGTGAGACGTCTCCTTCTCTTCCACCACGATCCGGACTATGCTGATGCTGAGGTGCTGGCGCAGCAGGAGGCGGCGCGGACGCTCTTCCCGCGGAGCGAGACAGCTCGCGAAGGGATAGAAATCTGCATGGACGGCGGCGAGTAGCCGGGCGTATAATGCGCCCAACCCTGGCGTGAGGAGTGCTCGCGCGGGTCGGATTGCCATAACCGACGGAGGTGAGCCGTGGGAGACAAGAGTCCGAAGAACAAAGAGAAGCGTAAGCCGAAGAAGACCGCGACGAAGGCCACCACCGCGAGCAAATAGGTGGCAGCGTGTGAGCTTGCCGATGACGGCGCCCCGGAACAATGGGGCGCCGTCGCCTGTTTTCTGGAGGGGGCACGCTCGCACGAAGATGAACACGCGGGAAGCATCCCCGCGCAACCCAACGCCCCTCGCCCTTCGTATGCGGTGTATACTGGCGTGGGCGCGCAGCCCAGCAGGAGACATGAGGACGGCACGCCGGAGCGGCGGCGCCGGTAAGCGCACTGGGCCGAGGCAGAGCGAATGGGCATCAACGCGATTGTTATCGTCGAGGCGTTCCTGGCATTCATCGTGGCTGTGACCATCCACGAAGCGGCGCATGCCGGCACGGCGGCGCTGCTCGGCGACAGCGGGCCAGTGGCGTCGGGGCGGCTCAGCCTGTCGCCTCGGCGGCAGATGGCCACCATCGGCACCATCGTTGCGGTCGTCTTTGCCTTCGGCTCTGGCGGGGTGACGTCGGGCGGCCTGGGATGGGGCCGTCC
>CAYYCB010000434.1:0-2013 GCA_964469715.1 uncultured Ktedonobacterales bacterium | reverse complement strand
AGGACGTCGGGGCGGTTGGTCGCGGCGACGACGATGATGGCCTGGCGCGGGTCGAAGCCGTCCATCTCCACGAGGATCTGGTTGAGGGTCTGCTCGCGCTCGTCGTTGCCGCCGCCGAGGCCTGCGCCGCGCTGGCGGCCGACCGCGTCGAGCTCGTCAATGAAGATGATGCAGGGCGAGGCCTTCTTGGCCTTGTCGAAGAGGTCGCGGACGCGGCTGGCGCCGACGCCGACCAGCATCTCAACGAACTCGGAACCCGACATCGAGAAGAAGGGCACGTCCGCCTCGCCGGCGACTGCCTTGGCGAGCAAGGTCTTGCCGGTGCCCGGAGGGCCGACCAGGAGCACGCCCTTGGGGAGCTTGCCGCCGAGCCGGGAATAGCGGGTGGGATTCTTGAGGAAGTCCACGACCTCTTCGAGGTCAGCCTTGGCCTCGTCCACGCCGGCAACGTCGGCGAAGGTGGTCTTGGTCTTGCCACCCATGTACATGCGGGCGCGGCTCTGGCCGAAGCTGAAGATGCCGCCCTGGGCCTGGCTGGCGCGGCGGCTGAGCCAGTAGATGCCGCCGATGAGCAGCACGATAGGCAAGAACTGGAAGAGCAGACTGAGCCAGAAGGTGCTGTTCTGATTGCTCTGCGGCACAATCTTCACGTTGTGCGCCTGCAACGCCGGGATGGTTTGCTCGCTGGGCAGGTTGGGGATGGTAGTGGTGAACTTGGTGCTGGTCTGATCGCCGTTGATGTCGGACTTGACCGATGTCTTGAAGTTCCCCGTGACGGAGTTGTCGTTGAGGGTAACGCTTGAGACGTTATTGGTCTGGACCTGTTGCATGAACAGGCTGTAGCTCACCGGTTCACCGTTGCTGTTCGAGCCCGGCTGCCAGACGAAGAAGATGAGCCAGGGAATCACCAGGAGCAGCACGATCCAGGGGAGATAGCGTCGGAGAAAACTCGATTGGGGCGACTGTCCATTCCCTGGACCATCCTGTCGCCCGTTGGGACCGTTCATACGGTCGGGTTGTTGCATCACAGAAGGCCTCCATCCAGGCGAGCAGGGAGTACGACGGCGAAATGAGCTTGGGCAGTGCAGTGCGCGCCGTGCACTTGCTCAGCACGGGGCAACGCACATGGGATGCCAAGACCGTCCACAGTTCTTTAGATACTACGAAATGTAGAGCGGATGGTTGGAGCAAGCTCTCGATAATTGGCGACTTCTCAGAAAGCTGGCTAGCATTCTCGCCAGGTCTCGCCTGGTGCATTGTCGTATTTGGAGCATAGCGCGACGCGACCAGGGTCACCGCTCGATCACGCGCGATGGCCGCTCGCCCAGCGCCGTTCGCCTCTCCGCAGGTAGCAGATTTGGCCGATTGTGGCCGAATTTCACTGTGTACACATGATTTTCGCGGGGCCTCTCGCGTCAGGCTACGCCTGGGCCGGCGGCCCCTCGAACATGGAACAAGTGTACCACATCACGAGATGGGTTGCACCTGACGACCGGCAGCGGCGGCGAGGCGGCCAAAGGTTAAGACGAAAATCATCGGCCGCCAGCCACCTCGCACGCGATGTGACACACTCATCATGCCGAATGGCGCGGCACGGCGAGTGCATTATCGCGATGCGGCATGCCCCTTCGCGAAAGGCTGGCCTCCATGCTCGACCCCCTGGACATCGTCATCCCTACTCCGCTCGGTGTCAAGCGGGGCAGACTGGGCGGTCCCCTCGACGCCGCGGGCACAGCCGGCCTGGCCGTCGTGCTGCTCGACGAGTCGGGCGCGAATCCGCTCGTCGAGCGCATCTTTGCGGAGCTTAGCTCGTATCTCCAGGCCGCCGGTACGGTCGTGGTGCGCATGCCGTCCCTTGAGCCGCGAGGCGATCCCCTCGAACGTATCTGCGCCCTTATCGGCGCCGTCACCGCCGCCAGCCACCTTGGGCCGCGTCGTGTCGCGGTCGTCTTGGCGGCGCCCGAAGCCACAGGCGTTTCGACGGCGGCGGGCGCCAAGCCCATCAACCTGGCC
>CAYYCB010000433.1:0-2014 GCA_964469715.1 uncultured Ktedonobacterales bacterium | reverse complement strand
TGGCTCACGACACCCCAGAGACAGCTGGTAATCACCCCATGCGGCAATGAGGGGAAATCTCCTCCCCCGGCGAGCGCTACACTGGATATACTGCGCACGCGGCGAGCCTACGCCGCATCCGAGAGGAGACACGCCGTGAATACCGACATCTCCCCCGCCTGGGACGAATCCGCTTCCGCGTCCTTCATCGACACCGCCGACCTCTTCGTCCCCGCCCGCGCCGAGCAGATTGCCACCCTCATCTCGCTCATCCCGGCCCGTCCCGACGAGGAGTTCACCGCCGTCGAGCTTGCCTCCGGCGACGGCGCCCTCGCCCGCGCCGTCCTCGACGCTTTCCCACAATGCCGCTACCTCGCGCTCGACGGCTCCGAGACCATGCGCGAGCAGACCCGCGCCACCGTCGCCCAGGCAGGCCACGCCGACCGTCTCGACGTCCGCCCGTTCCGCATCGAAGCGCACGACTGGCGCGAGTCACTGCCGCAGCCGCTACGTCTCGTCCTCTCCTCCCTCTGCGTCCACCATCTCGACGGCGCCGCCAAGCGCCACCTCTTCGCCGACCTCGCCGTCCGCCTCGCGCCCGGCGGGGCGCTGCTGCTGGCGGATATCGTAGAGCCGGCCACGCCCGCCCTCGCCGCCGTCTACGCCCGCCAGTACGACGACGTTGTCCGCCAGCAGAGCCTCGCGCGCTACGGCGACCTCAGCGGCTTCGAGCGCTTCCAGGCCGCCCAGTGGAACTACTTTGCCCACGACTACGGCCACCCCGAGAGCGGCGACACGCCCTCCATCCTCGCGGACCAGCTCGATTGGCTGCGTCGCGCTGGCTTCGTGACCACCGACTGCTTCTGGCTCCGTGCCGGCCACGCCGTCTATGGCGCCTACCTGTAACGTTGCCAGGTGCGTGCGCCTCGCGACTAGCGATTAGCTGACCGTGATGTCGATGTACATGCCCTGATGGATGGTGCAGATCACGTGGTAGGTGCCCGCCGCCGGAAACGTGATGTCCTTCTTGTCGCTGACGTTAAACGTTGTTCCGGAACCGATCAGCTCGCTAGGGGTGTTCGGCGGCGCTTTGCCCGCCTGGTAACAGGTGTTGCCGTCACCCCCGTTGCCCGTGCCCACGCAGAGCACATGCACGCCGCCACCGCCCGCCGTGTCGTCGAAGTGTACGGGTTTGCCTGCCTGCACGGTGATGCTATGCTGGGCGAAATTGGTTTGGTTCATCTCGACCGTAGCGCCGCCACCGGATGAACCGCTTGACGACGAAGAGCCACAACCGGCGATGGCGGCCGCTCCGACGACCATCAGCAGCGGTAGTGCGCGTATCCAGCCTGTTTTCATGCGGATTCCTCATGCCAGGAAGGTCTAATACGGATTTCATTCGGGTGGTTGGTGGCTCGTGAGGGCTTCAGCCTGCGGCGCGCTCTGCGCCGGCTCCTTCAGGGCCGCGACTGCCAACAACGTCCCACCTGGAATCCGTATTAAGAATCATCATGCGGCGACACATCTCGCGTCTCGCATCACCTATACCTTCATATGTTCCGGCGCACTTCGCTGCCTCCTCGGCTCGCATGCGGATTCCGGCTGGGCGATTTGGGCACGACAGGCCCTACAAGGCCACGACCCCATACGACACTTTCCCACCCGGCTCATCTTCTCGCTGCCTGTATGATGTCTGTTGTGAACAAGGAGCGCTCATGCCATTCCACGGGGTTGCCTCACTGCTCGACGCCGCCTCCGACCGGCGTGTCCGTGACCTGTGGGACGAGCTCGACCGCGACTTTGGCGTTCGCCGCGCCGCCGAGCTCGTTCCGTTCCCTCACCTCACCTATCAGGTTGCGGGTGACTACGACTTCCCCCGCCTGGATACCGCCCTCTGCGCCCTCGCGCCCACCCTCTCGCCCGTCGCCGTCCGCACCTCCGGCCTCGGCGTCTTCGCTGGCCCTTCTCCCGTGCTCTACCTCGCCGTCGTGCGTACGCCCGCCCTCGAAATCCTCCATCGCACCGTCTGGGATGC
>CAYYCB010000432.1:0-2015 GCA_964469715.1 uncultured Ktedonobacterales bacterium | reverse complement strand
CTGGACATGAAGTAGGGCGTGCGTGCCTACTCGCGCACGTCGTCGTAGAGCACGGTGCTCAAGTAGCGCTCGCCGGCCGACGGGAAGATCGCCACGATCACCTTGCCCTGATACTCCGGGCGCGCGGCCACCTGCGCCGCTGCCCAGGCCGCCGCGCCGCTGCTGATGCCCGAGAGCAGTCCCTCCTCGCGCGCCAGGCGCCGCGCCATCTCGATTGCGTCCTCGTCCCTGACCTGCACGATGTCGTCAATCAGCTTCGTTTCGAGCACGTCCGGCACAAAGCCCGCGCCGATGCCCTGGATCTTTGTCGGGCCGGCCTGCCCGCCGGAGAGCACGGGCGACGACGCCGGCTCGACCGCGATGGCCTTGAAGCTCGGCTTGCGCGCCTTGATCACCTCGGCGACGCCGGTTAACGTGCCGCCGGTGCCGATACCGGAGATGAGCGCGTCCACCTGGCCATCGGTGTCGCGCCAGATCTCTTCGGCGGTCGTCTCGCGGTGGATCTTCGGGTTCGCGGGATTCTCGAACTGCTGCGGTATCCACGAGCCAGGCGTCTCCGCCGCGAGCTGGCGGGCACGAGCGATAGCGCCTGGCATGCGCTCCGCGGCTGGCGTCAACACCACCTGCGCGCCGAGACGGCGCAGCACCATCCGCCGCTCGACGCTAACCGATTCCGGCATCAGGAGGATGCACTTGTAGCCGCGCGCCGCAGCGACCCACGCCAGGCCGATGCCGGTATTGCCGCTGGTCGGCTCGATGATCGTCGCGCCCGGCTTGAGAATGCCGCGCTGCTCCGCATCGTCGATCATGCTGACCGCGATGCGGTCCTTCACGCTGAATCCGGGCTGGAAGGACTCCAGCTTCGCCAGCACCGTCGCGCCCGGCGGGACCACCCGGTTCAGCTTCACCAGCGGCGTATTGCCGATCAGCGCGGTTGCGTTCTCAGCCCAACGCGGCATGCGACACCTTCTTCTTTCGCTGCTGCCCACGCCGCGGAAAACAATTCGGCATGAGCGGGACGCCCGCCGCGAATTGTAGAGTTATCCAGTCAAGAAAGTCAACTTTCGCGGCGACGTCAAATATAGTACATCGCCTCGCCACCCTTTGCCCGTACGCGCTGCCGCTCCGCGAGTTGCTCCAGGGTCGTCGCGTTGAGCAGCGTCTGCGCATACTCCTCCACCTGCCGCCAGACGTCGCGGATGGAGCAGCCCGGCGAAAGCTGGCATATACCCGGCTCCGGCAGACACTCCATCGGCGCCGTCGAGCCGTCCAGCGCGCGGATGATCTCGCCCATGGTGATGCCGCTGGGAGGCTTGGCCAGCATGTGCCCACCCTGTGGGCCGCGCTGACTCCTGAGCAATCCCGCCCGGCGCAGCGAGATCAGCAGTTGATTGAGGAAATGCTCAGGAACGAACTGCCGCTCCGCGATATCACCGCTGGAGACTGGCCCCTGCCCATAATGCACGGCGAGATCGATCATCGCCCTGAGCCCATAGTCGCTCTTCATCGTCACGCGCATGGCTGTCCCATAGTCCTCCCGCTCGCCTCGCCGCAGGCCCACACCGGCGTCCGACTGGCAACATTCTTGACTTCTTCACTTCAGTATGTGTCATGCGCCCGCACGCGCGCAACAGAGGGGGAGGGAGAGACCCCGCCGGTAGCACAATCGGGCAATCGGGACTGGACATACGCTTCAGTCGTCGTTATACTTAGAACAATTGTTCTAAGTACGTGGACGAGGCGAAGAAGGAGTGTCCCGTGAACCATTGCGACTCATCCGCGGCCGTCACCTGCGGGCGCTACCGTCACACACATCGGCGCACAACGACCAGCGCGCGGCGTATCGCGAGCCTCGGCAGCGCATTCGCTGGCGGCACGTGGTCCTGGGCGCCGCCAGCGCGAACACAGATCACGGATGCCACCGGGGGGAAGGTTACGGCACCCGCTGGCGCCACGATGGTGCGCATCCCCGACACGCTGATCCACCTCATGGCCCGCGAGGCGCGCGACGGCGG
>CAYYCB010000431.1:0-2027 GCA_964469715.1 uncultured Ktedonobacterales bacterium | reverse complement strand
GATCCTCAACGAGCATGAGCGCATCGGCCACATGTGGAGCGCCGGCGTCTGGTGAGTTGAGGCGGGCTGTGCGCCACCACAGGGCAAACGCAAACGGGACGCCCGCGCGGGCGTCCCGTTTCGATTCCAGTTCAGTTAACGATTGATCGCGTAGAGGATCAGGCCAAGCTGGTCGTCGGTGGAGACGACATGGTAGCGCTGGTTGAGCAGGCCATAGGTGTCCTGGAATTGCGGCTCATAATAGGGCATGCCGGGATTCGTTTGCCAGACGACGTAGTCAAATGCGCCGCTCGAAATCTGGTCGTTCACCCGCGCGAGCAGCGCAGGCGATTGATTGACCGGCAGGATGTAGATGTAGTCGGTCACCGGCTGGTGACCACTGAGGAAGTAGTATTCGGGCTGCGCCGGCGCCACCAATAGCCGCGCGTCCGACGGCACGCTCTGGCGAATCCAGTTGCCACCCTCGATCTGTCTGTCATACTGGGCGGAGATGTCGGGACGGCCGCCCGAACCTGCGAAGCCGAGGAGCCCGACCATGATGAACGGCAGCACCGCCGCTCGCAAGGGCGCGTCCGATTCCTGGCCGACTGCGGTGAGCGCGGGCCGAGCCACCACGAGCAGGTCCACAATGGCTGCGCCGCAGAGCAGCAGCGTCCAGGGGAGGATTTGCAGCCAGTAGTGGTAATAGCCGTGCGAGGCGAACGGTGCCAGGTTCAGCAGGGCCGTCATGGCCGCCGCCACCAGGCCGAAGTTCAGACGCTCGCGCAGCCGGCTCGGTGCTCTCAGCGCGATCACTCCCAAGACGAGCGCGTAGATCACCGGCAACACGAAGGCCAGCGGCATGGAGTAGAACGCGCCTTGCACTAGCTTCCACGTGACCTTCAGTGGGTCCGGCGGATAGTGGAAGTTCGCGATGATGACCTGATTGAGGAAGGGCTGTAGCCCAGCCTGCGCGGCGAAGAAACCGACGACGAGCAACCACGGTGCGACGAGTCCGGCGGCGAATGCGCCGGCGGCGCCGAGCAGGGTGCGCAGCGGCGGGAACCAGCGCCCTCGCGGCAGCAGACCCGCGTAGAGCACAAGAGCCACGCCCGGCACAGCGAGGATAGCCGTCTGCTTAAAGAGTCCGCTGAGTGTCGCGAGCAGTCCCGCTCCGAGCGCGGTCCGCCAGCCCGGCCGGCCGCTCGCGATGACGAATGCCCAGACGACCGCTGTGGTGGAGAAGGGCTCTGTCTGTACCAGTGCGCCCTCATAGATCGGGAGGACGGTGAGCCACAATCCCGCCGCAAGGATGCCGACCTCCAGGCGCTTCCACCGGGTGCCGAGCACGACAAGTCCGGCCGCTGTGGCAAGATTGGCGAGCAGCGCCACCGCGCGCACCGCTACGATCTGCTGCGACACGCTGAAGGGACTGGTTATGGCGAGGACCGGCGCAAGCAGGTAATAGAGTCCTGGCGGCTTGTGGTCGAAGAAGTCTCGATAGGGCAGGTGCCCATGCAGGATGCCCTGCGCGATGACGAAGAATGCGCCCTCGTCGCGGCTGATCGTTTGCTTGAGATGGGGTACGTCTACCCACCAGACGATGAGCGCCGCCAGAGCAACGACGCCCCAGAACCATGGGCTGCGCAGCCAGGCACGCCAGTCGTAGCGTGTATCTTCCGCGCGAGTCGTCTCCCCGGCTGCCAGGGACCGCTCCAAGATCTGCATGCTCACGCCGAATGCCTGCCTTCCAGCCGCCGGCCGCCAACCACCCGAGAGTGTCCACTCGGCGCCCCAGTATACCAAGGCGTATCCGGCCTGTCATGGGCGATAGGATGGTTGGCGCGGGCGTGGCCGCGCTCGCGTGAGTAGCCACAACGTCCGACATGGCTGGTAGGCCGGGGCGTGGCGTGGCATAGTGAGCGCAGCGGCCGGAGGCGAGGGACGTCTTCACGCCGTTGGGTGGGCGGACCGCAGCCGAAGGGGTTGAAGGAATGGGACGGGACTACGCAGTGTTGGGCGGCGGCGTGCTGGGGCTGACGGCGGCC
>CAYYCB010000430.1:0-2072 GCA_964469715.1 uncultured Ktedonobacterales bacterium | reverse complement strand
GCACGATGCGCTCGTAGTCGAGCTTGCCCTGTGCCGCGAGCGTGCGCGCCATGCCCAGGTGCTTGACGTGGTGGCAGTGCGCGCAGAGCGCGAGGCAGCCT
Organism: uncultured Ktedonobacterales bacterium; assembly: GCA_964469715.1. Lineage (GTDB taxonomy): Bacteria > Chloroflexota > Ktedonobacteria > Ktedonobacterales > JADMIN01 > CAWAWP01. The sequence continues at coordinate 1,971 of CAYYCB010000430.1, read as the reverse complement.
TCCAACGTCTGAATGTGCCGCGCGTCGTCGTAGCGCCAGACCTCGTGGCAGTGGAGTCGCCCGCCCGCGCCACAGATCGCGCAGCGATTATTGAATTGCGCGAAGACATGGCGGCGCAGCGCGTCCCAGCCCTGGCGCGTCAGCACGTCACGCAGATTCGCGCCCCAGGCCGTGGCCGGCACCAGCTCGACGGTCAGACGAAGCGGAGGAGACTGAGATACGTCATCCATGCCAGTATTCGCCTCCCCTTGCCTCCGACCGTTGCCGTAGCACACCTCTGTGTCCGAGTCATTCTATCCCCGACGCGAGATTGTGGCAGGGCGAGAGAAAGCGCCAGACCAGCGAGTGGGGTGTGGCGCATGACGGTTTTCTGCTTCTCTTCAGCTACACTCCCTTTCCCGTTCAGCTTGCGGTGCTAGGCTATGCGGCTGAAGACGGTATCGCTACCGCCGCCAGGCCGGCGGGAACACCGGCCGCGTGCGAAACATCGCAAAAGTCGGCCATGGTGGAGAGGGGTTGAGGTGACATGTTGGAGCCACAGCAGCAGTGCCGCCGCGGCGACGGCCACCTGCCCTCCCAGCGGCACGTTCAAACCCGTCGCCGGCAACATCGCGGCTGTCGATAGCGGCGGGGTCACGATCACAGTCACTGACAGCTCCGGGAAGGCGACCCAGATCCTGATACCCTCGACGGTTCGTATCACGCGCGTCATCACCGCTACTTCCTCAGACCTGCCCAGCGTTACGGCTGTCCAGGTCGAGACGGATACCAACGCCACCACCGCCAAGAGCATCCGCATCCTCTCCGGCTCTGCGGGGGCGACTGGCCAGGGCGGCTTCGGCCAGGGGAGCCAGAGCGGCACGTGCGGCACTCCGGAGGGCGGCGCGAATCGCGGTTGTTTCCGGCGCGGCCAGGGGCAAGGCCAGGGCACCGGCACGGATCAGGGGCAGGCGCCAGGGCAGAGCACTGGCTTCCAGGGCTTGCGCGGCACGGTGGATTCTGCCACCAGCTCGAAATTGACGTTCGACGACGCCCAGGGCCAGACCTATTCGGTGGCGATCACCTCAGACACGACCATCTCGAAGGTTGAGTCTGCGCAAATCGGCAACCTGCGCACGGGTATGAAGGTGACGCTCGTCGGCGATACTACCTCCGCCGGTGTGTCGGCGCGCACGATCACAGTTTAGTCGTAGTGGCGCCTCCACTTCTCTCCCGTTCTCTCCGGCCTCGTGGGTGAGCTTGACGCGCACACGGGGCTTGGTTTGGCGCGTCCACAGCGACGATTCCGCTGGCCGGGACTTGTTGACTCACGTTGACACTTGCGTTCGCCTCTTCCATACTGGCCGCGAGAGCCGCGTGCGTGATTTGGTCGCGGCCAGCCAAGGGAGGCGCCTGCGTGGGCGAGCAATTCGAGGACCAGCCGACTTTACCAGGGAAGACAACACCAACCGAAGGTCTGCGCCAGGGCAGCGCCGGACCCAACCTCGGACCGCAGACGCCAAGAGATACCTTGCCGCCGCGCTGGCCTGCGCCGCAACCCAGTAGTGGTAGCACTTTTCCTCTCGGCGTCACCCTCGGCGCGCTTCTCGCGCTCGTGCTGCTGGCGGCTATTGCCGTCTTCGCCATTAGAGCGATAACGGGCTCTGGCCAAACGACGACGGAGTCCACGCCGGCTCCCGCCACCACGTCATCCGCCGCCGCGCTCCCGACAGCCACGCCCACGCCCTCACCGACCCCAACGCCGTCGCCGACCGCTACCGCCACCCCGCCCGCGACGACGCTCTCCGTCACGCCCAATCCCGCCCAGGAGAATTGTTTCGGCGCCAATTCCTGGCCAAATCCTGTGCTCGTCATCAGCTACACCGGCTCCGACAGCGGCGCCGTCACCTGGACGGCGAGTGGCCTCCCGCTCGGCGTTACCCTCACGCCCTCCAGTGGGACAGCCACGCCGGGCGAGCCGTCCCAGGCTGC
>CAYYCB010000429.1:0-2077 GCA_964469715.1 uncultured Ktedonobacterales bacterium | reverse complement strand
TAGAGCGAGGAGGCGATCTCGGCGATGCTCGCGCCCTTGGCGGCGACGGCCAGCACCTCGCGCTCGCGGTCGGTGAGCGGATTGGCGCCCTCGCCGAGCGCGGCCAGCGCCAGGCCGGGATCGACGACGCGCTCGCCCGCGGCGGTGCGACGGATGGCGCCGGCAAGCTCTGTGGCGGGGGCGTCTTTGAGCAGGAAGCCGACGGCGCCGCTTTCCATCGCGCGGCGCAGGTAGCCGGGGCGGCCGAAGGTGGTGAGGATGAGCACGCGACAGGAGGGCAGGTGCTTGGCCAGCTCCGCGGCGGCAGTGAGCCCGTCCGCGCCGGGCATCTCGATATCGAGCAGGGCGACGTCGGGACGGGCGGCGAGCGCGGCGGGAACTACCTCGTCGCCACGGCCCACCTCGGCGACAATCTCGATGTCACCCTCCAGCGCGAGCAGGGCGGCGAGCGCGCCGCGCACCATCGTCTGATCCTCTGCCAGCAGCACACGGATCATCGCTCTGCCCCTTCCTCACGCGCCGGAGCGATGCCGGCCGTCTCTCCAGCCGTCTCGACGGCGATAGAGGGCGCATCATAGCTCGCCGCATAGGGCTGCGCATCGCGACGGCGCGTGAGCGGCAATGTCACGGTCAGCCGGAAGCCGCCCTCGGGATACGGCCCCGCCTCTTGACGTCCGCCGAGCGTGCGTACGCGCTCGGCCAGGCCGCGCAGGCCGTTGCCTCCACCGATACGCGACGCGGGCGGGGTGATCGCATCGCCGCACTGGCCGTCGTCCACCACCGCGACGGCGACCTCGCCCGCACCGCGCGACAGCAGAATGCGACAGGAGTGCGCGCGGCTGTGGCGAACGACGTTGGTGACGCCCTCGCGCACCGCCCACGCCAGCGTGGACTCAATCGCTGGCGGCAAGGCGTGTGTCGCGCTCTCGGCGGCGTCGATCGCGCAGGCGATGCCGGCGGCGGAGAGCAGCTCGCGCGCGCCGTCGAGCTCGCTGGCGAGCGTGGGTTGGCGGTAGGCGGAGACGGCCTCACGAACTTCGTGTAAGGCGCTGCGCGCGGTCGTCTCGACGTCTAGGATCTCCTCGGCGGCGCGGTCCGGAGCCGCGGCGAGTAGGCGACCCGCAAGCTCACTCTTGAGGGCGATCAGCGAGAGGCTGTGGCCCAACAGGTCGTGCAGGTCGCGTGCGATGCGCAGGCGCTCCTCGGTCACGGCGAGGCGTGCAAGCTCCTGCCGGGCCGCGCGCAGGTCGCGGTTTGTGACGATGGCACTGATGACGCCTGCAACGGTGAAGCCGACGAGGACCACGTAGAACAGCCCATTGAGGAAGTCACCGAGCGAAGCGCCTGCGGTGAGTCTGCCGGCGAGAAACATGAGGATGATGAGGCCGCCGAGGGTACGCGCGGCCAATCCGATGGGCAGCCGGCGCGCGGCGGCGGCGGAGGTTTGGATGAAGAGACTGGCCCATGCGATTCCGCCGAGCAGTGTCAGGAGAACGCTGAGGCTCGTGAGGACGACGATGGGCCACCACACCGTGCGGGCGGGGCGGGCGTCGCTCTGCAACATCTCGACGTCGCGCTGGTCCTGCCAGATGGCCCAGAGGTGAACCGCGACAAAGACGGTGAACAGAGCCAGAATGGCGATCACCAGCGGGCGGGCTGGGGGATGCTGAAAGAGTGCGGCGACCGGCGCGGCGAGGGCGGGCAGCCAGAGGATGGAAATGAGCCAGATGAGGCGCTCGGCATGGAGATTCGTCCAGGCCGCTCTGCGCGGCTGGAGTCTGTCGCTCATGTCGCTCATGGCGGTGTCTCCGAAGTGGGCGGGCAATGCAATGGGAGGCGCGTGATACGCCGCTACGGTACGAGATGTCGCGGCCTCGGTTGGCAAGCATCGGACGAGCATCGGATCGCTGGGAGGATTCAGCCGCCATTGTACGACGGGCGCGTGAGGTGAATTTGCCAACGTGTCATGCCTCGTGGGGCGGCGCATCCTCATGACAAGGAAGATGGACGCCCCACGTCTTGAAAACTACTGGACGGTGACGGTGAGGTTCATGCCCGGATGGATGACGCAGTAGAT
>CAYYCB010000428.1:0-2090 GCA_964469715.1 uncultured Ktedonobacterales bacterium | reverse complement strand
AGGGCGGGTTGCAAGAATCAAGTCATGGAGCCGATACGTCGGCTCCGGTGTTGCCGCAGGCTTCCGTGTCGGCTGAGCAGACGGGCGGGGGCACTCCCATCGTCGAGGGCGACGACGAGGCGCGTGAGCGGCGACTTCAGGCCCTGCACAACCTCTTTTTCGCGGTTCACGGCGCAGATGGGAGTCCTGATACGCTCCCCACGCGGCGTCACCTCAGGTGGCGAGGTGGGCGGGCGGTGATCCTGGTCGCACTAGCGCTGCTCGTCGTAGGGGGCGTGGTGGCTGGCCCAGCTTTTCGGGCAGGCCCGTCAACAGATCGTTCGACACACCCCGCCCCTTCGCAATTCACGCTCAACGATCTCCCCGGTAGTTGCCCCGAGCGGGCGCTCTTTTCTCCCAATGGGCGACACCTCGCAATAGTCATGCACCGCGCCTCGCGCTGCGACAGCCCTGACCCGGCGCTCTTGGTGGCACTCTGCGATAGGCGTGATGGCCATCTGGAGGCGGCCCTCGACCCACAGGCTCTCCTTGCACATGTGGGTGCCCCGCGGGCCGTGTGGACCTCTATCTCTTGGTCACCCGACAGTGCGCGGCTCGTATTCACCATCGAAGAGGATCGCGGCGACGGTAGCTTCACACCTGGACTGTTGCTCGAGCCGGAAGACCAAGGGGAGCCACAGCTTGAGCGGGGAACGGCCGCGATTGTACGCGCGGATAATCAAGCGCCGCTCTGGGATATGCGCGCGGGCGTCGTCACTGGCAACCTTCCCATCGCTGAGCCTCCCGCCAGCGCGTACCGCTGGACAGCCGACGGGCGTCTCACAGGTATGCCGAGCGCTACGGCCGTGACAGGAGAACTCGATCCGGCAGATGGCGATACTGTGTCTTTGTGGCGCACGGGCATGCTCTTGCCAGTCGCGCGCTCGCAGGTGGGTGGTGGCCCAGATCGCACCCGTCCACCATCGGCCTATGTTTTCGCGTCGAGCGGTCCCCTCTGGTCGGCCGACGGCCATTTCCTCGCCTCGCCCCTCACCCTCGCGACTCTCGTGGTTCCACCCGCCAACGCCGGAGATGCCACGGGGACGCCAGATGCAGACGCTTGCCGCTATTACCCTGGGCAGTTCGTATGCGGCACCCCCCCGCTGCCCAGCCCCGATGCCGGCTTCACGTACATCCTCGAAGCGGTGGCCGCCGGAGCGTGGCAGGACAGCATCTCCGGTGGCCCGAAATACCACGAATGGACACCGGCGACACTGGCTTGGCGTCCGGACGGCAGGGTGCTGGCGACCATCCTGCCGGGCGACAGCACCACGACAACGCTGCGCGTAACGCTCATCGACGCCCATACTGGAGCCACGCTCGCACGCCTCACCGCGCCGCAGCACACCGGCCGGGGTGGGGGCCAGGGAGCAGATTATCTGCCACTCGCTTGGTCACGCGACGGCAAACAGCTCGCCTTCTGCGACTTTGCTTCGTCGCGGGTCACGATCTGGCAGGGCAAGGCGCTGCCCGCCTAGCGAAGAGTGCCTACCTTTCGCGCAGGTAGCAAGGCACGCATACCCTGTCGCTTTAGGAAAAAAGAGCTTCGTTATAGCCCGCGGACCAGTGGATTGATGAGATCGTCGGGGATGCGGTTACGCTCGATGTAATCTTGAATCTCTGCCTGGTGGTCGGCGTAATAACTTAGCGCGTCGAAGACCTGCGCGAGCGTGAGGTGCGGCAGGTGGAGCGGTATCTCTTCCGGCGCGATCCCCTGTCGCCATATCTCGACGATGGCGCGGACGGGCGTGCGCGTCCCGACGATGATCGGCTCGCCTTGCAGAATCCGCTCGTCGCTTGTGATATAGCGATGTCCTGTTGCATGCGCCATCTTCGACACCTCGCGCTGTCGTTCGGTCCCTACGCGGATGATGGTATCACGCCGGTGGCCAGCATGCCCCATGTCGCTTGGTCGGTGTCAGGTCACGCCAAGCTGGGCGGGGTTTCTCGCAAGGGAGCACTGCCATCGGTTGCGGCTAGACACCCACCGGCTGCCAGGCGGGGACGACGAGCGGCTTGAGCTCGCGGGCGATGTCGCCGCGGGAGCGTTC
>CAYYCB010000427.1:0-2092 GCA_964469715.1 uncultured Ktedonobacterales bacterium | reverse complement strand
TATTGCCCGCCACTCTGCCCCCGCAGCACACGCAGCGTCTCCTCGCGCGCCGCGTCCAGGCGTACGCCCATCTCCGCCAGCACCTCCGCGCCCACACCGTCGCCCTCGCGTATTATGCCGAGCAGTACGTGCTCAGTGCCGACGAAGTCGTGGCCCAAGAGCCGCGCCTCATCCACCGCCAGCTCCAGAATCCGCTTGCTCCGAGGCGTCAGACTCACCTCGCCTGTCGTCGCCACCTCACCCCGCCCGAGAATGGACCCGACACGCCGCCGCACGCGCTCGGGGTCCACGCCGAGATTGCGCAGCGCCACTGCCGCAACGCCGCCGCCCTCGTCGAGCAAGCCCAGCAACAGATGCTCCGAGCCAATGTAGCCGTGGCCGAGCGTGTGCGCCTCGTCCTGAGCGAGAACGAGCGTGCGGCGCGCCCGCTCGGTGAATCGGCTGAAGCGGTCGCGCATATCAACTCCCGCCAATACCGGATAAGCGCGCCCGCCTATGATGGTCATCACGCCCCGTCGCAGGCGTCGCAGGGTACATCTCATCTGAAGCCTCCCTCCTGAGCCATGCATGAGATGCCGCCTGGCCGCCATGGGTCGCCGCAGCCCAGAGGCCCACTCCTGCGCCGCCGTGCGCGCGAAATCGAGCAGCAGACTGGGCCAGAGCCGCACCAGACCAGCCCCGCCGCGCTCGCGATAGGCTTCGCGACAGCAATCGCGGAAGAGCAGCGCCATCTCCGCGCCGTATCGCTCGCGGAATCGCCGCGGGTAGGCGCGCAGCAAGACAGCATACGCGGCCATCGAGGCACGCACCGACCACGGCAAACGCTGCCGGCTCATCGCGTGCCTCCCATCGTTCCGAGCGCCGGCTCGGACCCTGGCAGCAGCCGGCGTTCGCGCGCTACGGCGACGATCTGCGCCAGACGCGCCGCCTCCGCCTGCGCCGCGCGCTCGCCGAAGTGCGTCAGCCGGTAGTAGCGCCGCCGCTCATCGTCCAGCGCCGGGTCGGGCCGCTCCTCCACCTCCTCGATCAGCCCCTGCCCCAACATCGCGTTGATCGAGCGGTAGAGCGTCCCCGGCCCCAGCTTCAGTGCACCGCGGGTCAGATCCGCCACCTCGCGCATGATGGCGTAGCCGTGCCGCTCGCCCCCGGCCAACGCCAGCAAGATGTGGAAGACTGCCGGCGTCAGCGGCAGCAGCGTCTCCACGTCCGGTGCTGCTCTCAGCGCCTCCCCTGACACGGTCGCCCTCTCCATGTCCCCAACTCTCCAAATCGCCGCGCGAATATATCCATTCCTCATATATCTGCTATGGATATAGTAGTCGCGACTGGCCCATCCGTCAAGGTGTTGTGTCCGCGCAACCCTGGGCGGTCCGGTCGTGTTACGGTAGGTATGAGACAGCCCAAGTTTCAGTACGAACACGACGAGAAGGGCGCCGGTATGAGCGAACATGGCGAAACGCTAGCCGTAGGCACAGTGGCAACCTGGGCTGGCGACGTGCGCGTCTCCGCATCGGAAAGCGGCGTGCGCGATGTCTGGCTGCCGCGCTGGAACGGCGAGTGCCCTCCCGCCACGCAAATTGAGGACGCGATCATTCAGCGGGCGGACTCCTCCACGGCGGAGCAACACCTGCGCCTGGCGCTGGACGAGCTAAGCGCCTTCTTCGCGGGCACGCTGCGCGTATTCACGGTCCCGCTGGACCTGCGCGGCCCGGCGTTCTTCGCCCGCGCATGGGAAGCCGTGGCGCGTGTGCCCTACGGCGAGACGCGCACCTACGGCGAGATCGCGTGCGAGCTGGGTGCCCCGGCCGCCACGCGTGCGGTTGGCGCGGCCAATGGCGCGAATCCTGGCGCACCGTTCGTACCTTGTCACCGCGTGCTCGGCAGCGACGGACGCCTCACTGGCTACGGTCCTGGCCTGCCGATGAAGCAGGCCCTCCTGCTCATGGAGGACGCCATCCCAGCCAACGCCTCGGACTATGACGCCTGGGTCGCCCGCGTGACGGGCCGTATGCGCGCAGAAGGCGTCGCAACCTGGTATCTGGGCGTCCGCAAGCTAGGCGTCTACTGCCGGCCAGACTGCACAAAGGGCGGC
>CAYYCB010000426.1:0-2106 GCA_964469715.1 uncultured Ktedonobacterales bacterium | reverse complement strand
CACCCGTCGGTGCTCGACGTCTCGCGTCTTTAGCACACATCTCGCAGGGAGTGAGCACCGGCTCTCAGCGGAGAAGTTAAGCGCTCTGCCATCCCGCAACCAGCGTCCGCAGCGCGTCACGCCAGAGCCACTCCGCTCTGCTGCTGGGCATCGTGCCACGCAGCTCGAGAGCGGCCAATCCCTCGCACAGGGCGTGGAACTCGCAGGTCGCCTCGGCCACTTCACGCGAACCAAGCTGGCCAGAGGCGGCAATCCGCGCGATTCTGCCTTGCAAGCTTTCCATGGCATGATCGGCGACGCTACGAAATTGACATGCGAGCTCGGGTGACATACCCACGTGCATCACGCCGATCCGAAGGAGCGCGGGATGTTCCAAGGCGAAGCGGCGAAAGACAACGACGCCCGCCTCAACCAAATCGCCCGCCGGATCGCTCGTCGTGGGCAATGCGTCAATCGCTGCCTTGAGCAGATGGAAGGCTCGTGCGCCGAGCGCGACGACAAGCCCATCCTTAGAACCGAACAGACTGTAGACGGCGCGGGTGGTGACATCCACCGCGCTGGCAACGCGCCGGACAGAGAGCGCCTCCAACCCATCCGCATCGACGATGCGCTCGGCGGCTGCGAGCAGATCGCTCGCCACGCGCTCGTCATATGCTCGTGGTCGGCCCATCTTGACACCTTTTCGTAACTATGTTACGTTACTCGCAGTTACGTAACAGCGTAACACAATTGCGCGGCGGAGAGCCATGATATGGCAGGCGCCGGTGCGGACGGCTCTCTCCCTCGTCACCTTCAAGCCAGTGAGGACATCATGGACACACCTGCGGTTGATGTGGTCGTGATCGGCGGTGGTGTGCAGGGCCTGGTCATCCTGAACGCGCTGATCGAAGAGGGCTATTCATGCGCGCTCGTGACCGAGGGCGAACTGGGCGCGGGCCAGACGCTCCACTCGCACGGCTTCTTGAATACTGGCTTCGGCATGTCCGGCGTTGAGCTTCCTCAAGCGGCGGCGGAGATTGTCCATCCCTTTTTGCGCGCGCACGGCGTCACGTTGACCGGTAACTGGGCCGTTCTACCACCGCCGGGGTTCCCCGCGTTCGCGAGCCTGCCGCAAGCTAGCCTGCCGGAAGGCTTCTCCCCAGCTTTTAAGGATGCCGCACGAACGCTGCCCGACTACAGTTTCAACAAGCGCCAGTTAGTTGAGGCGCTCAGCCGAGGCCGCGAGGAATACATCATCCGTGGGTCGGTCGTGGGCTTTCGAGGGCGAGATTCGGTCGAGGCGGTCTTGCTGCGGCCTGAGGGGGGCGACGCGGAGGTCGAGCTGCGCACCAGGGTGGTCATCGTCGCGGCGGGCTGTGGGAGCAAGCGGTTGCTACGCAACCTCGTCGGCTCGACGCCCCAGCTCGAAGTGATCAAGCATCGTGTCGTACATATGCTCTGCCTCCGGGGCCTGCGAGGCGCCCTCCCGGCGCAGAGCGTCGCCGCCCTTCCGCTTGGGCTGCTGTTGGCGGCGCACGAGGATGGCGAGCGTGTCACCTGGTACGTGACCCCCATGGAGATGAGCGGGCCGTCGTTTGATGATGTGCCCAACGACGCCGCGGCTACCCCACATCCCGACCTGCTCAGACGCGCCTGGGATACGCTCCAGATGCTCTATCCATCGTTGCCAACTGTCGACGGCCTCCAGGTCGGTCACTATGCCGGATACCGGCAGGACATCGGGGACTGGCCGGGTGCGCGCCTCTGCGTGGTGATCGCTGGCGCTGGCAACGTGATCGCCGCCCTGCCTTCGGGCCTCGTGGGACCATGGCGCAACGCCGCCGACGCGCTCGCCCTCCTGCGTGACCTTGCCGCTCCGAGTCGCGCACAGCCCGCTCTGCCGGGCGCGGGCCAAGGCGTTCGCGTTGGCGGCCCGGTGGAAGACCGGCCCGAATTTGTGTGGCGGCCATGGCAGGAATGGCTGCGCGCATTGGCTTAACGCAGCGCCTCACATGCTCCGCCGTTCTCGCGCTTGAATACGAAGCCGTGATAATGTAGCTGGCGGTGGGCAGGCCCAGCTAGCGGCAGCCCAGCTAGCGGCATCGGCAGGTACGTGCTGCTTTCGTG
>CAYYCB010000425.1:0-2110 GCA_964469715.1 uncultured Ktedonobacterales bacterium | reverse complement strand
TTCGTGATGCGGAACAGCCACTGGTCGATCTCGCGGCGTTCCACCAGCGTGCCGCAGCGCTCGCAGGCGCCGTTCACCACCTGTTCGTTCGCCAGTGTCGTGTTGCACTGTGGGCACCAGTTCGCGGGCGCCTTCGTCCGATACGCCTGGCCAGCCTTATAGAATTGCAGGAACAGCCATTGGGTCCACTTGTAGTAGTCGGGCAGGCATGACACGACTTCGCGCGACCAGTCCCAGCCCGCGCCCATCGCGCCCATCTGCCGGTGCATATTGGCTATGTTGTCCAGCGTCCATATGCGCGGCCGGATGTTGCGCTTGATGGCGGCGTTCTCGGCGGGCAGGCCGAAGGCGTCAAAGCCGAACGGCTGCATCACGTTGTAGCCGCGCATGCGCATGTAGCGGCCGTAGATGTCGACGCCGGTGTAGTTGTACCAATGGCCGATGTGGAGGTCGCCTGAGGGGTAGGGGAACATCGTGAGGTTGTAGTACTTCGGCCGTGGGTCGTCGTCACGCGCGGAGTACAGATCCTCCTCGGCCCAGCGCGTCTGCCACTTCGGCTCGATCTCGCTCGGCTGATACTTGTCGCGGGTCATCGTGCCCCCTACCCTCTCGTAACCTCACCGCGAGCGCTCTGGCGATGAGCAGCTCCGGCGGCGTATATATGCGTGGCGCGGTGCGGGCTACCTCGCCCGGCGCGCGCAATCCATTCAGAATACGGCCGCATCGTCTTGGGCGGTCACTTCATTGTACCCCGCGCCTCCAAATGCCTGCCGAGCAGCGAGAATATCACCGCACGCCTGTTCGTCATGGCGTTCTGAAGGTTGCGCATCGCGTCGCGCGCAGCCTCCTCGCGCTCCGGGCGTCCGGTGCCCTGCTCATACAACGAAGGGACGCCCGAACCTCGATGGATTCGGGCGTCCCTGGCGATTCGCGGGTGGGCGGCGTGGGTCCGCCGTGCTTCACTTAGGCGCTGATCGCGGCCGAAGCCTTGTGCCACTCGTATCCTGCCAGGGAGAACAGCGTAAGGGTCACCATGAGGAGCGCGCCGACCATCAGCCACTCCACCGAGCCGTTGCCGGCGTCCGGATCGATCTTGAACAGGGCTTCGATCCAGTCGCGTTGCACCAGCGTCACCAGCGACATCAAAGCCGTGATGACACCCATTCCGGCCTCGGGCCAGAAGCGACGCCGCAGTCCGCTCTTCATCGGCGCTGTCCTCCATTGTCGTGGGGATACCGTCCCACCTGCCAGAAATCCATCACCGCGTGGTGCGTCTTCCATGGAAGATGTCCATCATACTGTACGCACGGTACGTGCGCGACGTGCCCCTTGTCAAGAGCAGCATGCGCTGCAAGGCATAGGTGCGGCGATTTCCGCGTCCCGCCGCCCTAAGACGAGAACCGTTCCCAGCGCACCACTTCGTCGAAGGGCCTGCGCCCCTTACCCGCGGGCGCCAACGGGCGGCTCCGCTCCTGCTCGGTGGGATAGCCGAACGACAGCGCCACGTCCAGGTGGTAGGTCTCCGGCACGCCGAGGATTGCCCGCGCTTTCTCCGGCTCGTAGATCGAGGCGATGCACGAGCCGATGCCCAGGTCCAATGCCGCAAGCTGCATGAAGGCCACCGCCTGCCCGACGTCCATCCCTGTCGCGTTCGGCGTCGCGATTGCCACCCCAGCAGCCGCGCCGGCCAGGTGTTGGGCATACATCCCGGTCTCTGAGAGTTTGCGCAGTGTCTCACGCTCGCGCACGGCAATGAAGGTCCACGGCTGCGTATTCTTCGAGCTCTGCGCCCGCCGCCCCGCGTTCAGAATCGCTCGCAGCGCCTCGTCGGAGATCGGCTTCTCCGTAAACTGCCGCACCGAGCGCATCGTGCGGATCGCCTCGGCTACGTCCATCACGCACCTCCAAGAACTACCCGCCGCAGAGGGCAGAGCAACTGCAAATGAAAAAGCCTCTCACCCAGCCGGGTGAAAGGCTCATGCAGCCGTCGTGATTCGTGGTGGACCTGAGGGGATTCGAACCCCTGACCTTCTGCATGCCATGCAGACGCGCTCCCAACTGCGCCACAGGCCCGTTCTGCTCGCCGCATCGGTCACCCTCCGCGTCGGCC
>CAYYCB010000424.1:0-2113 GCA_964469715.1 uncultured Ktedonobacterales bacterium | reverse complement strand
GCGACGACCCGGAGCCGCTCGTCCGTGGGCACGCCGCCTGGGCGCTCGGCCGGCTCGGCGGCGCGGAGGCACGCGCCGCGCTTGAGCGCGCGCTTGGCGTCGAATCCGATCCGTCGGCCCGGCAGGAGCTTCGATGTGCCCTCGACGCGCTGCCGGAAAGCGCGCCGGTCTGAGGCGCTGTACCCGCGGCTCACCACAAAAAGCGTAAAAAACACGCGCACGCCACGCCGAGCCGCCACGACCTCAGCGGTCGCCACGCCTCTCTGCCCGCCATGTCAGGATGAAAAGGCGGAGTCTCAGTCCTCGACTCGCCAATGCGGCGTCTGTGGCCGCTCCACCGGTGTAGGCCGCTCGCGTTCCGGCTGGTGGCGGCGCCGTGCCGCGTCGTCCACCTCGCGCTGCTCGCGCTGCCGCCGCCAATAGGTCTGTTCGCTCTTGCGTGAATGCGACGTGCGGTGAGACATGGTGACCACGCCCTCTCGTGCGATATGGCCTTCCTAGACATGCCGCCTATCGCTACTGACGTGTCGCGTCGACAAGTTTCAACAGATGAGCTCAATGGTCCTGTGCCGTGTGGCAAATCGGCGAAGAGGCGAGCTCAGACGCAGCCATGCGTGTCTCTGGAGCGCCCGTGGAGTAGCGGCCTACGTGAAAGGGGTCGAACGCGTAAAGCTGCCGGGGCGCTACCACATCACCTGGGCCGTCATCCTCGCGGCCCATCGCCATACGCACACCGTACCACGCGGTAGGGAGCGACACATAGGCCAGTAGCCATGTTGCGCTGTGTCGCTCCCTACGAGTTCGCCGGAAAATTACCTGCCGCCGTTTCCCGTGCCCTCATGCCGGGCCTGCCGCTCCTTGAGGTGGGTATAGCTTTCGAGCAAGGCGCCGAGATACAGGCCCCCGAAGAGATAGCCCGCGCCGACGTCGCTTGGCCAGTGCGCGCCGAGGTAGACACGCGACGGCCCGACGAGCGCCGTCATGGCGGCGCAGGCGCCGACGATGGCACGCCTCAGCCGCGAAGGCTTGAGATTGACGAGCGCCGACGCCCCGAGAAAGCCGAACGTGGCGACATAGTGCATGACGTGTCCGCTGGGAAAGCTCGGCTCTCGGATGACGCGCGCCACCCGCACCAGCTCGTCAATCGCCGGGCGCTCACGCTTGATCACACGCTTGAGCACGAAGTTGACAGCATCCGCTCCGCTGCTCAGCAGCATGAAGACGGCTTCAAGCCGCATCCGTGCCCGCCAGAAGAGCGCCGCCGGAACGAGCACGCCAAAGACCGACCACGGCGGGAAGCCCGGCTCAGCCACGGCGGTCCAGAAACGGTCTTTTGCTGGAGTCTGGCGGCGTTGGAGGAATCGGACAATGCGCAGGTCGCCGGGAAGGATGTGTGTGCGGCGCGCCGCCAAGGAGGCTCCGACGCCTACCCCAAGGCCCACCACATAGAGCGACCGCAGCGCGAGCAGACGGCGTACCGCCCGGCGCGATGGAATGACCTCGGCCGGCTGCCCCGCCGGACTCAGCGTGTCCTCCGCCCTGGTGGCGATGTCGCGCACCGCCTCGCGGGCTTCCCCGGCGACGGCCGTGGCCTCCTCGACGGCCGCTTTCACCGGTTGAGGCGTGGGTACGGCGCGAAGCATCGTCTCCACGACGCTCTCGGCGGGCGTCTCGGCCTCGGCTCCGGCGCGAGGCGCGCAGATCCGCAAGGCGCAGTGCTCCACGCCAATCTTGAGGGTAGGCCGCCGCGCGCCCCGGCCATAACGACCCACTTCGACCGCATCCACGGCGAGCGGCATGGGCGCCCACGGGAAGATCGCGATCTCGCGCGCCTGGAAGCGCCGGATGCTCGGAGCGCGTGGGCCGCGTCGTCCGACGGTGGAGAGGAGGTAGCGCAGCAGCCCAAGCGGCGTGAACCGCTCGTAAACCGCGACGTCGAGCAAGCCATCGTCCACTTGAGCGCCGGGCGCGACGATGAACTTCGCGCCGTTGACCGGCGTATTAGCGACCGTCACTTGGAGCGCTCGCGCACGATACTCGCGCCCGTCGAGCCGGAGTGTCATGCGCGTCGGGCGATAGCGGGTCAGCGTGCGAACCGTCTCGACGAGGGCGG
>CAYYCB010000423.1:0-2119 GCA_964469715.1 uncultured Ktedonobacterales bacterium | reverse complement strand
GCCACGACCAGCAGCAGCGCACGCAGCGGCAGCAGGAGGGCCGATTCGGCGGGCAACTGGCCGGAGAGTGTCCGCGGGGCCACGCAATAGCCGTAACTCGCCGCGATTGCCGCATGGAGGAAGAGCTGCCCATGTCGAGCCGCGCCGCTCACCGCCGGATCCACGCTCGGCTGCGAGACGTACACGAGCAGATTCTCCCCCGCATGTTGCGCCGCGTAGATCCACGCCGGGAGGCCGCCAAGCGCCAGCCCCACCACGGCCGCGAGCAGGGTGTACGGGCGCACCGTGCTTACCCTCGCCTCTCGGCCCGTGATACGCCGGTAGAGGCTTGGGGCGAAACGCTCCACGTAGACGGGTATGAGCCACAAAACGCAGGCCACGAGCGCATAGGAGATGAGCGGGTTGATCCAGATGCCGAGGCCTGCGAGCAGACCCCAGATGCCCCAGCGCCACGCAAGATTCCCGACACTCGCGCCCTCAGACAGCGCCTGGCGCAGCCCGACCGTCGCCAGCAACAGCGCCACCGAGACAACATAGACCTCGATCTGGCCACCCCAGGTGCGCAGCTCAGCCACAGCCGCGTACAGCGGGGGAACCGCGGCGAAGAGCGCGGCCAGCCCGGCGAGCAGCGGCGTTGTACGCTCGCCCTCCGGCAGCAGTCTCCACGCGAGCCGCCAGGTCAGGTAGACCAATGCGAGGGAGAGCAGCACAGGCACCGCCCGCAACGTCCACGGCGACGGTCCGAAGACGCGGAAGAGCGCTGCGGCAAGATAGGCTTCGAGGCTACCCATGTAGGCCTGGCCATAGAAGTAGGTCGGGCGCTCGCCGCGCAGGATGTGCTCGGCCTGGATGCCCACCAGCGCCTCGTCGGCGTCAATCATGGCATGCGTGCGGAGGACGAGCAGCGCACGGACGGCAACTGCGAGCACGAGCGCGATCAGCAGCGGCGCGAGCGGACGTGCGTATGCCCAATCCACGAGTCGGCCTGCCCAGCCGCTCGGCGCGATCCTCGCGGACTCACGTTCCATCCCAGCCGCGTCTTCCCTGGTCTTAGCGTCTCGTGCCACCGTCTCGCGCATGCACCCTGCCTCGCCTCGCCTCGCCGTTCTTCGCGCACCCTGAGCAACCGCAGCCGAGTATAGCATACCCCGCCCGCACGGCCGTAACTCAGGGATCGCCGCACGTATCAGCGCGTAGCAGGGCGGGTGAAGTCAATTGCGGCTCATTCGGCGGCGCTCGTGTCGTAGAGGCGGATGGTCACGACGGCGTCTGTGGTCTGGGCGACGAGGCGATAGTGCGTGTCGAGCCAGGCCTGCGTCGCGTGCGCGCGTGCGGCGTCGGCGGCGTCCTTGAAGCGCCCCTCGATGAAAAAGAGCCGTGGGTGCCCCTGCGTGTAGGTCGCGAGCGCCTGGGAATCGAGCGCCTGGGCGAATCCGGCGAAGGGATCGCCTCCCGTCGCGAAGCTGCCGAGCCGCACAGCGCCGGGCGCGTTCGGCGCGATTCGCGCGGCATTGCCGTCCGTCTGCAGGTAATAATCCACGGGCAGCTCGACGCCCTGCACGTTGTCATAGGATACCAGTACATCGCCGGGGCGATATTCATGCTCAAGCCAGCGCACCGGATCGCGCCAGTTCTCCGACTCGGCATGCATGTAGTAGCCGGGCACGGTGACCAGCATCGCCGCCACGAACACGCCGCCAAGCGCCAGCCGCACGACCGGCCACCGGAACGAGGCGACGAGCGCGCCAGCGAGCAGCGCCAGCGCCGGCACGACCGTGACGAGATAACGCGTCGAGAAAAGGCGAAGCGGGCCGAGCGAGACGGCGTAGCTCACTACCACCGGGACGACGAGCCAGCACATCAGCAGAGCGACCACCGGCGCCGCCTCCGCACCCAGCGCCGGCTCGCCTGCAGTGCCCTTCACACGTTCCGCCAGCCGCAGCCGCACACCGCGTCCCCACGGCAGCATGAAGAGGAGGATGACCGCCGCGAGGACGAGCAGCAGCACGCTCGCGCCCACCGCGACGAGCAGCCCGCCCTTGTCGCCGAGTGCATGGCCCGCAAGCCCCGAAATGGAGGGGGTGGGCAGCCAGCCCGTCTTCGAGCCATGGCGGCTGAC
>CAYYCB010000422.1:0-2121 GCA_964469715.1 uncultured Ktedonobacterales bacterium | reverse complement strand
TCCACGATGACGACGTCGAACATCTCGCGCTGGAGCGGCAGGAGCTCGGCGGCATGGGGATTGGTCACGGCCCAAATGGGGAAGGTGTGGAGCAGGGCGCCGAAGTCGAGCTCGGCGAAGATTTTGTCCTGCTCGGCGGTGCTGCGTGCCTCAAGCGCGGTCTTGAAGAGGGCGAGCGTACGGCGATTGAGGCGAAGTGCGTCGGCCAGCGCATCGCGGCGACGAATGGCGAGCAGCTCGCCGACGAGGGCGCCGCGGTCGGCGCGTAGGCGCGCGTGCCGTGTCAGCAAGGTGTTGATGTCGTCGTTCTGAGCGACCTCGTACTCCAGATCGGCAATGTCGGAGCGGATAGTCTCGCGCTGGATGATGTCGTCCAGGCGGTCGAGGTGGCGCTCGTCCACGCCGGCGGCGGCGAGGTCGGCCAGAAGCTGCTCGCGGCGCTTGTTCTTGCCGAAGGGGTTCTTGCTCGCGTCCAAACGCTTGATCTCGTCGTCGAGGCGGCGTAGGCCCGAGGGGCCCGCGGTAGCGGCGCGGTCCTCGTCGTAGCGCGGTGTCTTGACGGTGCTGAGCGCGCGGCGGAACTTGCTCCAATGAGCTTCGGATTGGAGGATGGCGGCGATCTCTGCGTCGATGCGAGCAAGCTCCTCGTCGGCGGATCGCAGACGCTCCTCCAGCATCTCGATCTCGCCGGGGCGCGGCTTCTGGGGCGCGCCGGTGCCGTCGAAGAGATTGTCGAGGAATTGCTTGAGCTCGTCGCGGTAGCGCCGGTCGCCTCCGCGCAGGATGACGGTGAGGCTGCCGAGATGCGGGCGCAGCTTGTCAACGACGACGTCCACGGCCTTGTTCATCTTGGATGACAGGAGGACGGTCTGGCCGCGGGCGACGGCATCGAGGATGAGCTGAGCGATGGTGAAGGACTTGCCGGTGCCCGGCGGTCCAATGACAAGGGTGAGTGGGCGCACTTCGGCCTGGCGAAGCACGCGCGTCTGTGCATGGCTCAGCTCGGCTCCGGAGAGTATCGCACGGTGGCTGGGCACCTCGGTGGCGAGTGTGAGCTTGCCGGTCTTGTGGTCGAGCTTGGGCTTGGCGGCATCATCGAAGATGGCAGCGAGTGGCAGCGACATGGCGCCAGTATTGGACATCTCTTGCAGCTCGGTGAGCACGCCGCGCGCCTCGCTGGGCCGACGGATGAGGGCCATCGCCGAGGCGCAGAGGAGCTGCACGGGGCTGTCGTACTCGACCAGGGCGCGCAGGGCGTCCTCGGTCTGGAGCTCAGGCCATGCGAGGAGGTCGTCGGTGCGCAGGTCGGGGATAAGCTCGGCCACGACGGCGGAGAACTCTCGAATGGCGTTGACGTCAAAGGGAGCGCTCGGCACCTGCGCGAGAATTGCCTCGGCGTAGGCCTGGGCCTGCTCGTCGTTCTCGGCATCGATCAGGGAGGCGAGCAGAGGGAAGTTGATGCGCTGCTCCTCCAGATCAATGCTCATCCAGGCCTGGGAGCCTTCATGCTCGATCTTGGCGGGCCAATAGAGCAGCGGGGCGCAATAGAGCTCGCCCTTCTTCTTCGCGCCTACCGAGGGACCGCGGCCGACGAGGAAGACGGAACCGTAGACGAGGAACTTCTCGCGACGGTTGACGTCAGCGGCGTTCTGGGCGGTGACGGCGGCTGCCAGCGGCATCTCGATCTGAGTCGCCTGGGCGGTCAGCAGGACGTCGAGCGACTCGGCGAAGGTGACATACTCCGCCTGATTCTTGTCGAGGACGTTGGTAAGCACACCACCACGGGAGTCGGCGGAGAAGCAGTCGTGATAATAGCGGCAGACGCCGGCGAAGTGCGACGTGGCGATGGTCGGGGCAAGGGCCTCTTTCGTGAGGACGTCGGGCCAGGCGGAGACGGGTGTCAGGCCGCCGCGCATGGGAGTCGCGTCCACGACGGTGGGATCGGCGGAGGTGTCGCCTGTGGCGCGGGCGCGTCGGAACATCTGCGGTCGTCTCCCTCGCTGGCGCGCGGGGGTCGTTTCCTGCCGTGTCCGCGCGGAGTAGCGCGCGGAGTATAGTAGCGGGCGAAAAACAACGTCAAGCCGCTGGCCCATTGTGGCAGGCCCGGATGGGTGAAATGGG
>CAYYCB010000421.1:0-2126 GCA_964469715.1 uncultured Ktedonobacterales bacterium | reverse complement strand
TTGATGATGTAGAGCGTGCGCAGCAGCAGCAGCCCCACGCGATACGAGCGCCAGATGGGATTGCGCCGCCGCCAGGCGGTCCATTGCCGTATCAAGCGAGTCAAGGGAGTGTCTCCGATGGTGTGGGATGGCGGACGAGGCACCTACCGCCGCATTCACGATATATCGTAATACCGTATACGCTGCGCGCCACGTAGGGTTCGATGTCCCTGCATGTGGAGACGCCGCTCGCCGTCGCCCAACTCACAGCCACGCTCACCAATACTGGTTTGGCCCCGATTGTCATCGCTCGGCGACGATCTCCCCCCTGGTTACCCGCGAGGCATTCAGCCTGTCCCCGCCTGCGCCAGCGCCGTAGGGGCGCACTGCGTGCTCCCATCCGCCTGGCGACACGTTGCCTATAGCAGCAGCGCTCCGTCCCACCACCCTACATCATCAACCGCAGAGGCGCCAGAATGCGCTCGCTCAGCTCCTGATACCACGGGCGGCGAATCCACTCCTCCAGCGTGATCTCGCGGGCGTTCGTCTTGTCGCACTCGAAGAGCTCCCCCATCTGGCGGGCCAGCTCCTCGCTATAAACCTCGAGATTGATCTCATAGTTGCCCACCGAGCTCAGCCGGTCCAGATTCGCCGTCCCAATGGTGGACCACTGCCCGTCGATGGTACACGTCTTCGCGTGGATCATCGCGTCCTGATAGCCGAAGATCCGGATGCCCGCCTTCAGGCATTCCGCGAAATAGCCGCGCGATACCCAGTCCGTCACCGCATGGTTCGAGGTCCACGGCACCACCACCTGCACGTCCACCCCACGCGCCTTCGCCTCCTTGAGCGCGTCCAGCAGGACGTGATCGGGCACGAAATACGCGTTCGTCAGGTAGATGTGGTGCTCGGCGCGATCTATGGCCTGGATGTACATATCGCGAATGGGGAAGGTCAGGCGTAGCGCGTCGGTCCCCAGCGTCGCGATCAGCGGATCGAAGCGCCGGTGGTAGCGGAACGAGATGCGCTTCCGCCGCGGCGTGCGCGCATTCCAAAAGTCGATGAACGACTGGGCCAGATCAGCCGCCGCGCGCCCCTCGATGCGCAGGTGCGTGTCGCGCCACTCCGTCGCGTACAGGCTGCCGATGTTATAGCCGCCGATAAACCCCGTGCGCCCGTCCACGACCAGCAGCTTGCGATGGTCCAGCGCGTAGCGCCGCGGATCGAGCAAATGCCACGGCCGCTTGATCGCAGCGTACTCCATCATGTGGATCTCAGGGGGGAACTGCTTGAATTTGCGCGATACGACCAGATTGCCGAACCAATCGAAGACGACGTAGACAGCCACTCCCTCCCGCGCCTTCTGGGCGAGGTGCTTCTTGAACTCCTCGCCCATGGCGTCGCCCTTCCAGATGAAGGTTTCGAGGAAAATCGTCTCCTGCGCGTTGTCAATGGCCTCCAACATCGCGTCGTACACGTCGCAGCCATAGCTGTAGAGGCGCAACGTATTCTCGCTTACGCGAATTGACGGCAGTGCCAGGTGAGGGAAGCCCCCCGGCGGCTGGCGATGCTTACGCCGCGAGGCCAGCGCAGTGATGACGGCCGCGGTGATCGCCTGCAACGCCACGATCACCAGGAACGTACGCCTCACCCACCGCATGATGGCGATGCGCCGCACCTGCCTGATCGGTCGCAGGACGTCATCCGCACGCATGGCCGCCCCTCCTCTCGCACAGACCACCCACTCACCCCGTCACACAGCGCAGGGCACACCCCGACAGAGCATAGTACCCCACACCCCTACCATATCTGGCGTCTCAGCCCGCTCACCGGTCACGCTCCCAATGCCCCCCATCCCAGACGCCGCTCTACCGCACGCATGTTCCACGCCAAAATCCACGCCTGGGAGTGTCCTGCAATTTGGCCTTCATGCGCACCCGCGGTCGCTCCGCCTACGCCCTCGCGTCGCCCTAGCCTCAGGCTTTGCAGGGTTCTGCCCTACCCTGGTTCCTCTGACCTATGCCGTCTACGATCAGACTTCCAGCGCGGTGATGAGCTCGATCAGGCGCCGCCTCAAATCCGTGTACCCTGCCTCGCCGATCTGCCGCGCCCAGTCCGCCTCGATACGCATGATGATCCCCTCGGCC
>CAYYCB010000420.1:0-2138 GCA_964469715.1 uncultured Ktedonobacterales bacterium | reverse complement strand
GGGCCGTGCAGTGGGAAGCCGTAATATGACATGCCGACGAGGAAGACGGGGAAGCGGCCCACGGCGAAGGTGTCGGTGGGGAGGCCGCTGAGGTAGAGCACTTGTTGGCGCGTCGGCTGGACCGGCAGGCGTAGGTCGGGCAGCACGTCGTGAATCCAGGGGCCGGCGGTGACGATGACTCGGTCGGCGTCGAGGCTGGTGCCGTCTTCGAGGTATATACGCCCACCCCCAGCGCGCGGCTCCACGCGGGTGACGCGCACGCCTTCGCGAAGGATGCCTCCGCGCAAACGGAGGCGGTCGGCAAGGGCTTGGACGCATTCGCTGGCAGCAAGCATGCCGCCGACAGGGTTGTACGTAATGGCGCCGAACTCCTCAGCGTTGAATTGGGGGAAGCGCGCCGCGCATTCGGCTCCGGTCAGGCGCTCGATGGGAAGGCCGGCGTCGCGCATGACCTCGTAGCCAGGGAGGGTATGGCCGTCGCCGGGCTGGCCCAACGTGAGGACGCCGGTTTCGGTGTAGAGACGGCGGCCGGTTTCGCGTGCGAGGTCGTCCCAGAGGACGAGACTGCGCGCGACCATGTCCGTGTAGATAGATGTGTCGCCGTATTCATGGCGGATGGCGCGTGAGAGGCCGTGCGAGGAGGCCCAGTCGTGGGCGATGGTGAAGCGTTCGAGAACCGTGACGTCCACGTCGTGTCCCGCGAGCGCGGCGCCGGTCGCGACGCCCATTACGCCTCCGCCGACGACGATGGCTGATTGTCGGGCCATGCTTTCCTCCTCAAAGTCTCGAAGACGTTGTAGGCGCGGCCAGCGCCCATGCGCGACAGGTTGGCCAGCCGCTCCAGCGGGTGAGCGGCCGCCCGCGCGACGGAGACGGAGAGCGCGCCTTCGTTTTCGTCGAAGTCTACGACAATGTATGCTGGGTTGCCGTAATCGCTGGGCACAACGGAGACGTGAACTTCGCGGTCAGGGTTGGCAGGGTGGGCCATCGTGGCGTGGCGGCCGATGTGGGTGTGGCCGCTGACGATGGCCGCGACCTTGGGGAACGCAAGGACTCGGAGGCCGAGGGTGAGATTGCCGAAGTAGGCGTTGCTGGTGCCCCAGCGTAGGTCGCCGGGTTTGCGACACATCTGCGCTTCGACGAGCGGGACGTGGGTGGCGACGAGAATGGCGCGGACGGCGGGGTCGGCGTCGAGCAGGCTCAGGCGGGCGCAGAGCGCGTCGCCGAGGCGGCGCGCGATCTCGCCATCGGATTCGGGCCAGTCTACGAGGTGGGCGTCCATATTGTAGCGGCCCTTGATCGCGGCGTACCGCTCGGCAGGCATGGGCGGGAGCGCGGGATCGGCGGCGGAGTAGTCGTACCAGGCGAGGGAGCCGACAACGGCAAGGCTGTCTTTGCGCCAGGTGGCGTCTTCGAGCCAGAGCGCGCCGGCATCGCGGGCGGCATGCGGTAGATCGCGCTCTAGAAGCTCGCGGCTGTGGCAGCCGTCGCGCGCCCAGACATCGTGATTGCCGGCGAGGACGGCGACCTGACCGGGTAGATCCGAGAAGAGTCGAAGGCAGCGCTCGACGTTGGGCAGCCGCTCGCCAATGTCGCCCGCGAGCACTGTGAGGTCGGGCATCTCGGAAGCGATACGGTCGCGCAGGGCGCGGATCTGGTCCTCGGTGGTGATGCCGAGGTGGAGGTCGCTGGTGACGACGACGCGGGTCATGGGCGACTCCTGACTGGAGCGGGCTGGCGCGCGGTGCTGAGATGCGGGCGGCTGGAACCGCGCGTGCCGGTCCGATGACCAAGACGTTCGCCATCGCGGACGTCGCCGGGCGAGCTAGCGGCATTGCCATTTTTGCCACATTTTACGTGTGAGTGGCCTTGATTCCTAGGTGGAGTGGACTTCGCCGGAGTGGCAAGTTCTCCGATTTTGCCGCACCTTGGAAGGTAAGCGCAGGTGATGTGCAAGCGACCGGCATTGCCGTTTTTGCCGCGATTTCGTTCATTGATGCAGGCGGCTCCCGCTTTCGCGGAATGTTCACATCCGGCAAGGTTGGTAGCGTTCATAGCGCGCCTCCATGGGCAGTGTACCACCCGTGAAGTGGGCGGCACGGCTGGTTGAGGCTGTCAAGTCCAGTCAAAGCCCGTCA
>CAYYCB010000419.1:0-2154 GCA_964469715.1 uncultured Ktedonobacterales bacterium | reverse complement strand
TGCGTGCGCACCTGCGCGACACGCGCATCGACCTTCGCCTTCAACTTCCGCATAAAGTCGAGCGAGACCTCGGCCTGGTTGGGAATGCTGACGAGGTAGGCGCAGATGCACCGCGACATCACCCGGTCGTCGTGCTGCCCGTCCGGCGCGCCCATCCTGCCCTGCTCGTCCTCGGCAAAGATGAGGAACTCGTCCAAGGCTTCGAGGGTGCGCGGCTGATAGCTGCCGTCGCGCAGCATGCGCTTGGCGACGTTGATCATCAGCGGCTTCGTTCTGAGGTTGGTATCCCAGCCGGGCCGCCGGTCCTCATGTGCGCCGCCGCGCAGCTCGTCCGTGTAGTGGTAGAGGTTGGGGTACGGCAGCCGCTCTCCCGCCCAGCGCTCGTGGGCGAGGCCTTGCGTGAGATTGGAAAGGACTGCGTAGCCGTGATTCTGCCGTTCGACGGCCAGCAGCGCCTTGTTGTAGCGCCACGCCAGCTCGTCGAGGCGCGCGGCGTACTCCTCGGTGCTCCACTTGCCGTGCAGCGCCGCCACCTCGCGGCCCGTCTGCCGGTCGGTGACTGTCGCGTCGTCCCAGTCGCCTTGTTCCTGGCCGAACGCGACGTCGGCGCCAAGGACATAGTCGCGGCCCGCTTCGGGCGGCTCGTAGACCGTGAGGCCGTCGAGTGGACGCCACGGCTCTAGGCCCTCCACGGTGCGGCTGGCGACCTCGGCGCGGATGCGGTCACGATGCTGGAGGATCAACTCCTGCGGGAAGACGGGGCGGCCCGACTGGATGAACGCCTCGATCGGCTCACTAGGATATTCCTGATGGAGCAGGTGCTCGTGGCCTTCCGCTTCGTACTCGGCCTTCTGCTGCGCGTACCACGCCGCGTCACGGCGCGGATGGCGACGCCAGGAGAAGAAGGCGGCGAAGAAACCGTTGCGTTTGGCCGTATCCTCGTGCGTCGCCGCCGTCCACATCCGATAGTAAAAATTGCCCATGCCGTTGGCGGTGGAGATGCCGATGATACGCCCACCGTTCTCCGCCGTCGCCTTGACCGCTGCCCAAATCTCCGCCGCCCACATCATGAACGCCCACTCGTCCAGAATGACGAGCGCGGCCGTGCGCGAGCGTCCGGCGTTCTGCGACGCGGGCATGGAGTTCATCGCGCTCTTGAGCGGGGCGCCGCGCGCGTCGAGGTGCAGCAGCTCAAGTGTTTCGGTGTTGTCCTTGACGAAGTAGCAGGCGTCGAGCAGGTCGGGATTGGCGCGTTGTGGCGAGGAGGGCATGAGCCAGACAGGCAGATGGCTCGCCATCACCTTGGCACGGCCGAGCAGCGCCTGCGCGTCGTCCAAGGTCTTCGAGATGGCCAGCACGGTCTTCGTGTCGTGGAAGCGGATGAGCCACCACGAGAGGGCGGCGGCGAGCTCGGTCACGCCAATCTGGCGGGCCTTGAGCGACATGCTCTTCTTGTTAGCGAGCCAGCGATAGAGCAGCCACGCCTGCCAGCGCCAGAGACGGAAGGGAATGAGGCCGCGCTCCTGGTCCTCTAGGTAGCAGTAGTTGTCCACGAAATAGACGACGCTACGCCAGCATTTGAGGTATTCCACGAGCAGGGCGTGGTCGTCACGCTCGTCGGGGCGTACGCGCGGAACGGTCACGTGGGCGTCGGCGCTCTCGGCGGTGGGCTCGCCCGGATCGTCCGCGTCGTCGGGGCTGGGCAGGCCGCGCTTCTTGTGCCAGACCATGAGCTGGATCTCGGCGTCGGTCCAGGCGCGCTGCACGTGCGCAGGCACGCGAGCGAGCGCCTCGGCCCGCGTCTGGGCGTCGTTGCCGGCGGCGTCGAGCCAGGTTTCCAGCGCGCGCAGCACATCCATGGTGACGAGGCCACGGCCAGCGCGACGCACCGCCTCCTGCTCCTGCGCACCGCTGGCCGCGAGGGCGAGCTGCATCGCGAAGTCCGTGAGCATGTTGCTCACGCGCGCACCGACCGGGGCGAGGGCTGGTTGTTGCTCGCTCGTAGCGGCGGCGCTGGTGCGAGGCATGACGGTATATCTCCGGCCTGTTGCTGGCCTCACGCGCGAGGGCGAACTCTAGCGCCGATTTTTCGTGGCGGGGCTAGAACGCGGTGGTGGGCGCAGCCAGCAGCAGCTTGTCCTTCTCCGGCCACCA
>CAYYCB010000418.1:0-2159 GCA_964469715.1 uncultured Ktedonobacterales bacterium | reverse complement strand
GCGACGTCAACGGCGGTCCAGCCTTCACGCACATCTCCTACGACGACTTCCGCATTCTGCGCGCGAATTTGATCGAGGGCGGCCACGCCACCACGACGGGGCGCCTCGTGCCCTATACCGTCTTCATGGACCCGCAGCTTGGCCGCGTGGGCCTCTCCGAGCGCGATGCACGCGAACAGGGGCGCAAGGTGCGCGTAGCAAAGTTGCCCATGAACTATGTCGCGCGGGCGCTGGAGGTGGACGAGTCGCGCGGCTTCATGAAGGCCGTCGTGGATGCGGAGACGCAGCAAATCCTTGGTGCGGCAGTGCTCGGCCTGGAGGGCGGCGAACTGATGGCGATGTTGGAGATCGCCATGCTGGGCAAACTGCCTTACACCGTCCTCAAGGAGGCGATCTTCGCCCACCCGACGCTCGCCGAGTCGCTGAACAATCTCTTTCTCTCGCTGGACGATCAAGGATAGAGATCGGGATCGACACCAACGTCATCCGCTCGACGCATCCCGCTCAGCGCGCAACACCGAGTCGAGGTCAAGCTCGGTGGAACGGGTTGTGTCCACTTTGAGCACGCGCTCGGCATAGCGCAGCGCGTGCTCGTTCTCCGAAGGATCGACGGAAGCGACGCAATCCGCGGGGATGTAGAGCGCGAAGTCGCGCAAGAACGCGTCGCTCGCGGTCAGCAGCACGCAGATGTCCCCCGCGAAGCCGGCGAGGATGAGCGTCTTGGTCTTGAGATAATCCAGCAGCACGTCGAGCGTGGACGAATAGAACGCCGAGTGCTTGGGCTTCAGCACAAAATAGTCGTCGTCGTCCGGCACGAGCAGGCGCACGATGGGCTCGCCTCGCACGCCGTCCTCCAGGCAGTGACGGACGAGATTGCTGCGCTCCGATTGCCACTTGCCGAAGTTGTCGTTGGCGTAGATCGCCGGAACGCCGAGGCGCTTGGCTTCGCGCTTGAGCGCTGCGATGCGCCGTGCCGCTGGCAGGGCGTGCTCAAAGAGATCTTCGGCGCCGGGATATTCGAGGTCGTTGATCACGTCCACCAGGAGCAGCGCCACGGCGCACGTATCGGGCGCGTTGCCGTGCAGATCCTCGTTCTTGGCTGGCATGAGATCCCCGCTTCATCCATGATATTGGGATAAGCGCTCGGCAGATGCAAGACGCGCGCCAGATGATTCGAGAGTGAGCAGCATCGCTGACCAGATGAGCTAGTCTCAGATGCGTGTCGTTTCCCGCGGGAGACAGCGTAGAACCTTCACGTCCCGCGTCGCAGGCTTCTCCCCGCAAGCCGTTCTCGCCCCTGGCAACGTCTGGCGGTCGCCACGTACGCTGGTCGCGTTGGCTCTCCCTCCACTGGCCGGGGATCGCGGTCTGTCTGGTCCTCACGTTGGCGGCATACGCCGGCCAAGGTATTGAAGAGCGCCTCATCGGCCACGCCGTCTTCGAGGCGTTGGTGCTCGCGATCCTGCTGGGCGTCGCGCTCCGCAACCTTGTGCGTTTGCCCACCGCCATTGGTCTCGGCGTGAGCTTTACGGCCAAGCAGGTGCTGGAGGCAGCTATCGTGCTGCTCGGCGCCTCTGTGGACGTGCCGCAGGTCCTGCGCGCCGGGCTCGGACTGTTGATGGTCGTCATCGTCGTGGGCTGCGGTCTCGTCGCCAGCGTGACCATCGGCCGGGTGCTCGGCCTGAACCGGAGCGGCCGTGCCAAGGGGCGGCACTCATTCTCTCTCACTCGTTCCATGCCGTGGTTCATCCTCGGCTTCCTCGTGCTCGCCACGTTGCGGAGCCTCGCCGTGCTGCCGGTCGGCGTAGCGGACACCGTACGCACGCTCAGCGGCTGGCTCACCCTGGCGGCGATGGCGGCCCTTGGGCTGGGTGTGGATATCCGGGCAGTACGCCAGGCAGGCGCGCGAGTCAGCGAATCCATCATCCTGTCGCTGCTCGTACTCCTGACGCTCACCCTCGCGCTGGTGCGCGTGCTTGGCGTCGCCGAGCGCTGAGGATGGCCGATACCCATGCGCCGAACGCGGTTACGTCGCAGCATGCGCTGTACGCCTGCTAGACTGTGGTTGAGGAAGGTGAGGCATACCTCACCTGCTCCAGACGTGACTGTAGGGGCGAGGCCTGCCTCGCCTGCTCCAGCCGCAGCGGAAATCATTGAAG
>CAYYCB010000417.1:0-2168 GCA_964469715.1 uncultured Ktedonobacterales bacterium | reverse complement strand
ACAACACGTGGTCAGGGGCTAGTCGAATACTCGCTCATCATCCTCCTCGTGGCGCTCGTCGTGATCGCGACGCTCGTGCTCTTCGGCCCCGAGATTTCCTCTGCCTTCCGCGGCATCGAGAACAATCTCTAGCTGGTCTGTGCAGAATGGTACGCCACGGGCCGTAGCGCCCTTCCTTCGGGCACAGCCGGCGTCCGCCCATCCGTCAGCCCCACCGCCTGCCCAGGCGGCCGTCTTGCCCTGCCCATCAGGCCTTACGGCGTCTCGTCACCTGTCTGAAACGGCCATCACCAGAACGGTGGGGTGAGGATCAACGCTCCCGCGGCGCCAGCCACCAAGAAGACGCCGAATGGGATAAAGGTATGGCGCGAAGCGGTCCCCAGGCCGAGCAATAAGACGCTCGCCGCCGCCCCAATCATCGAGCCGATCACCAATGCGGTGATCGAGCCTGGCCAGCCGACGACCACCCCTATAAGAACCGCCAACTTCACGTCGCCGAAGCCGAGCGCCTCCTTGCGATAGAGCAGCCAGCCAAGCCCATAGAGCAGGGCAAACAAGCCCCCGCAGACGACCACCCCAAATAGCATGCCGGCCAGGGCTTTATGATCGAAGAGCAGCGCCGCCACCACCAGCGCCGCCACTGGAGGATAGATCGAGACGTCGAGGATGAGCCGGTGCTCAAAGTCCACGGCAAAGATAAACGCCAGCGCAGCCAGAGCCGCCGCGTCAAGCGCGAAGATCGCCCACGGAGCCAGATGGACCTGCCGCCCCGGATCGAGCACGCGCGCCAGCACGAGTGGATACGCCAGCGCCAGTCCCGCCTCCACGATCGCGCGACGTGGCGATGCGGGTGCTCCGCAGCGTGCGCACCTCCGCCGCGCCGCGACAACGTCAAGCAATGCGAAGCCCCGCGACGTCAACGGCGCCCCGCACTTGGCGCAATCACCCCCACGGCGCAACGGCGCATCCACGCCCCAGACCCGGTCCGCCAGGAAGTTGACCGCTACTGCGAAAAGCAGCCCCGCCACCGCGACGCTCAGGTACAGGACTATACCAAAGGCCGGTTCCAGTGCCGCGAGCGTCACGGATGCACTCCTCAATCACTAGAGCTAGAGCGCCGCGCCGGAGCGCCCGGCGAGATTCTTGACACACGAACGCCGCTCCCTCCATGCGCCTGCGGAGGGAGCGGCAGTGGACAACTCGCCAGGAACGCGGTCAGCGCGACGTCAAGATTGCGGCTCTTCCGCGTTCTCGCCGGCCCCGCCGGCCTCCTCGGCAGCGCCCGCCTCGGCTTCAGCCTCCTCAGCGGCCGGTGCCGGCGCCTCCTCAGCCAACGTGCGCGGCGGCTCAACCTTTACAACGGGTTCATCAGGGTCAGTCAACACGCGTACCCCTTTTGGCGCCACGATGTCACGCACGTGCAGCGAGTCCTTTAGCTGCTCCATCTTCGAGATATCGAGCTCCAGCGCCGGTGGGAGGTCGCCCGGTCGCCCCTCCACCTCAACGGTATCTTGCAGCGTCAACATCACACCCGAGAAGGTGCGCACCGCCGCCGATTCACCCGTAAAGCGGACCGGGAGCCGCGCATGCACGAGTTGATTGAGCGCGACTACCTGGAAGTCCACGTGCTCGACTGCCCCCGTCACGGGCTCATGTTGAATATGGCGGACAAGTGCCGTCTGCTCGCCTGCTCCGTCGCCCAGCGACAGGCGCCAGAGGGTCGTCGGCGCGTGCTTCGCCTTCAGCCGTGAGAAATCCAGCCCGCTAAACTGGACTGCAATCGAGTCTTTGCCATGAATGACGATATTACCCGGAACGATGCCCTGACGGCGGAGCTTGCCAAGATGGCGTCCCCGCTCCGTGCGCCGCTGCACCGCGAATTTCACCTGATCTGCCATATCGCTGTCCTCTCCTAGTCTATCGTTTACGCCGTATCGTGCTGACACGGGAGTCTCAAGCGCGCGGCTCGCGCGCATCCAGTCGCCTCATCAGTCCAGCAAGAAGCGCGCCGCATGGTACGAGCGCCGTCATTGCCGAGGCCTTGCGCCTCCCCTAGCGCGGAGAGCGGCGCGCTGCTACAATAGCCGGGGCGCGGTCGAAGCGGCGTCGAGCCACGGCGGCCGCGCCACGCGTTTGTCAATCCTCGCGCTCGGAGGCCGATAGCGACG
>CAYYCB010000416.1:0-2170 GCA_964469715.1 uncultured Ktedonobacterales bacterium | reverse complement strand
TCTGGATCAGTTAACCCTGGTTCGAATCCAGGTCCCGGAGCCAGTGGCCATATAGGGGAGCCGAGCACTGCTCGGCTCCTTCTAAGTATGTTGACCGATGTAGGGGCTCCGCCGGTCGCCGCATAGCATCGAGCGATGAAGCGCGCGGCTAGGGGCAGTGGAGGCAGAGTTTGTGATGTTGCCTTCCGGCGACGGCAGGGGCGCGGCCAGCGTCCACGGCTGTGCGGCGGAAGGCTGCGCTCGCCTGGCGTTGCAGCGCTGTGTGAAGTGCGAGCGGCCGTACTGCAACGATCACGCATTCCCCGTCGAGCGCGACCTCCCCACGCGCGGCCTGAAGTTACCCGAGCCCTATTGGTACTGCGCCTCGTGCCTGCCGCGCATCCACTAGCCCGCGATTTCGCGCCAAACGCTTACGACTCGCCGCTCGCCGCGCCCAATCCCCCGACGAAATCATCCAGCGCCTCGATAGCACGATCAATTGCGGGCAGCGGCAACGGCGCCCCGGCCGCGGGATCGTCGGCGGGCAGCGAGTCGGCGCTCTCCAACAACGGCCAGAGATGGTCTTCAGGCAGCGGGCGTAGGGCCATATCCTGAGCACAGAGCAAGCTCGTGGCGAGACGCAGGCGTAGAGCCTCAGGCGCGTCACCGAAGGCTATGCCCGGCAGCGTCGCGATGCCGTGCTCGTCAAGCAGTCGCCGCGCCAGTTCCATCCCGGTCTCAACTCCACGCGCACGCAACGCCTCCGCAAACGGCGCGAAGTCCGCATAGAGATAGAACGCGCCGGCCGGTTTAGCGGCGCGCACGCCGTTCCGAACCAGCGCCTCCTGCAGCCTGCCGGTCGCATGCCCGAAGACGCGCGCCGCCCTGCGCCGATAAAGGGCGAGATCGGCGTCTGGGCCGTAAGCGACGACCGCCGCCTCCTGGATGGGTGCTGCCGCGCCGGACCAGATCTCGCTGGCGAGCGCGCGCACCGCCGAGAGCAGTTCCCGACCCGCCGCTCCGCCTGGCAGCGCCGCATAACCGAGCCGCCAACCGCCGGCCGAGAATCCCTTTGAAAGGCCGCCCGTGACGATGGTGCCCTCGGGATAGAACTCCGCGGGCGAGACGTGGGGACGCCAACCGTGGGCCAGCTCGGCATAGATCTCATCGCTGAGGATGGTCACCCCCGCACCGCGCGCCCACGCCGCCAGCGCCTCGACGTCCGCCCGCGCGAACATGCCGCCCGTTGGATTGCTCGGCGTGTTGACGACGAGAATGCGCGGGTCGGCTCCGTCGTGCCGTGCGCGGGCCGCTGCGGCGGCAAGCGCCTGCGGCGTCAGCCGGTGGAAGTCCGCGGGGTCGGTCGCGACAGGGATAACCCACTTGCCGGCGAGCTGAGCGTGTGGCGCGTAGCTGACCCACGATGGCACGGGCAGCAGGACGTCGCCGGCCAACGCTTGCATCAGTGCATAGAGCAGCGGTTTGCTGCCAGGCGCGACGGCAATCTGCGCGGCCTCGTATGCTAGTCCGCGCTCGCGATTGAGGTAGCCGGCGATAGCCTCGCGCAGACGCGGAATGCCGAGCACGGCGGGATAAGAGGTCGCGGTCGCGGAGCCGGCCAGGGCGGCACGTAGCAGCGGATGCAGTGGGAAGGCTGCCTCGCCGAAGCCCAGATGGATCACCACCTGCCCCACCGCGCGGCGAGCGGCGACGGCCTCGTTGATGGCGAGCGTAGGTGATAGCGAGAGTCGGCGCATCGCCGGCGCGAGTGAGAGCGGAGTTCCGGCGGCGACTGGAGCCCCGGAGCGAAGGCGGGTAGTGCGTCGCGGCGCGTGGTGGGGCATGGGTTGGCGGGTCATCGGCGCGTCTCCTGATGGTTGGCGGCATGCGCCGGAGAAAGCGGCGCGCCAGTGTCTTGTCATATGCCTGAGTGCAGTGTACAATGTCGCAACCCATGAGCAGGACACGCCTGCTAGTTCCGGCCTGGGCCGCTCCACGGATTCATCTGTGAGATTTGTGTACGGGCTGGCGTACATGCTAGTAAGCCGGCTTACCTTCCTGACAACCAGGCAAAGGCAGGGGTAGCGGGCATGTCTCGCCCATGGGGTGAGGCATTGTGCGGGTCGAAGTTTGGAGGAGCGCAAGCGGTATGCAATCTTCTCGTCTCATGAGAACCCTCGCGCGGGCATCC
>CAYYCB010000415.1:0-2204 GCA_964469715.1 uncultured Ktedonobacterales bacterium | reverse complement strand
GTCGCGCGCCTCCTCCAGCTTGAGGCTCTAGCGACGGCACACACTGCACTGACCTGAATTAACCAGCGCTGATGTACGGTCCGGTGAGTAAACTGGGTAGACATAGGGGGCTGGGGCTGTGTAGCATCCCTTTGTGGGACGGCGGCGCTGGCCGTTTCGGCGGAGCAACGGCAGACCCTGGAGAAGCGAATCCGGGACTCACGATACCCCCGAAGTGTCGTAATGCGGTCACAGATCATTCTCCACGCTGCAGATGGCTACGCCAGTCGGTCACATTCTCCTATCGCGGTACGTCATCGTTAGTGACGCGCGACCACCGTCCGTCGATGTGCCTTCAGTCCATGGGACTACAAAGGAGTGGGAAGTCGAGATGAAGATCAAGATCATGACCTTGCACGTGGACGATCAGGAGAGGGCCCTGCAGTTCTATACGGACAAGCTGGGCTTTGTGAAGAAGTCTGACTTCACCCAGGGGAACTACCGCTGGCTGACGGTTGTATCGGCTGAGGAGCCGGATGGTGTCGAGTTGGTGCTAGAGCTCAGCGCCTACGCGCCGGCCGCGCAAACTTACCAGCTAGCGTTGCACCAGCAAGGTCGGCCCGCCGCCATGTTCTATGCGGACGACGTCAACAAAGAGTATGAGCGACTGCAAGGCCTCGGCGTGACCTTCACCATGCCGCCCACCAAGACCACCGGCTCAACCATCGCCATGCTGGACGACACCTGTGGGAACCTGATCCAGATCACTCAGCTAGACGCCTGGTCAAAATAGTGCTCCGTCCGCTTTCGTTTTCAGGTGGATAAGGCCGGTGTAAGCGCTCGTAGGCCCGGATCGTGGGAACTCCAAGAAAATGATGTGTTGCTCGGCAGGTGGTTAGGGGGGGTCGGCTCTCCCCCCATCTCCAACAGGCAATCGGCCCGCTCGTACGAGCGGGCCGATTCCTCTTCATTCGGAGGTCGCTGCAGTGGTCGCTATTATCGCCGGCCAGCGGGGCTCTCGATGGGACCAGTCGTGTGCGCCGCTTCCTGATCTTTCTTGAAGTGGCGGTAGACATAGTAGGCGACAGCCAGCACGAGCAGCCCAAGGATGATGAAGTCGGCGCCGTGGAAGAGGGTGCTGAGCTGCACGATGCGATCGCCCAAGTTGTAGCCGACCACCGCGAGCAAGAAGGTCCAGGGTAAGGATCCCAGGAGCGTGAACAGCACGAACTGCCAGAAGTTCATGCGCGCGATGCCGGCCGGGAGTGAAATGTATGTGCGGATGACTGGCAGCAGGCGAGAGAAGAACGCCACGGGCGCGCCATACTTCGCGAACCAACGATCAGCACGGTCGGAGTCCGCATGCGAGATGAGCACATATTTGCCGTACTTCAGCAGGAGTGGACGACCGCCCGCCGCACCAATGCCATAGGCTACGACCGACCCCACCACGCAGCCAATAGCACCGGCCACGGCCACACCTACGAGCGAAAACTGTGCGAGATGGGTGTCGTGCTGCGCGCGGAGCACGTAATAGCCTGCCAGAGGCATGACGATCTCGCTCGGCAGCGGTATGCAGCAGCTCTCTAAGGCCATTGCGAGAACGATGCCGAAATAGCCGAGATGCGAGTACAAGAAATCAACGAAGTTGAGGATCGCGCCTTCGATGCCGCTAGGCGCGGCGGTGGCAGTCACTAGATGATGGATCATTGGGGCGAACATCGCCTGTTCTGGTACGACCAACGGGGTCCCCTTCCTCCATAAAGCAACCCACTGCGCCTACGCGCAGAGGGTATGTGGCGCACTCTTGCACGAACGCAATTCGCGCACCGCGCCGGGCGCGGTCCTCCGACAGTGTAACGTGCGCGCCCGCGCCACGTCACGAGTCGTGACCACATAGGGGATTGGTCGCCCACAGTAGGTGGGAACTGAGGGGCCGATAGCATGGCCACCTAGCAGCGACGGTACACCGCCGTAACCTTGCCTTGCACCGCCCACTCTTCGTCCCACTCTTTGGCGGTCACGAAGATAGGCTCCATCTCGGAGTTTGCCGGCTGCAGGCGGATGCGGCTGTTCTCTCGATAGATGCGCTTGAGGGTAGCTGCGCCGCCTTCGGCGTTCGCCAACTTGTGTGTTGCCACGATGATATCGCCGTCATGCCAGTTGATGCCCGACTGGATGAGGACGAAGTCGCCGTCGGCGATGTGGTCCTCGATCATGGACTG
>CAYYCB010000414.1:0-2222 GCA_964469715.1 uncultured Ktedonobacterales bacterium | reverse complement strand
TAGCGGTAC
This sequence comes from uncultured Ktedonobacterales bacterium, assembly GCA_964469715.1. Taxonomy (GTDB): domain Bacteria; phylum Chloroflexota; class Ktedonobacteria; order Ktedonobacterales; family JADMIN01; genus CAWAWP01. Next base: position 2,213 of record CAYYCB010000414.1, on the reverse strand, counting down.
TCGATCTCCTCAGCCGCGCGCTCATAGAGCGCGAACTTCTGCGCGTCGGAAAGCTCCGAGAGCACCTTGCCCTCGCTCTGCGCCAGCCGCCGCGCATGCTCCTCCAGCCGGTCGCTCTGGTCCGACCCCGCCGCGCGTCCCGCTCGCTCGCTCGCTCGCACGGTTCGGCGCGACTCCTGATCGAAACTGCCGCCGCGCGTCGAGAGATCCACCACCGCGTCCTTGAGCGCGATCGAGAGCAGATTCACGACGCCGTTGCGCTGCCGCTCGCTGAGCTTGAAGCCCTCCTTGAGCATCAGCGTGCGATAGCCCTCCTTGAACGACCGCGAAAGGGCGATCGGCCCGCGTGAGCCGCGCCCAACCGCCGGCTTGCCGTTCTCCGAGAGCGCGATCGACCCCGGCACGCCCGCCTCGCCGCGCTCCCACCGGCGCAGCTGGTCCTCCACGTCGCGCTCGTAGAGCCGGAAGCTCTTCTCCGCGTCGCGCTCGCGCAGCGTCTGCACCTCCGACTGGAGCTTGCGGAGCTGCTCCGCCAGGGTGATCCGGCCGTTCTCTCCACCACCGCCAACCATCCGCCTGCCCTCGCTCGCCGTCTTGCTCTTCATCGCCGGCATCGTCTTCTGGCTGTGGCCGCCGGTGCGCTTCGACCCCGCCCGGCCAGAGGTCCCCTCCGTCGGGGTATCCTCCAGGTCGTCGTCCATCTCCGCGTCGCCGGCGTCCTCATCGAACTCGTCCCCATCGGCGCCGTCGTCGAGCTCGTCGCCCTCCGCTCCGTCGTCATAGGCCTGCGCATCGGAGTCGTCGCCGCCATCCTCGTCCAGCTCGGCGTCGGAGCCGTCGTCGCTCGAGTCGTCTGCCTTCTTCGAGCGGCCGCCCTTCGCGCTGCCCTTGCCGCCGCCAGACGCTTTGCCGGAGCCGAACTGCATGCCCTCGTCGCCGTCGGAGAACGCAAGCTCCTCGTCGTCCTGCTCCTCAGCCACCACGACGCTCGGCCGCTCGAAGAGCTCCTCCGCCAGGCTCGTGGCCGTCTTGGCCGAGCTCGTCTTGGCCCTGCTGCCGCGCGCCGCGCCGCCCTGTGTCCGCTTCCCTGCTTTGCTGCCTGCCATCCCGCTCAACCCGCCTTCACTCGCTGTGCCTTCACTCGCTGTGGCGGAAGCATCCGTGCCACCCCCACCATCGCCGTACCGCGCCATGAGGCGCTCCAGTCGGGCTGCCGTGCCGGACGGCAGCCCCTCCATCGGTTTGCCGCTACGCGCCCCATGCACCGCCGCCAACGCCGCGCGCACCGCGTTGATGTTCAGCTTGCCGCGCCGCGTGTAGCGCCCCTGCGCGTCCTTCGGCCCGGCGCCCTCGTAGATCGGCAATCTGCGATGCTGAGGGTCGAGGAAGGCGCTATCCGGCAGGCACGCCTTGTCCACTTGCGACCACGGCCGCGTGCTCACCGCCTGGCGCTCGCTCAGCTGGATCGCCGACATCTTCTTCAGGAATGGCCGGTTCGTCAGTCCGCCGCCGATCAGCACGTCTTTGTAGCTCTTGCCCGACTCCGGGTCGGTCCACGGGCCGAACTCCGGCGAGAAGTAGCGGTAGATCTGGTCCTTGAGGTAGCGCAGGCCCAGCGGCGTCCAGCGCACCAGCCCCCAAAGTCCCGGCGGCACCGCGTGCCCGTCCCGCGGGTCACGCCCGCCGTCGCGCATCTCCACGCGCTCCAGCCACCCCGTCGCCTTGTCCTTGTCGTGGTTGGAGTCGAGCGCAATGTCGATGTGCCGCACCCGGTCGTCGAAGTGCGTCTTAATCTCCGCCAGCCGCGTGCGCGTGAAGTGCAGCCGCCCGTAGTCCTCGTGCTCGAAGTCCCCCTCTGGGAACAGCATGATCCACGAGCGGTGGAAGCCGTCGCTGCCCTGCTCACCTAGCGTCGCCACCCGCAGCACGTTGTCCGGCCACACGCGCGCCGTGGCCGCTGCTCCCACCGCTCTCGTCGGCATCCCTGGCTTCCCCGGCTTCCCTGCCACCGCCACCGCCACCACCGCTACATCCCTGCCTGCCTGGCCCATGAGCTGTGCGTCACGCGCCATCTCGTCGCGTCTTGAGTCGCGTGTCGTGTCGTGCGGGCATGCGATCCTTCGCCGCCCACAGCGTACCGCGCCCCGTGCCGCCCCGCGTCTACTGCGCTTCTACGCGCGCTCTACGTCCGGTCTACAGCCGCACGCTTGCGC
>CAYYCB010000413.1:0-2223 GCA_964469715.1 uncultured Ktedonobacterales bacterium | reverse complement strand
GGCGGCCTGCACGGCATCTTGCAACGCTTGCAGCCCGTCTTCGATGAGCTCAAATCAGCCTGGGACGGCATTGTCAAAGCCTTCCAGTCGAAGGAGATCCAGCAGGCGCTGCAAGAACTGGGCAAGGCGCTGCCCGAGTTGCTGCCGACGCTGAAGGCCATCGGCATCGTGGTGGGGGTGACGCTGGTCGTCGCCTTCAAATTACTCGTGCTCCTCATCCACGGCGTGGCCGCCGCCCTGCCGTACCTCATCGACCTCCTGACCGGCGCGGTGCATGTGCTGGCGGCCATCGGCAATTTCCTGATCGACGTGTTCAGCGGCAAGGTGGACAAGGCTATCCGCGCCTTCTTCGGCCACGTCGGCGAGGCGATCGGCGGCTTCTTCAACACGCTGGGGACCAAGGTGCACAACGGGCTCTCGCGCGTCGGGGAGGCGATTGGCGGTTTCTTCAGTCGGCTAGGCACACGGGCGCACAACGAGCTGATGACGGCACTCGCCGTGTTCGGAAAGGTGATTGGGTTCGTCACGGCGCCGTTCCGTCTCGCCTTCTCGGTCGTGCTGGGCATCCTGGGGTGGTTCGGCAAGGCCATCGGCGGCGCGATCGCCCATGTACTCGGGTGGTTCAAGTACATGTACCACGCGAACACCTTCGTGCACGCCGCTGTGGACGGCATCCGCACCGCCTGGCACAAACTCACCGTCGAGTTGCCGCAGAAGGTCCATGAGCTTGTCGAGAAGGTCCACAGCAAGTTCGAGGAGTTGAAACGTCGCCTCCACGACAAAGTGGAGGAAATCAAGACAAAGCTGACCGTGATCTGGGACACCATCAAAGCACTCGTCGAGCCGAAGCTTGAGGCCATCCACCAGGCCATCTTCGGACCGGTGAAGAAGGCGCACGACGACATCAACGAGAAGATCGAGGCGCTCAAGCTCCTGCTAGGGGTGGCCTGGGACACCATCAAGGACAACGTCAAACAGAAATGGGACGCGATCGGCAAGGTCTTCTCCGGCGTCTGGGACACCATCCGCTCGACCTTTAAGGCCGGCCTCAACGACGTGATCGGCTTCCTCAACGGGATGATCGACAAACTGAACGGCATCCACATCAACGTGCCAAAGGTCGACATCCCCGGTGGCGGCTCTATCGGCGGCGGGCCGGGTATTTCGCTCCCGAGCATCCCCCACATCCCCATGCTCGCCTCCGGTGGCATGATGACGCGGGCCGGCCTGGCGCTGGTGGGCGAGCGCGGCCCGGAGTTACGTTGGCTCGGCGCCGGCGACACGATCTCCAGCAACAGCGACACACGCAGCCTCATCGCCTCCCTTGGCGTGCTGGCTCGTAGCGTGGCCAGCGGCGCACACACTCGGAACGGCGCCGGCGGCGACACCTATATCACCGCTAACTTTCCCAACGCGACGAATAGGGACGAGATCAAGGCCGCGTTCCTGGAGTTGCAGCAGGAACAGTACCGCGGCACGCGCCGGGCAGGCTACGGCGGCGGTACCGGCGCGCATCTGTCTATCCGGTAAGTATGCGGAAATAGCAGCGTGTCAGAGAGGTATCCCCGATGCCCCTACCAAACGTCACGGCAGGTGTGCCGACCCGGTTGAGACTGGGGAGCTGGAATACCCTAACGGACGCGTTCCAGGCGCATACAAGCAGCCCGACAGGCGCGATCATCGACCTGAACGACGGCGTGAATTGGTCGCTGGCCGACGACGACGCGGGGTTCGGCACGGGGCTGGACTGGGGACACGTCAAGCCGACGCTCTACACGACCAAGAATCCACGCACGGTCGGCGAGCGTGTGACGCGCCGACAGTACGACACGAACCGCACGCTCAAGGTAAAACTTGTCCTGGGGCAGTTCGCAAGCTACACAGCCTTCCAGACGGCGCTCGACAACCTCGCCAAGACGCTGGAGGGCATCTCGCCGTCGCAGCCCGCCGCGCTCGAGATCAGGCCCGTGCAATCATCGACCAGCGTCTACGCGGACTGTACATCGGCCTGGCTGGAGAAGGACGATTACCGGGAGACGCTCTGGAACCAATTGATCTCCACGGGCATCGAGGTCAATTTCTTCTGCTCCTCGCCCTTCCTGCGCGGCGCCCGCCAGACGCTGTCCAACCTCGCCGTCAACCCCGGCTTCGAGGCGCCCATCGGCGGCAGCCAGGCGCCCGCCGTCGTCGCGTTCCAGGACACCTTCGCCAACGTCAACGCCT
>CAYYCB010000412.1:0-2251 GCA_964469715.1 uncultured Ktedonobacterales bacterium | reverse complement strand
TTGCCGGCGCGGATGACGTCGGCGGGGTCCACCACGACGAGGCGCGTGCGGTCGATGATGCGGTGCTCGCGGAGCTTGAGCGTGATGAGCCCGGCGGTCAGCTTGGTGGCGTAAACCGGCGGGAAGCCGAGCTGCGGCAGGAGATACGCCAGGCCGCCGATATGGTCTTCGTGGCCGTGGGTGATGAAGATGCCGCGGATGCGGTCGAGCTTGTCGGCCAGATATGAGACGTCGGGGATGACGAGGTCTACACCGAGCATCTCCTCGTCGGGGAACATCAGGCCGGCGTCAATGAGGATGATGTCGCCGTCGTATTCGACGGCCATACAGTTCTTGCCGATCTCGCCGAGGCCGCCGAGTGGAGCGAGCCGCAGCGGCTTGCCGCGTTGGTCGCGCCGCTGCTCCTGGCCGCGGGGACGGTCGTTTTGTCTGTTCCTACTCACGAAAAATGTCACAACCTTTCTGGCCGTGCGGGCCTCTGGCCCGACGGCGCGTATTCTGGAATTCGCTTGTCCTTGGGACGTTGCGAGAATGGTGCGGGCGCGACGAGGCAGTGTCGTGGCTGCCTGCGAGCCGAACCCGGTGGGCGCACCGTGCGCCCAATGTCACTTCTATGTCACTCACCGCCAGATCTGGGATGAGTAATCACCTGCCGTGTTACGGCACACTGTATCACTGGCGCACGCCGCGGGCCAAATGCCCGCGCTATCCCCACAGACGACCGGCGTGGGAGTATCGCTGCACAGGAGGGAAGAAGGGGGCGGCATCCTGCCGATTGTGGGAGGTGTGGACAAATCTTCCTCATTCGCATTGCTAGGCGCATTGTATCACATGGAGGCGAGCGGTTGATTATCATAAGTACAGCAGAGCAGGGCAGGCAACATGCTTCTGCGCACCCTCAAGGCTCGTAGGACATGCGCCGCCGCTCATCTTTGCGCCAGGTATGCTAAGATGCCGCTGAGGTGTGTTCGATGGCGATTCCACCCTTGACGAACGGCGTTCTTCCGCCCGGTACCTATCCGGCGACGCTAGGCGAATTGAGGGCCGCCTTCGATCAGCTAGGATCGAGCACACGGTCGGCATTGAATGCAGCGCTGCTGCATGCCGCAACCCTCATCTGGTCCAGAGATGCCACGGCAATTGTCTACGTCAACGGCAGCTATGTCACAGACAAGCTTGATCCGCTCGATGTCGACGTGGCGGTGCGCTCCGACGTGTGGGATGATACGCTCTTCGCAACGGCGTTCTCGGCTGCACATCCCGGCGAAGAAGCGCTCGTCGACTTCTATTTCAATGCCAAACAGAGCGCCCAGCGCATGGAGGATCTCTTCCGAGAGATCCAGGGGACGAGTGCCCCAAAAGGCATCATTCAGTTGCTGCCCTGAGCAGGTGTGACCAACAGGCGGCCGGAGAGGAGTGCGCGATGGAACCTCTCATGCACAATGACTATCGCCAGCAGCCGATCAAATCGGACGAGGCCTGCACCCAGTATCACGCGTATCTCGCTCACTTAGAGGCACTGATCGGAGATCAAGAGGATGTCGTGCTTCGGGCACGCACGGCGAGCGATGCGTCCGAGCTTGCCCGCGCCCGCACCTCCCTGTGGCGTTTGCTGACCAAACGCCAGGGCGTCATCGACGCGCTCGCCGCATACGAACGAGACAAGCAAGCACGACAAAGCGCGTAGGCGCTCCGGCGGCGGCGCGACAAAGGCGGACCAGACTATGGGTCATTGGCTTCAGCGGTACGCCTCCGCTTGGAGGCTGAAGAGCTCGGCATAGCGGCCGCCCTTGGCCAGCAGCTCGGCGTGGGTGCCTTCCTCCAGCACACCGCCGTCCTCCAGCACGATGATGCGGTTGGCCAGGCGCACGGTGCTGAAGCGGTGGGAGATGAAGACGGCGGATTTGCCGGCGGTCAGCTCGCGGAAGCGGCGAAAGACCTCATACTCGGCCTGGGGATCGAGCGAGGAAGTGGGCTCGTCGAGGATGAGGAGCTGAGCGTCGCGCATGAAGGCGCGGGCCAGCGCAATCTTCTGCCATTCGCCGCCGGAAAGCTGCTCGCCCTTCTCGAACCACTTGCCGAGCATGCTCTCGTAGCCGGAGGGCAGTCGCTCGATCACCGCCGCCGCGCCGCTCTTGGCCGCCGCCACGCGCACGCCCGCGGCGTCATCTATAGCGTCCACCTGGCCGATGCCGATGTTGCGGCCAGCCGTGAGGTAGTAGGTGGCGAAATCCTGGAAGATGACTCCGAC
>CAYYCB010000411.1:0-2263 GCA_964469715.1 uncultured Ktedonobacterales bacterium | reverse complement strand
GAAACGAGAGATCCGATGAGCGCCCGCGCTCCCTGCTAAGCCGCCCAGCGCGCCCATCTTGGCGTCTTTCTCCCGTGCGGCGAGGCGGCCCATCGCCCCGCCCGCCGTGGCATGCGATTCCGCTCGCGTCCACCGCGCCCTCCCCCTCTCAGCAGTGCAGCCTTCAATCGGCCGTATGCCTGCACAGAGAGGGAAACATCGTATGTCCATCACGCTACGCGCCACACTGCTATCCGCCGCCCTGCTCGACGAGCTCACCACCGGTTTCCTGACCATCGCACTGCCGGTTCTGCGCGATCACTATCACCTCAGCTACGAACAGATTGGTCTTCTCTTCACGGCCGGCGCGCTCTCGGCGCTCGTGATCGAGCCGCCTCTGAACCTACTCAGCGACCGCGGCTCGAAGCGCCTGCTGATCCTCGTGGGCGCCGTCGTCCTGGCGTTGGCCTTCGTCCTGGCCGGCGCGGCCACAAACTTCGCGCTGCTGGCTCTCGCGTTCGCCGTCATCTGGCCTGCCGACGGCGCCGCTGTCGGCATCTCGCAGGCCGCTCTGGTGGACGCAGCTCCCGGCGAGACGACAGGCACGATGACTCGCTGGACCCTGTTATCCGGCGTGGGTGATCTGCTCTCCCCACTGGCCGTCAGCGCATTGCTGGCCCTCGCGTTCGGCTGGCTCGCCCTCTGCGTCGTGGCCGCCGCGCTCTGGTTCATCTTCGCGGCGCTCATCGCCGGCCATTCGCTGCCGAAACCGTCTCATCCGGCAGGCGAGGCGGAGGACGCGAACGATCCCAGCCTTCGAGAGAGTCTGCGCGCCGCGCTACGCAACCCCACGCTTCTCCGCTGGATGGTCGTCGTCCTCCTTGCCGACATGATGGACGAGGTCTTCCTGGCCTTCGCCGCGCTCTATCTGCGCGACCGGCTCCACTTCTCACCCAGCCTGACGGGCCTGGCCATCGGCATCGGGCTCGCCGGTGGGCTCGTCGCCCTTGTCATCCTCGATCGTGTGGCCGCGAATCTCTCGACGCACGCGGTCCTGCCCTGGCTCGCCGTCCTCACATGCGCTGGTGTCGCCCTCGTCATCTTCGCGCCCGCCCCGTGGGCCGCTATCGCCGGACTGGTCGCCGCGAATGCCGGCGCGGCGGGCTGGTATCCCCTGGCGAAGGCCCAGGCCTACGGCGCCTTGCCAGGCCGCACTGGGACCATACGCGCGCTGCTCGGCCTGGGTGAGCCGTATAACGTCGTGCTCCCCGCCTTCACCGGCTTCGTCGCGGCGCATTGGGGCCTCGGCGCCGCGCTCGCGTTTCTGGGCGTCTCAAGCGTCGGCGTATTCCTCGTCGCCCCGCGCCGCGCACGCGCGTCGATTGCGTCACATGTGGCGGCTGGTTAGGATGACGGCGGCCTCCTCGGCCCAACACGACCTGATGACCAGATGACTTGATGAACACGGAGCGTCCTGCGCGCATCGCCATTCGCGACGTGCGCAGGACGCCGGAATTGCTTTGTCGCCGCGTGTGCGTTATCCTGCCTTCGAGCGGCCGATCCAGCCCCGCGGCCCGTGTCGGAGGTTCCCCCTATGCCCCAAGGCGCCGCCGAGCGCATCCTCCCTGGCGAGCCCGCACGCGTCTTCGCCTTCCTCGCCGACCCGCGCAACGCCCAGGCCTGGTTCACCGGCGCGGACTTCGAGACACCGCCCGAGGGCGAGCCGCGTACCGGCATGACGTGGACCCTGGCCAAAACCGAAGAGACGCGCGGAGCCATCCCCACGCGCATACGCCTCTACGAGCCGCCAGCGCGCTTCGCCTGGGAGACCACCCTCAGCCGCATGCGCACCAACTGGACGTGGACCGTCGCCTGCTCCCCCGCAACCGGCGAATCCGGCGCCCCCGCCACCCGCGCCCGCCTCACCATCCACCTGCGCCCCGGTCTGCTTGAGACGCTGATCGGCCTCATGCTCGCCCGCACGCTACGCGAGACGCTCACGACGCGCGCGGACCGCACCCTGGAGCGCGCGGCGCACGCGCTCACCGCGCGGCGCGCAGGAGGGAAAACGACCGGCAGTCCCCAGCGCAAATCGAAGCCTAAGCGCCGCTAGCCGCGCACAGGGAGCGGTGTAGGCAAAGCAGGCCCATTCACCGAGATGTGCGCGTTCGTGTCCGATAACGCAAGGCCATATTAAGAATCTGTGTGTCGCGCATCTTCAGTCCACGGTACCCTTTTTGATACCTATTGCGTCCAGGGTGCTGGGAGATCCTGAAGGCTTCAG
>CAYYCB010000410.1:0-2274 GCA_964469715.1 uncultured Ktedonobacterales bacterium | reverse complement strand
CCTTGGCCGGGCCGCGGTTGATATTGTGCTGCACACGGTAGCCGGTGAACATCTCCACACTGCCGTCATCCATGCGCACGGGGAAGTTAACGGTGAGCTCGCGCTTGGGCGCGCGCAGGATGGCGCGCAGCTCCGAGCTGAGGTTGAGGCGGTCGGCGGCGGCGTCAAATTGGGCGACGGCGACCGCAAAGGGATTGAGGACTTCAGGTTCTTTGATTGCCACGGAAACACATCCTCCTGTCGGCCAACGGTGGCCAGGGTGGAGCAGCGTCGCTCCCAGCCGCGAGGGCTGCGCGGGATCTCGCGGGGACCCCACTAGGGCACACGGAAGGACCGGGCGCCGTTACAACGGTTGCTACCTGCACAAAGCTTGCCAGGAGCGCGGGGAAACGGGCGGGCGCCTACGCGCCAGGAGGGGGACCATCGGAAGGCATCGTGCGAAGGTCGAGCGTGAAGAAGGCGGCCTGCATCTCGGTCTCTTCGATGCCGACGGTGAGCGTTTCGAGGGCGGCGCCGGAGCCGCGCTCGCGCAAGGCGAAGACGATCCGCCGGGCAAGCTGCTCGGCGAGGCGCTCCGCCGTGGCATTGTCCACGTCCAATGGGACGACGGCGGACTTGGCCAGCGCGTAGCGGTTGTTGGCGTCGTACTCAAGCTCCCACACGTCGTCACGCTCGGTCACGCGCATGTGCGGGTTCCGCAAGGGGAGCAGGAAGCGATGGTCCCAGTCTTTGCAGAGGGTGCGGACGATGTTCTTCAGCTCAACGAAGTCGAGGACGTAGCTATCGGTCGTCAGTGGACCAGACGCCTCCACACGGACACCGTAGTTGTGACCGTGCAAGGGCTCGCATTGGCCCCCGAAGGTGATGAAGTGCGCGGCGCTGAAGCCCAGGTTTCCGCGCTCGATGAGGATCTTAAAGGACATGCGCGCCCTCAGCGTCGCCGAGGCACGTCCGGCCATCCAGTGGGTCGGTGTGTCGCAGCACTGCGCCATGCGGTAGGGGAACCAACCTCGTCCACCCGGCCGCCACACGTTATCGAATGGTATCGCGCTTGCCCGGCGCATCCACGAGAGCGGGCGCGCTGGAGCCGGCGTCGCGGCACTGAAGTGCCGGCGCGCAGTGGCGTGGGACTGACGTCCCGGCGAGGCGCCGTCGCGGAGAAGAGGCCGGTGTTGCTAGCAAACCATGCTAGAACAAAGGGATTATAGCATGGGCTCCCGAAGCGTACAACGGGGCAGCCGGAGAAGTACCCGAAGGTCATAACCAGAATGGCGGCGACACGCGGACGCCCCCGCCTCAATGAAGAAGCGGGGGCGTTGCTCCAAGAAGGGAAACGGCGCTAGCGCCCGTAGATCTGGACGCGGCGGTTAGGCTCCTTGCCGAAGGAGCGCGACTCCAGGTTGTAGCGGCCGGCGATCTGGTGCTGCAGGCGGCGGACGTAGGCGTTCTGCGGCGCGAGGTCAATGCGGCCGGTGTTGGTGTTCAGCATGTGATGGATGGCGTCTTCCGTCTCCTGCATGGCGGCCATCGTGGGGTGATCGGGTTGGCCCGACTCCACCGACGATTGGGTCTCGCGCAGGTCGAAGATGCGCGAGAGGCACTCCGACATCTGCTGGACGGTGTTGGTCCGCAGGATGTAGATGGGCTTGCGCTCGCTCTCAGCCGTGCGGAGCTGGTCTGGCTGGCGGCGGTAGAACGTCTTGAGGGCGATCACCGCGTCGGCCTGGGTCTGATCGCGTGCGATCTCGACCGGCACACGAAGCTGCTTGGCAGACTGCTCCAATCGCTCACGGCTGATGCCGAAGGGATAGACGCGCAGCTTCTTCGGGCGCGCGGTGGCGCTGCCGAGGCCGCGATTGGGCAGTGCAAGCATCCCGGCGGTGCCGGTTGGCTCGGCGATCTCCAGGTTCTCAGCCTCTTCGTCGGCCATATCCGCTGAGAAGATCGCGGACGGCTCGACGGCCCGCCGTGGGTCGCTCAGCGCACGAATCTGGCGCTCGTCACCGCGCACGAAACGGCGGTCGCGCCGCGTCATGTCGTAGACGACGCTATCCGCCGCCTGTGACGGGGCGACGTTCTCAGGCTTGACGACGATGGAGCGCGAGGTCACGCGGTCGTGTTCGTCGCGCTCGCGCATCTCGGCCACCGGCGGGTTGCCGCGCAGAAGGTCGTCCACGGCGCTCGCGACGTCCTTATGGAGCGTCACGCGCTGCCAGCTATCCTGCTCGACGAGGACGTCGAAGGTGGGCGGCTGCTTGCGCTCGAGCACGGTCT
>CAYYCB010000409.1:0-2300 GCA_964469715.1 uncultured Ktedonobacterales bacterium | reverse complement strand
CGGCCATTTCGGCCACCGACCGTCCGCTGGACAAAACCGCCCCCAATAAATCCTCCACGCAACGAAAATCCGGCCACCATCGGCCACCATGCCGAGCGCTCCGCACCCTCTGCGGCCGTTCACGGCCCGTCCATCGTGCCCCGCCCGTTCATGGGCAGGATCTCCCTCACCACTTCTCCCTCGCGCTACAATGACCCCACCCAAAGGCAATCATCCACACGAGGAAAGGATACGCCACCGATGGAGCCACGCGACCTGCTTACGACCGGCGGCGCGGAATCGTTGAGCGTCGCCGTGCGGCAAGCGCGCGAACGGCTCGGCATCCCCGGCATCGCTGTCGGCCTGCTCAATCGGGCCAGCGAAGAGATGGTCTGCGACGGCGTTACCAACGTCGAGCATCCCCTGCCCGTCGCACCAGATACCCTCTTCCAGGCCGGCTCCATCACCAAAATCCTCACCGCCACGGCGATCCTCCGCCTGGTCGAGCGTGGGACGCTCACCCTTGACGCCCCCATCCGCGCCTACCTGCCCGACCTGCGCCTCGCCGACGAGCGCGCCGCCGCTAGCGTCACCCTCGCCAACGTCCTCACCCACAGCGGCGGTTGGCAAGACCTCATCGCCGACACCGGCCCCGGCGACGACGCCCTCACCCGCCTCGTCGCACGCATGGCCGCCCTCCCACAACAGACACCCCCCGGCATGGCCTGGTCCTACAGCGACGTGGGCTACTCGCTCCTTGGCCGCCTGCTCGAAATCCAGACGGGCCAGACCTACGAAGCGGCGGTGACGGAGCTCGTGCTTGCCCCGCTAGGCATGAAGGAATCGTTCTTCTTCGCCGCCGACGCCATCACGCATGCCGTCGCCGTTGGCCATACGATCCGCGAGACCGGCCCGGCCGTCGCCCGCCCCTGGGCCAAACCGCGCAGTGTCGCCCCCGCCGGCGGCCTCATCTGCTCCCTGCGCGACCTGCTGCGCTTCGCCCGCTTCCACCTTGGCGGCGGCGGCACGGCCCCCTCAGACCAGATACAGAGGCACAACCACGCCGACCCCGACAGCACGCGGCTCCTCTCGCCCTTCACCCTCGTGGCGATGCGCGGCCCGCGCCTCTCCGCCGGCTGGATGGCGGACCACATCGGCCTGGGCTGGTGCATCCGCGACGCCGGCCCTGCCCGCCTCATCGGCCACGAAGGCATCGCCAACGGCCAGCGGGCCTCCCTGCTGCTCCTGCCGGACCGCGGCTTCGCCCTCGCCCTGCTCACCAACGGCGACCGCGGCTTCTTCGCCATCCGCGAGATCGTCGCCTGGGCGCTGGACCGCTATCTCCAGCTCCCGCCGCCACCCGCCCTCGACCGCATGCTCGCCCACCTCGCGCGGCGCCCTGGCGGCGCCTGAGCGCACGCGCCATCCTATTCTTCGACGGCCAACACGCCCAGGCAGAGGCCGAGCAGGTGCTCCGGCTCGATCCAGGCCACGGCACGCCCGAACCACGACTGCGTCTGGTTGAGGGGCAGCCGGCGGCGCGTCGCCTCCAGGTCGCGTGTGCCGAGCAGATACCCGAACGGCGCGGGACCAAAGCGGTCCAGTCGGTCGGCAAGCCATGCGCTGAATTTGCCCTGCTCAGAGGCGTCCTGCGCGGGCGCGGGATTGGCCAGCGCCACCGGCGCCCCTGGGAAGTAGGCCAACCGCATGCCCCGCACTCCCGGCCGCGTGGCGAAGAGTTTCACATCGCTCGCGTCCACCACCACCGGCTCCGGCCAGCCATAGGCCCTGCGGAAGAGGTCGGCGGGCGCCTCCAGATCCGAGACGGCGATCAGGACAGCCGCCACGCCAGTCAGCTCCGTCCCCGCGACGCTGGCCGAAGGGCGCACGCGCAGCTCACGCGGCGTCTTATCCTGAATCATGAACGGCAGGACGGCGCCCCTGGCATAGGGACCGGGGAAGGCGAACTCCCACTCGACTCGCGAACCATCCGGTCGCGTCCGGCTCGACGGCAGCGGCCCCTCGACGGGTATGCCTGCCGCGCGCAGACGCTCGACCTCCGCGGAGATGTCCGCGACGCGCACGCACCAGGCGCACGCGCCGCCGTTCCCGGCCATCTGCGCCTCCCACGCCATTGGCGGCGCGCCCGGCTCGAACGGCGCGATCAGCTCAACATACGAGCCGTCGTCGAAGCCGAGCACGTCCATGTGCGTGGCGCGATTGCCGTGCGGGCCTCCATAGTCCGCGGCGAGGCCGGCGCCGGCGAATGCCCGCTCCATGGCCTCCAGCCGCGACCAGGCAATCGTGACGTGATCAATGGC
>CAYYCB010000408.1:0-2303 GCA_964469715.1 uncultured Ktedonobacterales bacterium | reverse complement strand
TCCTCATCTGGGCGCTGACCTATCCGGTCGTCAACCTGATCCACGGCGCGGACTCCCAGCAATTCTGGGTCTCGTGCTCGCAGAAGAACTTCATCCCCGGAAGCTGCACCTTCACGCCGTTCACCGGGTACCTCATCTGTACGATTGTCTTCAGCATCACCATCGGCCTGCTTATCGTCGGCTACTACTTCTGGACGACGCGTCGCGACACCATCGTGCTGGGCGGCACCATCGGCCTACTCTATGTCGGCATCGCCGTCGCCACCGTCCACGCCACTGTGACGCAGGGCGGCATTGACTCCCCGACGATGGGTCTCTTCATCGCCGCGGCCGTCGCCATCGTGGCCTTCGTCTGGACGTGGAGCACCCAGCGCGAGTTCGCGCCGACCACCGCCCAGCCACTCGGCTGCACGGGGCAGTGGCTCGTGCTCGGAACGCTGCTGCTGATCTACCTCTTCGGCTTCGCGGTCTTCTCGCTGCCAAACTTCTTCGAGATCGAGGCGTTGGCCCTGTTCTTCGATCCCGGCCGCGGCCACCTGCACGACGCCTTCTGGTTCCTGCTGCTGATGGGCGGCCTCGCGGCGCTCCAAATGACCATGGTCATTCGCCGGCGTCCGATGAGCTCGCTGCGCAAGTTCGCCCTCTGGACGATGCTCGGCGCGGTCACGCTGATGGTGATCGCTTCGATCCAGGGCTTCCACCGCAATATCTTCACGAACGGCACTGAGGCCTTCGAGAGCGCCCACGCCATCTTCCTGACGGGCCTGATCTTCGGCCTGCTCGGCGTGCTGGTCACGGCGTACGGCGCGTTCAGCGCCGGCAGCATGCGCTGGCTGCTCGCCATCGCGGGCGTCGCGGTGCTCGGCCTGGCAATGGCCTTCATCTTCTACAACCTGCCGGATTCCTACCCAGAGCTGGTGGAGGCGTCGTTCGTCCTCATGCTCGCGGGCGCGTTTGCCTACACCGCCGCCGGCCCAGACGCCTACGAGGAGTACGACGAGTACGCCCCCAACGGGAACGGCTACAGCGTCTCGCGCCGCTAGCCGTCACGCCGCACATACAACCTAACATCGCCGCTCGCGGGTCCGCCTCATCTCGGGGGTGGACCCGCTGCGCTTCATCTCCTGCTCGATTGGCATCCGCGGAATCGCCTGCTATACTGCCCACCAGCGGACATCTGCGGTCCACTCCGCTGCCGGCGCATGAGTGCGGACGAGGAGACTCTGCGATGATGAATCCGAGCACGGGCAATCGGGCATTGGCCACCGCATCGGGACGCATGCCATATCCGTCAACCTCGTCGCTGTCACTGAATACGCCCCCCGCCAACCGGCAATCATCACTCCCCAAGGACGCCGAACCGGCGAGCGCGCCGCTAGATGTGGCGGCTGCCCTGCGCGCAGGACCATTGCGCATTCTCTTCATCGCCTCTGAGGGCGTCCCTTTCGTGAAGACTGGCGGCCTGGCGGACGTCATCGGCGCGCTGCCCCAGGCCCTGGCGCGACTCGGACATGATGTGCGCGTCGTGTTGCCCCGCTACAAGGCCATCGACCCAGAGCGCTGGCGCCTCACCTCCGTCGCGTCGCAGGTGGCCGTGCCGATGAACTCCTCCACGGAGCCGGTGGACATCCTGGAGGCGCCCAAGGCGGACGGTGTGCGCTTCCTCTTCGTGGACGCGCCGGCCTATTTCCAGCGTGAGAAGCTCTACAGCTACCCGGACGACGGCGAGCGGTTCATCCTCTTCTCTCGCGCGGCCCTCGAATATGCACGCGCAGTCAGTTGGGCGCCCGACATCGTCCACTGCCATGACTGGCACACCGGCATCGTGCCCAACTGGCTCAAGACCGTCTACCGCGACGACCCTATCTTCCGTGCCGCGGCCGCCGTCTTCACCATCCATAACCTCGCATATCAGGGCATCTTCGGTTACCGCATTCTTGAGGTTGCCGGCGTCGCCGCCGAAGGTTTCCTCTTTCCTGAGATGCCCGAGCTCGCGAATGTAGTGGACTTGCTGGGCCGCGGTATCGCGTTCGCCGACGTCATCAGCACCGTTAGCCCGCGCTACGCTCGTGAAATCCTCACGCCAGACTTTGGTGAGCGGCTCGACCCGCTGCTGCGCGACCGCAAAGACCGGCTCTACGGCATCTTGAACGGCATTGACACTCGCGAAAACGACCCTGCCGCCGACGAGCTCATCGCGTCGCCGTACGACGCCTTCTCGCTAGAGCGACGCCCGCCGAATAAGCGCGCCCTACAAGAGTCCTGCAATCTGCCCGTCTCAGCCACCACGCCACTCGTCGGCA
>CAYYCB010000407.1:0-2312 GCA_964469715.1 uncultured Ktedonobacterales bacterium | reverse complement strand
CCACCTGACCAGGATGTGCCTTGATGAAACTGACCACCGCGTCGAGCTGCGGACCGCTATATTGCACATGCCTCGCGAATCGGAACTGGCAGCCGCCCAGGATCATCGTCGCGCTCGATTCGCCGCCGCACGCGAAGTTCTCCAGGTCCGTCACGTTGGCCGGCTTCAAATCGCTGAAGAGATCGTCGGTGAAGCCTTGCGTGATGTTGCCGTCGGGCTGATAGCCAAACGAAATTGAGTTGCCGAGTGACACGTAATAGTGCGGGTTGAGGCGGGTTGCGGGATTCTTCAGCATGATCGCAAGTGCGTCGATGCCGAGAATGGCGAGGACGAGCACGATCGGCAACACAATAGAGAGGAGCGGAATCCCTCCCCGACCCTGCCCGCCTCCTCCAGCGTCCGTCATGTGCGCTCCTTTCCGACAAGTGCGAGAGTGTGCCCCGTATGGGGTACAACGAGCGAGGGGCCGTTAACGGGCGTCGAGTTGCGCGAGTTGCTGGCGAAGTCTGCGAATGACGTGCGCCTTGTCGCGGTGAAGCGAGCCGATGCGCTCCCAGATGTTCTCGAAGTGGCGGGCAAACCCTGCGGCAATCATCGGCTCTGTGATGTCCAGGTCTATGTCGGTGAAGCCGCCGTGCCCGTCCGGCATGCGGACGTCGAGCATGGCGCGTGTCGCACCTACCACCGCCCACCAGGTATCGGGGCGGATGCCGATGCGTGCCGCCTCGTGGTCGTTGATCAAGGCGAGCGAATACTTATCAAAGGTTTCGAGCACCTCGATGGCGCTGCGCAGATGTTCGGCGCGTACGTCCTCTCCGGCCGCATCGTAGCCCTCGGGCGCATCGTCGCGTGTGTAGGCGCCTTGCTCCACCAACTCGCGAATGGCGCTCTCGGGACAGATGTCGCGATATGGGAAGAGGCGAACGTTCTGGCGGAACGCCTCCAGCCGGCGTTTGCGAGTGGCGATCATCGCGTTGGCATCGGTGCCCATGCGCGCCATGCGTCGTGCCCAGTGTGAATCGGGATGCGACCACGCCTCCGGCTCGGTGTAGACTGTCAGGCCGTGCTTCACCATCATGCGCCCGCCCGGCATCGCCTCCGCCTCTGCCAGCACCTCCGCGAACGCGGCGCGGCGCGCGATCGGATACCGAGCGAACACGGGGGCCGTCTGCCGTGCGAGCAGCTCGGCATGCTCGCGCAGCGGTCGCATGGCCTCGCCCGTTGCCATGATGGCAATCGTATCCACCGACCGGATGCTGGTCGTCGCGACGATTTGGAAGGCGGCCTGTCCGGGGATAATCACCAGCTCGTAGGGCACGTCCAGCGTGCCATAGCGGGTGAAGAAATACGGGTCGTAGCGGCTGCCGAGGCTCGCCAT
This sequence comes from uncultured Ktedonobacterales bacterium, assembly GCA_964469715.1. Lineage (GTDB taxonomy): Bacteria > Chloroflexota > Ktedonobacteria > Ktedonobacterales > JADMIN01 > CAWAWP01. Next base: position 934 of record CAYYCB010000407.1, on the reverse strand, counting down.
ATCCAACATGTGCGCGGCGAACGTCGCGGACCGCGCCGGGTCGTCGTTCAGCCGCCACAGCTCGCGCAGTCGCCACCCCTGACGCAGGGCCCGATGCAGCGCCTCGCGATAGGGTTTCCACATGGTGGGGTCAGGCGACTCTGGCGCGGCCGTCGCCTGGAAGGTGATCGTGATGGTGTCGTCTCCCGGCAGCGGCTCGCCCAGATTCTGCAGCGCCTCGAGCACCGGCAAACCGGCCTCAGGGTATCCTGTCGTGCCTGCTGTCGGCCACTGGGGCTTAGTCGCGGTGCGCTCTCCCGGCGCGGATTGACCACCGCCTCCGCGCTTCGGCATGGCTGCGGCGTCCAGCATCCCTCCGGTGCGCCGACGGCCAGCGGGCGGCCTTTTCAGCGTCTCCACCTGGGCGTCTGAGAGTCGCTTGCGCTCGGCCGGGCTGAGGCTGAGCTCTTCGGCGATCCGCTCGACATAGGTGCTGCCTAGCGACGGCGTGCGCGTGTCGTGCATCCAGCGGCTGATCTGTGCCGGGTCGACATTTATCTCTTTTGCCAGTTCCCCACTCGCTACCTTCTTTTTGTCCAGCAAATTTCTAAGACACTCTCCGAATGATTCCATTCCCGCCACGTTGTTCCCCCTCGGATGCATCTTGCCCCCGGTTCCAGTCTGCTACAATTCGCTGGCTGCACTTGACACATCTGTCAATCTAGACAGACATGGCAATCCACCTCCTTGTATCCTGCTTTTTGCCGATTACACTGTTCTGAACGCAGGCATAGCCGATGATGTCAGCGATGTTTGCCGGAGCTGCGTGTCTGGCGCCTGGAGGCTGGATCCTGCAGGCTCTATAGGCTGGCGGTCGCTGCCGTCAATCGATGCGAGGCATGTTGTCTGACGCCCTTGGACCGGAAGGGAATGAGCCATGGATGACTGGGGTTGT
>CAYYCB010000406.1:0-2320 GCA_964469715.1 uncultured Ktedonobacterales bacterium | reverse complement strand
GTCATGCGCGTCGGGCGATAGCGGGTCAGCGTGCGAACCGTCTCGACGAGGGCGGCGGGCAGTCGCGCGGGATGCTCCTTGACAGGCTCGCCGATGGCCGAGAGGTCGGTAAGGAGTCCAAGGGTAGCCAGCTCGATAAACGGTTCGCCGTCCGCTATACCGACGTCGAAGGTGCGCGTGCCGCCGTGAGGATCGCGCAATGCCTGCGTGATGATATCCAGCGCGCCGTCGAAATCTTCCGGAATGCCGAGCACACCGGCGACGTTGTTCATCGTGCCGAGCGGGAGAATGCCAAGCGCCGTTCGCGTCGTTCCGGCGCGCAGCAGCCCGCAAGCGATGCCGTGCACCGTGCCGTCGCCGCCCACCGCCACCACGACGGCCGCGCCGTTTCGCGCCGCCTCCTCGACCTTCGCAACTGTCTCATCCTCCGAGTCCGGCGTGACGATGGTGAAGTCGCAGGCGCGTTCACGCAGCGCCGCCTCGATTCGCTCCGACGTGATCTCGCCCGCCCGCGCCGCCCGCGCATTGGGATTGAAGATGACGACGACCTTGCCGGCATATCCTTCGCGCCCTCTCTCCGATGGGCGCGCCATCGCCGATTCCATGTTCAGTCGCTCCTTCCGTGCGCTCGTCTCGCCTGCCCGCGATATGCAAGACGGAAGCCAGAGATGGGCGCGGCAGAGTCCTTGCCGGCAGGTCGCTCATGCGGAGCGACGGGCGGCGAACATGCGGCGAGACACTGTGCCGCGCCAGCAACGCCCAGAAGGTAGGGCGAGGAGATGCATGTGACGCCGCCGTGTCGGTTGCCGCGGCGCGTCAAGCGTGATATACTTTGCCCGTCTATCATCTGTGGAACACGAAGGGTCTGCCCGCGCGTACAGGGCGGACGAACGTTGGGATGCCCGCCACACCACCCAGACGGCAGGGTCCTCCATACTCCCGACGTGGACGCACGAGAGAGACACGCGAAAAGGCGCAGACGCAGCGTACGCCGACACCTCCATGCGGAATGGACGTGCGCACGGGTTTGCGTGGGTGGCCCAGTTAAGAAAGAGCGCCGGCGTGCGCTCGTAGAGCACCAGTAAGGAGGAGGCCACTCCGTTCGGCATGGCGCCGGGCGTGAGACGGTCGAGAACGCATGGCATTGCAGACGGATGACAAAGCGCAGATCATCGAGCAGTACCAGACCCACGAGGGCGATACGGGCTCGCCGGAGGTCCAGGTCGCCATCCTCACCCGGCGCATCCAGGACATCACGGCGCACCTGATCGAGAATAAGCACGACTTCCATTCCCGCCGCGGTCTGCTCAAGCTGGTCGGTCAGCGACGCCGCATGCTCAAGTACCTCAACAAGAAGGACCCCGAGCGCTATCGCGCGCTGATCGCCTCCCTGGGGCTGCGCCGATAGATGCCGTCCCCGGCTGTGCCGCGCGCACTCCTGGCCTCGTGCGAGCCGCGACCCGCTTTCTTGTCAAGCGCCGCTTGACCTCGCGGGCCGGGCTCGCACGCTCGTTTTCGGCGCGTCCCGGCGGTGTAGCTGCCGCCCGACACGTCTACTTGGCCGCGAATGTCTGAGGCATGGCCGCCGCAAAACTATTCATCATCGTGGACGACGTCACATCAGTCGCCGCATTCCGGCGTGGGAGCGCCCGGCGCGGGTCGCGCGGGGCTCCGAAGGAACACTCATGATTCACAAAGTCGAAGCCGACATCGCCGGTCGGACACTCAGTATCGAGACGGGCCGTGTTGCCGAGCAGGCCGGTGGCGCTGTGCTCGTCCGCTACGGCGAGACCGTCATCCTCGCGACGGCCACCACCAGCGCCGCCCCACGCGAGGGCATTGATTTCTTCCCGCTGACCGTCGACGTTGAGGAGCGCCTCTACGCCGCGGGCAAGATCCCCGGCGGCTTCATCAAGCGCGAGGGTCGCCCCACCGAGCATTCCATCCTCGCGTCCCGCCTCATCGACCGCCCCATTCGTCCGCTCTTCCCCAAGGGCTATCGCAACGACGTCCAGGTCGTCATCACCGTCCTCTCCGTCGACCAGGAGAACGATCCCGACTTCCTGGGCATTGTCGGCGCCTCCGCCGCCCTCTCGATCTCCGACATCCCGTTCGCCGGACCCGTGGGCGCCGTGAACGTCGGCTACCTCGACGGCAAGATTGAGATGAACCCGCTCATGTCTCGCATGGGCGAGAGCTCCCTCGACCTCGCCATCGCGGGTACCGCGGACGCCGTCGTCATGGTCGAGGCCGGCGCGAAAGAGCTGCCCGAGGAGACGATGGTCGAGGCCATCCGCCAGGGCCACGAGATGATCAAGCG
>CAYYCB010000405.1:0-2329 GCA_964469715.1 uncultured Ktedonobacterales bacterium | reverse complement strand
TGGCCGCTGTTGGCCAGCGTCGCGTCCGCCGCCGCGTAGCAGAGGCGCGTCAACTCGCACGACAGGAAGAATTGCAGATTATAGACGTCCGCCTCGCCGGCCGCGCGCAGCGTGGCGATCAGCTCCTCCTGGGTCCGAGGCGCGCCCTCCACGTCGCGCACCGTCAGCCCGAGGCGCCGTGCCCGCTCGATCACGTCGCCGCCGTGCGGCTCCATCCCCCCGCGCATCACCAGCGCCACCGACCGGCCGCTCGCCTTGAGCCGCGCCGCTGCCTCGACGGCCATGAGCCAGCGCTTGTCGGGATCGAAGCGCCCGATCTTGAAGAGGAATAGCCGTTCGGGATCGCCTCGCTGCATCACACCGCGCAGCTCGTCCGCCAGGTCGCCGCGCAGCTCGCCGAGCAGCGTGCTTGGGATGCCGTTGGGGATGACGAGCGGGTTGACGTTGTACTGCCAGAGCCGCTGCTTCATGTAGCGGCTGACCGTCGTGATCGCCGTGGTGAAGTTGAGCCGGCCCCAGTCGATGCGGTGCAACGACTTCAAGCTGTTGCAGTTCCACATCAGCACGCATCGCTCGCGGATGCCGTGCCAGTGCAGCAGGTCCGACGTGCGCCACATCGTCTCGGCGGTGTGCCAATCCTCGCCGATGATGACTACGATCTTACCTGCCGCCACCGCCGGGCGCGCGATATGCTCGTAGATGTGCTGCGGCACGGCCTGAGCATAGTCGTAGAGCTTATGCTCCTCGCCCTCGTAGACTCCATTGGGGTAATACCGGCTGATCCACTGACCCCAACGGACGAGGCGCAGCCTGCCGTCGTGGCGCATCTCCTCGTTCGGTTGATCAGGATCGCCCACGAAGATCAGATGTGTCTCGTAGCCCTGGCTTGCTAGCGTCTCCGTGAAGGACGTCACGCGCGTGCCCAGACCGCCCGCCGTCGAATAGACGTCCGGCCCCTCAAAGCAGAGCGAGACGAAGACTGTGTTCTCCGGCGAAATGCCGTGTTTGCGTCGCGGACCCTGAGGGAGAGCGCTGCTCTTTATGGCGGGCTCCGGCCGGCTCTCTGGCTGGATCTCCAACGTCGCGTAGGCAGGCTCAATCGCCACCTTCGCTTGTTTCCCTGGCGCGGACGCCTGTGGGGAACGCTGTGTCCGCTGGCGGCGTATGGGCGAGCCGTGCGTTTCGCCGCCGACCGCCGCGCGCCGTCGTCTGGTCGGAGTCTCGCCGGTCGTCGTCCCTGCCGCCACCTCGATAAGTGTCACGCCGGAGGGATGCGCCGGTGTCGTCAGGGGCGTCGCGTGCCCCGGCGCTTTCGTCGCGCCGTTTATGGCCGCCTTACCAGTCCGCTCTCGCTTGAGCACTGCCGTTGCGGATGTCTCGCGGCCCGCAGGCTCCTTCACCGTGTTTCCTTTGACTGTCATGCTGCTCCCCATCATCCTCGCCTATGCCTCACATGTTACCCGACCACCGATCCGCCACGTGCCCGCCCCAGTGGAGGCAGGCCAAAAGCCCTCGTCTTTCGAGGGTGTCATCGCGCCCTAGCGCGGTCGCCGCGAGCAGCCGTCGCTCGCCATACGGGGAAGGCGATCCACGTCGCCGCCGGAGTATCTTCGCGCTCAATCCTTACATGTCGCAGGTACAGACGAGCGTAGATCGCCAAGACGTCACGGTACATACGATAGGTCATGTCGGCATACGTAAGTTCGGGCGGCTCGACGGAAGGCTGTCGGATGGTCTTTGTCCGGCTGGCGTATACTGTGCCCGGCGCACGATATGAGTGGAGGAGGGGGACCATATGCTGCGAGGAGAGCGCGTCGTACTGCGCCCCTACGAGCGGGAGGACGTCAAGCGCCAGCACGAGCTGATGGCCAATCTCGATCTTGTCCTGCCGGCCTACGCCGCGTGGAGTCCGACACCCCTGGCGGCGCGCGAGAAACAGTTCGACGAGCAGGCATTGGAGTGGGCCAAGGGGGAGTTTGCCATCGAGGTCGAGAGCCGCTTCATCGGCTTCGTCAACCTGCATCCCTGGAGCGTCAATCCCCGCTCCGGTACGGCCTCGTTCGGCATGGCGATTCTAGAACCCGATTACGTCGGTAGAGGCTACGGTCGAGAGGCGCTTGGCCTCTTCCTCGATTGGTGTTTCCGCATCCAGAACCTGCGCCGCATCTGGCTCATGACCTGGAGCAGCAACGAGCGCGCCATCCGCTGTTATCGTGCCTGTGGCTTCGTTGAGGAGGCGCGCCAGCGCCAGGCGGAGTATGCTGACGGCGCTCACGTGGACGTCGTCACCATGGGCCTGCTCCGCGACGAATGGGAGGCGGCCCGTCGC
>CAYYCB010000404.1:0-2349 GCA_964469715.1 uncultured Ktedonobacterales bacterium | reverse complement strand
GCCGCAATCAGCAGTGAGGCTGCTGAGAGCATCGTCGCTGCCCCCGGCTGCGGGAAGGGCACACGCATCGAGAGGTGCGTGATGGCGAAGAGCCAGTTGAAGACCGAGAGCGCCAGCGAGAAGATCCAGAACGTCAGCAGCACCGTGAAGCCGACCAACCCCAGGAAGCGCAGCGAGTTCTCCGCCACGCGCACGCGGAAGATCAGCAGCGAGGCGGAGAGCACGATGCAGATCGCGCCCAGCACACCCCAGAGCAGCGCCAAGACCGGCGAGATGATCTGTAGGTGCTGGTCCAGCAGCGTCTGCAACCCTTGCTTGTCCGCCGCGCTCAGCAGGCCGAGCGTCTTCGTATCGCTCAGGATGTGCAGATATTGCTCAATCGAGCGCGACGTGGCCGCGACGCTGATGACGCCGACCAGAATGAGCGCCGGCCAGCCCACACTGCGTAGCGAGCCCGCGAGGCTCGCGCTGGCGAGGCGGATGCGGCGCTTGATCCCGGCCTGCAGGGTATTGAGGACGGTGAGGCTGACCTGCTCCGAGACCGACGCCGTGCTGCTCGACTCGTCCGTGGAGGCAGCCGTGCGCGGTTGCGCCTCCCCCACGCCACCAACGGCGCCCAGGCCGCTCAGCGTAGCCGAGAGCGCGAGGATGATGAGGCCGATGGGCAGCAGCAGCAGCGCCTGGATGAGATCAATGAATTCGAGCGTGGGTGGATTGCCGTGCAGCGCGCCAGGTGTGCAGGAACCGAGCGGCAGCGAGAGCGTGCAGGTATTGACGAGCAGATCCTTGGCGTTGGCGCCGCCTTGCAGCGCCGTCGTCAAGAAGTTGATGGGCACCGGGCGGAAGAAGAGCGAGAGCAACAGCATCAGAAACGCGCCCGCGATGAGGTCGCCGGAGACCAGCTCCTGCATGGTGGGCATGTCCTCGCCGCGCGGCGTATCGCCAACGCCGAGGTCAATCCGCCGGATTGGCGACTTACCCTGCGCCCGGCGTACCCAGCGGCGCACCGTGTCGGTCCAGTAGATGGCAATGATCAGGAAGTTGATGACGGTGTACGTCCACCGTACCTTGCCAAGATACTGCAACAAGATGCGCTGGCCGAGGATGTCTTGCAGCAGGTTCTGCAAGAAGTCGAGCACCTCGCGGTTGTAGTAGTCCACGATGCCGACGAAGATGATGCAGAAGGTGGTGACCGTCAGCGTCATCAGCAGTTGGCGGCGCAGAGAGATGTGGCGTAGGATCGAAACCTGAAGCGTGATGATGAGTGCGCAGAACCACAGATAGAGCGGCCAGGGCTTGCCAAAGAGGAAACCCGTAATATCGGGCTCCAGGGAGTCGCGGAAGCCGAAAAAGCCCGTGATCATGAACGTCAGCAGGCCCGTCAGGCCCAGGCTGATCACCAGCGGAATGGGATACTGCACGAGGAAGCGCCGCCGCTGCTCATCGTAGAGGTCGGTGATGGCGTGGCGTTGGCGCGCCTCTTTGCCGAACATCGCTCGCATGTCGTCTCTCCGGTGCTATGGGCGCGACGGGCCGGTCAATGGAACCAGAGGCGTCCCGCCCGCGCATCGTTTCGATGGCTTGGAATCAATCTCAGCGGGAAGCCGTTCCGGTCGATCCCGACGTGACCGCCGCCCCCACGGGCTCGCCCGCCGCCAGCGGCGCTGCCGCCTCCGCGCGTGCCGCGACAACCGGGCGTACGCGCTGGCCGCTCATCATCCGCACAAGCAGGCGCAGCCCCACCAGGATCAGCGCCGCGAGCGAGATGTATGTCAGCCAGCTTGGCGGGAACGGATCGCGTGTGGTGGAGTCGGTGAGCTTGTTGATCAGCAGGTTCACCACCCACAGGGTGAAGGAGAAGATCCAGAACGTCAGTAGCAGAATAAAGCCGATCAACCCCAGGAACTGCGATGTATTGGTGAACACGCGCAGGCGGAACACCATCAGCGCGACAGACCCAATGGCACAGACAACCGCCAACGCGCCCCAGCCTGCCGCCGGCGCCACATAGAGCAGCACGTCGTTCAGCGTCTTGGCGCTGTGGAGGTAGTGCTGAATGTTGATGCAGAGGTCGGCAATGCCATAGGTGCCGACGAAAAGCAATATCGGCCAGCCGACGAGGCGCAGCGAGAGCAAGAAGTCGTGCGCCAGCAGCCGCAGGCGCCGGTCGATGGCGGCCTTGATGGTTTTGAGCAGCGTCTGGGTGACATCCAGCGCGATTGGCAGCGTGCTCGGTCCGTCGCCGGTTGCCGTCGCCGCTAGCGCCAGATCGGAGCCGTCCACGCCGCCGACGGCGCCCAGGCCGCTGACCATCGCCGTGAGCGCCAGGATGGTGAGGGCGATCACGAG
>CAYYCB010000403.1:0-2355 GCA_964469715.1 uncultured Ktedonobacterales bacterium | reverse complement strand
CTCGGCCGGCGTGAGGAACTGGCCTCCGCCGTTGTTCACCAGCGCATCGACACGCCCGTATCGCTCACGCACCTGGGCGAACAGCGCCGTCACCGCCTCAGGATCGCGAATGTTGCAGACCAGCGCCTCTACCTTGCCACCGGCGTCGGCGATCTCAGCGCGCGCCGGCTCCAGATGCTCCGGTGAGCGGGAACAGATGACGACGGAGGCGCCGAGCTGGGCTAGCTCGCGGGCGGTCGCGCGACCGATGCCGGTGCCGCCACCGCTCACGACGATGGTCTGGCCCGCGAACAGGTCATCGCGGAAGATGGAGCGGAGGGTCATGCGTGGCCGTCCTTTCCGTCCGGGTCGCTATCGGCATTTGTGAGCTGATGGTCAACCTGCTCAAGCGCGTCGCGCAACTCGTCACGCAGGTCAGTCAGATCGCGTAGCTGCCGCTCCACCTGGCTCAGCCGCTCGCCAATCATCTCACGCAGGCGCGCTCCCTGCCTGGTGGCGTCATGCGTGGCGTCGTAGATCTCGAACAGCTCGCGGATGTCTTCCAACGCGAAGCCAAGCCCCTTGGCACGTAGCAGCAGCTTGAGGCGCACGCGGTCGCGGGGCGTGTAGAGGCGCTGCAGGGTGTTGTCGGTACGCTGGGGAGTGAGCAGTCCGCGTTCCTCGTAGTAGCGGATGGTGCGGGTGGAGATGTCGAGCTCGCGGGCGAGATCGCCTATGGTGTAGACCTTGGACGGCGTCGCCGGCGCTTGCGAGCTGTTGGAGGATGTTGGGGATTCGGCGGCCGGGACGCGCATGCGCGGCCTCGCAATCGCTTATGAGAGGACATCAGCCAAGGGCTGCCGATATGACGGAGTATGGAAGATGTTTACGCTTGCGTCAAGCGTTGGGCATACGCCACGGCTGCCAGCGCCGAACCTCCGTGGAGGGTGGAGCTAGAGGTGTCGCCCCAGGAAGTCGAGGACGATGTGGTTGAACTCCTCGGGCTTCTCCATGTTGGGCGCGTGGGCAGTGCCGTGCATGACGATTTTTTGCGCGCCGGGGATGTTAGCGGCAACGTAGTCAACGATTCGGATCAGCGGGGGTAGGTCTTCGTCGCCGACGATGACAAGCGCAGGCACGGAAATCTCGTGGAGGCGCGAGCGGGCGGGTGGGTCCAGCGGCAGCGCTTTGGCCTGCTTAAACTCGGCCTGACGCTGGAAGCCGGCGGCGTTCATCTCGCGCACCTTCTCGCGGACCGCGGACGGCACTTGCTCTGGCGTGCGGTTCGGGCCATCCACCCAGATGTGCACTTCGAGGTCGTTGGCACGGTCGAGGTCGCCGGCCTTCTCCGCCACCTGGATTGGCTCGAAGTACCGGACGAAGTCGGCCTCGTCCTCCTCGGTCGGCTCACCCGGCTCCGGGCCGCCAGCCACCGGGACGATGGCCGTCACGCGGTCGGGATGCTCAAGGGCGTAGTCAATCGTGAGGCCGGCGCCCATGGAGACGCCGACGAGAGCAACCGCGCCGAAGCCCAGATGCGTGAGCAGGGCGTCGAGGTCGGCGCGTTGCGAGTATTCGCCCGGCGGCAGGCTCGACTTGCCGAAGCCGCGATAGTCGTAGCGCAGGACGGTGTAACGCTGGGCGAACACGGCAAACTGGTCATCCCAGAAGCGGGAGTCACCGAGGCCGAAGTGCAGCAGCGCGACGGCCGGGCCGGAGCCGGCGACCTCGTAGTAGAGATTGGCGCCGTTGATCGCGGCGAAACCGCTGCGAACACCGCTCGATGAGGCCATGGGAGCATCCTTTCTGGTCGGCGGAAGGGTCTCGTGAGCGCGACTTCGGAGTTATACCCCACGCTGTGGTGGACACAGGCCCCGATTCCCGATGAGGATTTGGCCGTTTGTGGCCGCTTTCGCACACTCGAACACCATTAAATTTTTGTGCGCTGCTTGCAGTGGCCGATTGTGGCCGTTTTTTGGATCGCTTTCGGCATTTCCAGCTAGCCGTTGGCGATCCAGCCACACGATTCCAACGTCACGCGGCGCAGTAATTATAGTACACGTGTTCGAGCCTAAGCAAGCGGCGAGGGCGCTCGATGCGCGATGAGCACGGCGGTCGTACCGAACGCTTCTTGTGGCGACAAATGGGACAACGACTGCGTGCCTGCGGAGACGCATTGATGAGCGCTCAGGGATTCGGGATGAGCACTAGCTTGCCCTGGACCTCGGCGCGCTCCACGAGCTGATGGGCGCGAGCAACCTCCTCCAGGGGGAGGCGCTCCGCGATCACCGGATGAAGCTTGCCCGCGGCGAGGAGATCGAGGAGGGCCGTGAGATCCTGCCGGAACCAGTCTGGATGCTTCTTCGCCAGCGGACG
>CAYYCB010000402.1:0-2358 GCA_964469715.1 uncultured Ktedonobacterales bacterium | reverse complement strand
ACGGCGGCGTTGCCCGCCATCAGCGCCGGCGCGGCGAAGCGGAAGACCTGCCAGAAGGGGAAGTTCCAGGGCATCACCGCCAGCACGACCCCTAGCGGCCTGAAGGCAACGTAGCTCTCCGCCGCCCCGCTCGGCGCATCTTCGCGCGCCAGGAAATCAGGCCCGTGCTCGGCGTAGTAGTCGCAGTTCCAGGCGCACTTCTCGACCTCCGCCTCGGCTTCGGAGATCACTTTGCCCATCTCGCTGGTGATAGTGCGCGCGAGATCAGCCCGCTGGGCGCGCAAGACGCCCGCGATGCGCCGCAGCAGCGCGCTGCGCTCGGCGAAGGTCGTCTCACGCCAGGTGCGCCAGGCGTCGTGCGCCTGGGACAGCGCCGCCTCAACCTGCCGCACATCGAACGGCTCGAAGCGCTCGATGACCTCGCCCGTCGCCGGATTGATGGACTCTACGCTCATCGCCTCTCGTGCCTTCCTCTCGCCGCGCCCTACCGCTCCTGCTCCGTCGGCCGAATCAACACCTCGTTCACGGCTACGTAGTCTGGACGGGACACTGCATATACGATAGCGTCCGCGATGTCCTCACTCTCCAGGATCTTCGAGGTGTTGTAGAGCTGGCTGGCGTTCTGCCGGGCCTGCTCGTTGGTGATGTGGTTCGGCAGCTCCGTCGCCACGGCGCCCGGCTCGATGAGGATCACGCGGATGTGGTGAGTCTTCGTGACCTCCTGGCGCAACGCCTCGGAGAACGCGCCGACGCCGAACTTCGTGGCGTTGTAGACGCCGCTGCCGGAGCGCGCGCTGCGCCCGGCCACCGACGAGACGTTGACGACGTCTCCGCCGCCCTGCTCGACCAGGATGGGCAGCGCCGCATGCGTGGCGTACATCAGGCCGAGCAGGTTGATGTGTACCATGCGGCGCCAGTCCTCGGTGTCGGCGCCGACGATGGGGCCGAGCAACATGACGCCCGCATTGTTGATGAGGATGTCGAGCCGGCCCCACTTGTCGCGTGTCTCTTTCACCATGCGCCGGGCCTGCGCCTCATCGGCCACGTCCGCCTCGATGATGAGCGACTCGCCGCCGCGTTCGGCGATGCGCCGCGCCAGATCTTCCAGCCGGTCGCGGCGGCGCGCGGCAATGCCCACGCGAGCGCCCTCAGCGGCGAGCGCCAGTGCCGTTGCCTCGCCAATGCCCGACGAAGCGCCCGTCACCAGGGCGACCTTACCCTCTACCTTGCCTGCCACGTACGTTGATCCTTCCGCATTGATTTCTGCGGCATCGGCTTACCCACCGGCCACGATAGGTTCTGCGCCGCACGGGACGTACCACCGCGACCCGCGCCGGGTACCTGGCACTCGTTGTGCTGCGGTGGGCCGTTGGAGAGCCGGCGCGAGGAATCGCCGGGGCCGGGCGAGCCGGCGGGAGGAACGCTATGGGACCACGAGATGTTCAGGGCAGCGGCCAGCCAGCGGAGACGAGCGGGATACGGACCGTGACCATCTCGCGGCTCTACGGCGGGGGCGGGGGCGAAGTGGCGGCCCGGCTCGCGCGGCGCCTGGGCTGGCGCCTGATCGACCATGAGGTGGTCGTGCGTATCGCGCACACGCTGGGGATCACTCAGGAGGAGGCCGAGGCGCGCGATGAGCAGGTGGAGAGCTGGCTCGGTCGGGTGCTCAATTCGATGGCGCTGGCGTATCCCGACACCTCCGGCCACGCCCCGTTGCCCGCGCATGCGCAGACGTCGCGCTATAAGGACGCGCTGCAATCGGTCATCCTGGCGGCGGCGGACAGGGGAGACGCGGTGATCGTGGGCCGGGCGGGGCAGGTGTTGCTGCGTGAGCGGCGCGACGTGCTGCGGGCGCTGGTGCTGGCGCCGCTCGACGCCCGCGTGCGCTATGTGCAGCGGCGTGAGGGGCTGGACGAGGCCGAGGCGCGGCGGCGCATCGAGCAGAAGGATCGCGACCGCGACCGCTTTTTGCAGGAGCAGTACGGCGTTCGCGCGGCTGATCCGCTGCTCTACGACCTGACGATCAACACTGAGGCGCTGACGCTGGACGACGCTGTGGAGCTGCTCTGCCGGGCGATGGAGATGAAGGCACGCCAACTCGCCGTGCCGCCCGACGAGCTTGGTCCGGGCGCCGGTCTCGCTCCCTATCCCAGCCGTCCCGGCGACGTGCCCACGCCGGACGGAGCGTGAGCGCCACCGGGAGTTGAACGCCAAGCTTCGCGCGCTCGCAGACGTCATTCGCGGGCTGTGGAGCGGGCATGAACCCAGGACCAGCCTGGCCCGGCGGGGATGCCGAGGCGGGCGGCGCAGTGGCCGTTTGTGGCCGGATTTCGATGTGTACGATGATTTTTCGCATGT
>CAYYCB010000401.1:0-2362 GCA_964469715.1 uncultured Ktedonobacterales bacterium | reverse complement strand
GATGCCAGCCCGATGCGCGCCGCCGGGCGTCGCAGGAATTGCCGCATGAATGCTGTTCCCCCTCCAACCGTTCACACTGCTCCCGACGCATTAGGCATCGGCCTCGCATGTCGATCTCCACTCTGACACCGATTCCGCTTCGGCTGTCGTCACCTGGCGGGGCCACCGCGTCGCGAGAACTCGCGGGCTTCAGCCTGACGCCCGCCGCGCGCCGGCCCCTTCAGGGCCGCGACCGCAAACCATGACTGCACAACAGGACGTGGTATGACACGCCAGAATTGGAGCGACGTTGGAGAGGGCGGAGCTTGCGGAGAATGAGTGCTACGCATCGCTATTTGGCGCCTATGTGCCCACCTGCGCCTGGGCCGTGGCGGCATAGCCGAGAGCCCACGCGACATAGCATCGGTGTCTCCGCCAGAAGCCACGGCCAAACCAGCGGCCGGTCGCGCAACCTGCCTGGCTGTCCACGCGGTACAATCGGTGGCATAGCCATCACATAGCGCAGAGGCAGGAGCGACCCGTGAGCACGCGCGAGATCACTGGTGAGCTGGCCGGCTACCGGTCAATAGGCAAGATGACACGCGAGTCTGGCGGCTCATCGGGCGCCCCGCGCGAGTGGCATTTCGCGGGCGACGACGGGTCGCGCGCCTCGGTCGCGCTGCTGGGCGCCGACCTCGCACGTGTGCGGCTGCTGCCACCTGGCGTCGAGGCGGCGCGCTCCTGGGCCGTCGCCCGCGAGGAATGGCCGGACGTCGCCGTTCGGGAGGACACCGGAGAGGACGGCACGCTCACCATCACCACCAATGCCCTGCGGCTCGCGCTCGCACCTGACCCGTTCCGCATCGCGATTAGCTGGCCGGACGGCACACCCTTCGCCGAGGACGATCACACGCTAGGGATGGGCTACATCGCGCCACACGGACCCGCCGACGTACCCGACGTGTCGCTGCCAGCGGGGGCGGTTCGCGCCCACAAGCGGCTGGCGGCGGGAGAGCGCATCCTGGGGGGCGCCGAGCGTACCATTGGGCTGGATAAGCGCGGCTACAACCTCGTCTACTGGAATCTCGATCCCGAGCAGCCGCACGGCCCCGACACGCGCAACATGTACGCCTCGATCCCCTTCTGGATGGGCCTGCGCGGCGGACGGGCCTATGGCCTCTTCCTCGACAGCACCTGGCGCGCAGACCTCGACGCGGGCGCGACGCATCCCGACGTCCTCAGCTTCGGGGCGTTCGGCGGCGAGTTGGCCTACTACGTGTTCGCCGGGCCAACGCCGGCCGCCGTACTCGCGCGCTACGCCGACCTCACCGGCCACACGCCGCTGCCGCCGCTCTGGGCGCTCGGCTATGGCCAGTCGCGCTGGAGCTACTTCCCCGAGGCGCACGTTCGCTCCATCGCCGAGAACTACCGCTCGCGCCAGATTCCCTGCGACTCCCTCTGGCTCGATATCGACTATATGGACGACTACCGCGTCTTCACCTTCAGCCCGCGACGCTATCCCCAGCCTGAGAAGCTCATCGCCGACCTGCGGGAGATGGGATTCAAGGTGGTCACGATCATAGACCCCGGCGTGAAGGCTGACCCGACGGACCCAACGTTCGCTGAGGGGCTTGAGCGCGACTATTTCGTGCGCCGCGCCAATGGGTCGCTCTTTACCGGCGTCGTCTGGCCTGGCGAGAGCGTCTTTCCCGACTTCAGCAATTCCGAAGCGCGGGCGTGGTGGGGTGAGCGCCATAGGCGACTGCTCGATGCTGGCGTCGCAGGTATTTGGGACGACATGAACGAGCCGTCGCTCACCGACCGGCTGACCCCCGAGGGCGGCACGCCCCACGGCACGACGCTGCCGCTCGACGCGATCCACCGGCCGGATGGCCCCGGCAGCGCTCCCCTTCCGCACAAAGCCTTCCACAACGCCTACGGCATGCAGATGGCGCGAGCCACGCGCGAGGGATTGGAACGCCTACGTCCCGACGCCCGCCCATTCGTCCTCTCCCGCGCCGGCTATGCAGGCATTCAGCGCTACGCCGCCCTCTGGACCGGCGATAACCGCAGCGAGTGGGTCCATCTGCGGCTCGCTGCGCGCATGTGCCTGGAGCTCGGCCTCTCGGGTGTGCCCTTCTGCGGCTTCGATACCGGCGGCTTCTGGGATGCCGCCAGCGGCCCGATGCTCGTCCGATGGACGCAGCTTGGCAGTGTCTTCCCCTTCTTCCGCAACCACAGCGCGATGGATACTCCCAACCAGGAACCGTGGGCCTTCGGCCAGCCCTTCGAGGCACTGATCCGCGAGGCCATCGAGCTGCGCTACCACCTGCTGCCGTACCTCTACACGGCCTTCGAAGAATCCGCGCGCACCGGCGCTCCG
>CAYYCB010000400.1:0-2368 GCA_964469715.1 uncultured Ktedonobacterales bacterium | reverse complement strand
GCTCCTTATCCATCGCGCGCAGGATCTCCGACTGCTGCTCGTCCTCCATCTGTTCCAGGGTATCGGCCGCGTGCGCCTCGTCCATCTGTTCGAGCAGATCGGCGCTCTGCCGGGGCGTCAAACCCTCCAACAGGTCCGCCAGGTCGGCGGGCCGGAGAAGCGACAGCTTATCGCGCGGCACCCGCAGGCGCACCGCCGTGCTCTCCTGACCGCCTTCGGTTTCCGAGTCGCCCATCACCGGCACAACCATCGCCCAGTCGATCAGCGGCGCCCGCTTTCCCAGCCGCGAAGCCACCCGCTGACCAAGCGCCCCCAGCCGTCGCACCGCCGCGCTCGGGCTCACGTCCGCCGCCACCAGACGCCACGCGCCGTTCGCCTCGGCCAGATCGAGGTCGTTGATGCGCACGACGCGGCGTCCCTCCACGTCCACCACCTGCTGATCGAACAGGTTGCCGCGCAGCACCATCTCCCCCGGCCGCTTTTGGAACCGCCGCAGATTCAGCGCCGGTGAGGCGAGGTCCACCCCGTTCGTGCTCATGCGCCGCACGTTATCCCAGGGAATGAACACGGGGCGATTGCCACGCGGCCCGCGCATGCGCGCCACCAGCCCGATCACCGGCGGGTAGAGGTCCACGGTCGGCGCCCCGCCGGCCAGCTCCTCCGGCGGCACGTTCACAACCAGATCGGCGAGGTCCGCCACGGCCTCGCCCGCCGGGTCGCGGATGGGTCTATCCAGCAGCTCCGTCAGCGCCGGCATGGCTCGCCTCCTATTGCAGGAATGGGATGCCCACCAGGGGCAAGACGATCGTGGCGAGCATCACTGTGCAGAGGACGCTCAAGACAATCGTCGTCCCCCACGCGATGACGTTCTGCACCCGTCCATTGACATACTTGCCCATGATGCGCCGGTCGTTCACCAGCCGCAGGATGAACACCAACAAGATCGGCAGCAGCACGCCGTTCACCACCTGCACGACGATCAACAGCTGAATGAGCGGTATCCCTGGGATCATCGCGACCAGCGCCCCGAATGCCAGCATGCCCGTGAAGAGCCCGTTGAAGATCGGAGCCTCGCCGAACGTGAACGAGACGCCCCGCTCGAAGCCGAATGCTCCGGTGATGGCATAGGACGTCGAGAGCGGAAGCACCGCCGCGGCGAGCAGCGACGCCCCCAGCAGTCCAATCGCGAAGACGATGACAGCGTACTTGCCCAGGAACGGCTCCAGGGCTAGCGCGGCCTGCTTCGCGTCGTCGATCTGGACACCGACCCCGTGGCTCGCGATAAAGACCGTCGCGCCCGTCGCGATGATGATGAAAGCGGAGATGAGATCGCCAAAGAACGCGCCGAAATAGGTATCAACCCGCTCGGCCCCGTAATGCTCCATATCCACACCCTTCTCGGCGACGGCCGATTGGATGTAGAGCTGCATGTATGGCGTAATCGTCGTGCCCACTGTGCCGACGAAGAGGAGCAAATACGTATTCAGATGCGTCTTGGGGAACGTTGGGATGAACGTTTGCTGCGCTATCTGCCCCCAATCGGGGTGCGCCATGAAGGCCGCGATAGGATAAGCGAAGAACGCGAACGTCATCGCCAGAAAGACCTTCTCCACCCGCCCATACGAGCCGCGCGTGATGAGCAGCCAGACGCCCACCGCCGCCAGCGGCACGGTGATGTACTTGGGAATGCCGAAAAGCTCGGAGGCTGCCGCGACGCCGACAAACTCCGAGATGGTCAGCAGCGTGTTGGCGATGAGCAGCGTCAGCATGGCAAACGTCGCCCCGCGCACTCCGAAGCGCTCGCGAATCAGGTCTGCGAGGCCCTTCCCGGTGACCGCCCCCATCCGGGCGCACATCTCCTGAACCACCGCCATGCAGACGGTGACGATGACCATCATCCACAAGAGGCTGTAGCCGTATTGTGCGCCCACGCTCGCGTACGTGGCGATACCGCCGGCGTCGTTGCCCGCATTGGCCGCGATAAGGCCCGGACCAAAAATGCCGAAAAATGCGAAATACTTGGCGAAAGGCTTCTTCCGCCAGTTCTTGAGCTGGCGGAGAGGGCGCGCCGCGCTCCGGGCCGCCGGCGAGACGGCCTCGCGTGCCATGGCGAACATGCGAACCGCGCCGCTCGTCACGGCGTCGGTGGGTGTGATAATCTTCTGCTCCATCGGGGGCGCCTCCCCAGGTGTGGCCGAGGCGCGGGCGCGGGAACCACCGGTCCCGCCCATGCCCACCGGGAGGCTCAAATAGAGCGAGGAGGGCGTCTTATGCGGGAGAGGCAATCCCAGCGCGACCGCGCGGGACGACATACCGAACGTAGGGACGGGTACTCGGACCGGCGTCCATACGTCCTCCTCTCTCTGCC
>CAYYCB010000399.1:1291-2371 GCA_964469715.1 uncultured Ktedonobacterales bacterium | reverse complement strand
ACCGCCCTCTGGACGAGGATGCGTGCGCGGGCGGTGCAGTCCTGGCCTGCGTTGCCGAAGATGGCCGGCGCGGCGGCGTCGGCGGCCTTCTCGACGTCGGCGTCGTCGAAGATGATGTTGGCGGACTTGCCGCCCAACTCCAGCGAGATGCGGGTGATGTTGTCCGAGGCCATGCGCATCAGCTCGCGGCCAACTTCGGTCGAGCCGGTGAAGGCGATTTTGTCGACGCGCGGGTTGCGCGCGAGGGCTGCGCCGATTGTCGGGCCTGAGCCGGTGATGACGTTTACGACACCTTCGGGTACACCAGCCTCTACGCAAATCTGACCAAGCGCGAGGGCGGTGAGGGGCGTCAGCTTCGCGGGCTTGAGAATGACGCTGCAGCCGGCGGCCAGCGCGGGCGCGAGCTTCCATGCGGCCATCACAATGGGGAAGTTCCAGGGGATGATTTGGCCGGCCACGCCCACTGGCTCGCGTAGTGTGTAGTCGAGGCCAGAGCCGGAGACGGGGATGGTCTCGCCGAAGATCTTGGTGGCCGCTCCGGCGTAGTATTCGAAGCAGAGGGCGATGCCCTTGACTTCCGCCGTCGCATCGCGGATGGTCTTGCCGCAGTTCCGCGATTCGAGCGTGGCAAGCTCGGTTGCTCGTTCCGAGATGATCTGCGCGATCTTATAGAGGACTTTGGCGCGCCGCCACGCGGGCATTGTGGGCCACTTGCCCTCATCAAACGCCTGGCGGGCGGCGGTGATGGCGCGCTCGACATCTTCCACACCGGCATCCGCGACTTGCGCCAACACCTCGCCCGTCGCAGGGTTTACGGTCTCATATGTGCGGCCGTCCGCGGCAGGCAGGCGCTTGCCGCCGATGATAAGTTCTTCGGTCGCGAGTGATACAGACATCGTCGTCCCTTTCACCTGTCGGGCGCGTGGACCGCAATGGTGGTCGGCGGCATGTCGCCCGTTGCATCACGTTCGTCGCAGGTATGCGGTTTAGTGGCCCGGCAGGCCGTGTCACATTATCGCAGCCGTGGGCGGCTGGCAACAAGACGCCCCGCGAGCCGAGAACACGGCAGGCGGGGCGTGA
>CAYYCB010000399.1:0-1191 GCA_964469715.1 uncultured Ktedonobacterales bacterium | reverse complement strand
TGATTCAGGCGCCGGCAAAGCTGACGATCAGGTCGGTGAGGTAGCCGAGGACGAAACCTGCCAGCAATCCCCACATGACGATGTTCTGCGCCTTGAAGCGCTTCGCTACGCCTAGCAGCTCGGCGATCACGTAGATAATGGCTCCTGCGGCGAGAGCGAGGCAGAAGATGAAGAGCTGAGGCGAGTGGAAGACGACCCCGATGACGGTTCCGAGGAACGTCGGGCCACCACCGACCACTCCTAGCAGCAGGAGTAGTTTCCACGAGACGGACTGCCCAGAGAGCGGCCCGGCGATGCCGAAGCCCTCAGACATGTTGTGCAGGCCGAATCCGATGATGAGCACCGCGGCGAGCTGCAGCGCGCCGCTGGCGGCGGACTGGCCGATGGCGAGTCCTTCTGAGAAGTTGTGGAGGCCGATGCCGACGGCGATCACGATGGCGAGCATCTTTGGCGTCAACTCACGCTCGCTACTAGCGACTTCGGCGATGGTCCCCGCCGATGATACGCTCGCGCTCGGGGCGCTGGAGCGCACAGGGTTGCCGGCGATTGCCGCAGGTGCGATGCCGGCGAGCGCCAGGCGGGTCTCGGCGACTGAAGGGGCAGGCGCGGGATTGCCTCCGAGAGAGCGCGACGGGCGATTGCGCGTCTGAGACGCCCGGTAGCGGGTGATGACGTAGTTGTTGAAGTAGACCAGCCCGACGAGGCCGAGGCCGAGGCCGACGATGAGAAGTGCGACATCGCCAAAAAATGTTGCTTGATTGGTGTGATGCTCACGGACGAGCGTGAGCGCGTCGCCGATAGGTTCGCTGGCTTTGCTGATGATGTCGTACAGGAGAAAGATGAGAACACCCGTCGCGAGCATGCTGAGGAAGGTCCGTACGGGTGTCGACACGCGCTTGAACATGGCGACGGGAAGGCCGAGAAAGATGGTCAATCCTGCGAAAGCGCCGAGCGCGATAATAACGCCCGTGGGCATGGAATGCTCCTCTAGTGGCATTGGATGTAAATCCGACCAGGACACTCGGATATTAGCATTGCCTTACATGGCGCGTCAAGAGATTGCCAGCCGGGCACGACAGCACTTCGGTGATTGAAGTGGCGCGACAATTCAAGCGAGTCGGATGGGAAGGTGCCGTGCGTGGTCGCGGCCCTGAAAGGGCCGGCGCACGGCGCGAGGCCGGCTGAAGCCCT
>CAYYCB010000398.1:0-2389 GCA_964469715.1 uncultured Ktedonobacterales bacterium | reverse complement strand
TGGTGGTCGCGCTCGGGCTCTTCATGGCCGTGCTCGACAACACCATCGTCTCGGTGGCCTTGCCGCAGATGCAGGCATACTTCAATACAGACCGCGAGACGATCAACTGGGTGGCGACGGCCTATTTCCTGGCGCAGGCGGCCATCATCCCCATCACGGGCTATGTGAGCGACCGGATCGGCACGAAGACGGTCTTCCTGACGGCACTGGCGTTCTTCACCATCGGTTCGGGGCTCTGCGCCATCGCACCCAACGAGCACTTGCTGATCGCCTTCCGAGTGCTGCAGGGCATCGGTGGCGGCGCGCTCTTCCCAATGGCCTTCGCTATCACGTTCCGCGTCTTCCCGCCGGCGGAACGCGGCGCGGCCGGCGCGGTCATCGGCGTGCCGGTGCTCCTGGCGCCGGCGTTCGGACCGACAGTTGGCGGCTTTCTTACGACTACGTTCGATTGGCATGCCAATTTCACCATCAACCTGCCTATCGGCGTGATCGCTTTCCTCCTTGGCTACGTTGTCCTGCGCGGCCATGCGGGTGATCGTGCCCTTACGGGCGAGCCGGCGCCGGACCGTGGACGCTTCGACGTGTTGGGGTTGGTGTTGTCTATGGCGGGATTCACATTGCTCGTCTACGGCATCACCGAGGCCGGCAACAGCAGTTGGAGCGACCAGAAAGTCGTCGCCTCGCTCGCGGCTGGTGTGGTGCTGCTGCTCGCCTTCGTCGTCACCGAGCTGCGCGTGAGCGACCCGGTAATGGATCTGCGCCTCTTCCTGAACTACACCTTCACCGTGTCGAACGTGCTGATGTGGGCCATCTCGGGATTCCTCTTCGCCGGCCTGTTCCTGCTGCCGATCTTCTTCCAACAGATCCAGGGATATACGCCGTTGCAGTCGGGCGAGTTTGTGATTCTGCAAGGGTTGGCCGCCGCGGTCGGCACGGTCCTCTCCGGCCGGCTCTATAACACGGTCGGCCCGCGCATCCTCGCCACCATTGGTTTTGTTATGGTGACGGTGGGGACGTTCGGCTTTACGCGATTGACCACTGATGCTACATGGCAATCGCTCCAGGTGTGGATGGTGCTGCGCGGCCTGGGCCTCGGCTTCACAAATATCCCGCTGCAGACACTCTCGCTCTCCACCGTGAGCAACCGGCAGATGGCGCGAGCCTCGTCACTGGTGAACGTTATGCGGCAGGTTGCTAGCGCGATTGGCCTGACGGTGCTCACGACCTATTTCGTCACGCAGACGACGACATATGTGAACTCAGCCAAGAGCGCCTTTACGGGTGGTCTCGGTCAGGGTGGGCAACTCGATCCCGCTAAGCTCGACCCGGCTACGCTCAAGCTCCTGGCCCAGCAGAATTCGCCGTTAGGCGCCGCGGTGCGGACCTGCGCGCAGCAATTCTCCGGCCAAGCGCAGGCGATTGGAAGCTGCATCCAGCAGCACGGCCATACCTACATCTTCGCCCACGCCGCGACTCCGGCGCTGAATAATACGTTCATGATTGCGTTGATCGGTTGTGGCGTGGCGGCTGTGCTTGCGCTCTTCGTCGGGCGTGATCCCAATGTGGCGGCGGCGAAGAAGGCGGCGGCGCACGGAGAAACCGTTCAGGCGCGGCCCGCGATGATCGGAGAGTAGTTCGCCCGGTCGCTAAGGCCCCTGCTCGTTGTCGCGGGCAGGGGCTTTTGTGGACCCGTCGTGGCCGGTGAGTTGCCGCATCCGACCCGTCATGCGCTAGAATGCCAGTCGAGGCGCATGTAGCGCGAGGGCGACGCGACCACCGCGCCGTGGGACGGGCGATGACGAAAGGGGCCGATCATGACCGGGCAGCGCGACCTGTCGATCTTTTACCTGCTCGGCGGTATCGGATTCATCCTGCTGGCCGTCTTTTCACTCATCATCAGCTCCAATCGCGACAGCACCACGTTGCTCACCAGCGGCGGTATGGCGCTGGCCGGCGTGCTTGCCATCCTCGCCTATTTCGGCACACGTTCCGGCCGGGGCGTGAGGTGAGCAACGCAACGCCGCGAACGCGATAGATGCTATCCGGCCGGCTCGAAGGCGCAGGCGAATCAAGGAGGACCGGAGCACGGCCTGACGACTGAGGAGGGGCCATGGACAATCTTGGGCGGCGCTCTGGGTCGCCCGAGCGAGAAGCCGGCCTTCAGCACTGACGGCATGGAAGCGCTGACCTATGACAATGTGCTCCGGCAGGACATCGAGCAGGTGTGGTTCGACGGCAAGGTGGTCTACGCATTGGATGCGGGCGAGGTGGATGTTGACCCAAGCCGGGTGAAGGTGGCTCAGGAGTATCAGATCGTCTATTCGGCGGACCTCGACGAGCATGGCAAGACGACGGCCGAGCCGTCGCGCGTGCCGGGGCAGCTCAACAT
>CAYYCB010000397.1:0-2412 GCA_964469715.1 uncultured Ktedonobacterales bacterium | reverse complement strand
CGCATCACCGCCGCCACATCGATCTGCTGCGGATAATACCCCGTCTGATAATTCGCCGTGGGATACGGACCCATAGCACACCTCCACTGGCCTCAGAGTACACAGGCCCCTCGGCGTCCCCAGCATACCCTACCCCCACGGCGCTGTCTAGCTTGAGCCGTCCCGCTGTGAGGCGTGGCGGGGGCATGGAGAACGTCGACGGCGCACACCTCCCCACTGCGCCCTATCGACGATGAGCCCTTTGCGATGTGTGCACCTGGCGGCAGCGTCAGCACGTAAACAAGACATCCACCACTACCCGAATGTCACCATAATCGCCGATACCTAAAAGCAAGGGATAGCGGCGAGGTACGCAAACGCCCGTCCTCCGCGATTTACCCGTCTTAGCCGCATTGTCGCCGTCCATCTGGAATGGGTTTCCAGAACATCTGGCCGATGCTGTCAGGCCCATCTCAACGAAACGCCCTCGCCCGCGCTGCTAGCAGGTTATAGAAAACCCTCTCGATCAGGCGAAAAGCGGCCACCTATGGCAACCGCAACATCGACATATCGCATGCGCAACGAGCCTTTCGCCGCCCGCACACCGGCTCCTGCGCGTGTCCGGCGTCAGGACGCTACCTCTGGCGCAGGGCGCTCCCAGCGATTCCGCAGGAGGAGCGCGCCCCTCGCGTTCGGCGCCTGGTTCCGGCGCGCGATAGCCGCCTCTCGCCGCGACGCGCCACCGTGCGACGGGCTCATCCTGCGGCCTATCGTTTCGCTCTCCGGCTACATCCACCGGAGCCGAAGGAATAATTCATTTCAGCCTTCGAAAATCGGCCACAATCGGCCAAAATGTGCCCCACAGGCGCCCTTCTCGGAGTTCGACCACGCGCATTTTCGCGGCGCTTCTGATGCCAAACAGCCCATATCCCAACGGCACGCATGCCAGCCGTCCGAGGGGACGTACCCAATAGTCGTGCTGCCCGCTTCCCTTGAACAGATCGACGTGAATAATAGACTCATCGCCCCTGCCGAACGACGCTCCACGACGAGAGCGGCGGCACGAGAAGGCCGACGCGCGACTATCAGCAATCCAGTGACTATCACCGCCAGCCCAAACCACGAAACGACCAGCACAGACACCTCCCACGCACTCTACCGAAGGACTAGTAGGAACCGCAGACAGGTTCACTCTACGGAGAATGGCGCCGTTATGGCAGTGCCCGCCGAGCTCACACCCGCACTCATCGAAGAATCCTTCACTTCGCCCGCCGCGCGATCCCTCCTGACACGCCCCTACAAGGCGCTACTTTTCGATTGGGATGGCACCGCGGTGGTCAACCGCCAGGAAGACGCCTCCGCGCTGGCGCGGTTGGCCGAATCGCTGCTGGACGAAAGCGTCTGGCTGATCATTGTCACCGGCACCAACTTCCCCAACGTGGACCGCCAGTTCTGCGCTCACGTCGCCCCGTCCCTTCGCCGCCGCATCGTCGCCTGCGTCAACCGCGGCTCCGAAGTCTATCGCTTCGATGACGAAGGCGCCTCGTATCTCGCCTGGGGTCGCGTTGCCACTCCCGCGGAGGAGCACGCGCTAGACGCCACCGCCGAGGCGGTCCGTGATACTATCCATGCGCAATGCGGCCTTGAGATTGGTGTCGTCTCCAATCGGCTCAACCGCCGCAAGATCGACCTCATCCCCACTCCTGACTGGGCCGATCCGCCCAAGGAGCGCATCGGTGAGCTGCTCGTCGCGGTGGAAGATCGCCTCCGGGGCGCTGGTTTCCCAGGTGGCATCCGCGAAGCCATCCGTCTGACCGAGAAGTTCGCCGCCGAGTTCGGCATCGCCGACCCGCGCATCACAAGCGACGTCAAGCATATCGAGGTCGGCCTCACCGACAAGAGCGACTCCGTGCGCTGGGTGCGCGACGAGCTTCTGGCGAAGGAGCAGATCGGCGTCGGTGAAGTGCTCGTCCTGGGCGACGAGTTTGGGCCCGTGGCCGGTTTCGACGGCAGCGACGACAAGCTGCGCACCGATATGGCCGGCGCGACGGTCGTCTCCGTGGGCAGGGAGCCCAACGGCGTCCCCGGCGGTGTCCTGCATCTGGACGGCGGCCCGGCGCGCTTCCGTGTGTTGCTTGGCGCGCAGGCAGCCTTGCACCGCGAGCAGTGGGAAGAAGCGGAGGCGGCACAGGGCGCGACATGGCCTCTGCGCGACCGGCTTGACATCCTTTTCGACATTCCCGCCGAGCCGCTCTGGCAGCTCGCCGCCGAGGGCTACGACCCTGCGCTGGAGCGCGACGTCGAATCCCTCTTCACCGTGAGCAACGGCTTCCTTGGCATCCGCGGCTCCCTGGATGACATCACCTCGGCCTCGCAGCCGCGCACCTTCGTTGCCGGCCTCTTCAACACATTGCAAGACGAGGTCTGCGTGCC
>CAYYCB010000396.1:0-2416 GCA_964469715.1 uncultured Ktedonobacterales bacterium | reverse complement strand
AGGCCGAGGCCGACGCCGGAGCCAGAGAGGTGACCGATTCCCGGCACACGATGGAAGCGCTCCCAAATGCGCGCGTGCTGATTTGCCGCGATACCCGGTCCCTGGTCGCGGACGCTCACGCGCGCCATTCGTTCGCTCACCACGAGGCGCACGGCGATTGGAAGCGCGGGCGGCGCATATTTGAGGGCGTTGGTGAGGTAGTTGGCGACCACCTGGCCGATGCGGTCGGGATCGGCGTCCACCAGGAGTGGGGGGTCGGGCATCTCTAGCGAGATGGCGCGCTCGGCGTGACTTGCCCGCTGCTCCTCGACAGTCTGACGTACGACATCGCCGAGGTCCACGCGGACGGGCCGCATCTCCAGCCTGCCGGCCTGGATGCGCGAGACGTCGAGCAGGTCGTCCACCAGGCGTTCCTGGCGGTTGATTGCTAAGTCCACGCGTGTCACGAGATCGTGCGTCTGGGCGAGCTGCCCCAGCGCCTCCACTCCGGTTCCCTCCACTGCCTCCTGGAGGCGGCGCACGCGCTGTTGGGTGATCTGGACGTTCACCTTCATGCTGGTCAGCGGAGTCTTGAGCTCATGGGCAGCGATGCTCAGGAATTCGTCCATGCGCCGGTTGGCCTCTTCGAGCGCCAGGGCCTTGGCCGTGGTCTCCTCGCGCTCGCGCAGCAGCCGCTCGCGCTCGATCACCAGTGCGGCGAGCTTTCCTACGGCGCCGGCCAGCGTGCGGTCGCGTTCGGTGAAGGTGTGCTCGACACCTGCGTCGTCAATGGCGAGAGCGCCCACCAGGCGCTCTCGCACCCGCATGGGGACGACGAAAAGGGTCTGCACGTGGTAGGGCGCGAGCCGAGCATGCGCGGTCGGGTTCTCGGTGTCTATCTGGAACACCTCGCCCGCCCGGAGGGCGCGAGCGACATCCTCACCCATGCGTTCGGCCACGGTGCAGTTCGGGGCCCATCCTGCCCACCAGCGGGCGTCTTCTTCCGGGGTAAAGCCCGCGAGCGTCACGGGTCGCATGATCTCCGTCTCAGGGTCCACGGTCGCGACGGCGACACGCTTGCATCCCACGGCCCGAGCGATGAGCGCCGCAATGTGGCCGATCACCCCCGCCGTGGACGCCTCATCCGCCGCGCGGGCGGGCGCTACGGGCTCCGCGGAGGGCGGCGTTTCTCGCGGCGCGACCGCCGCACTGGCGAGGGCGAGCACGGCGTCCACGGTGTCGAGCGCGCGTTGTTCGAGCAGTCGGCGTTCTGTGACGTCGCGCATCACGACGACAGCGCCCGTCACATTGCCAGCGGCGTCGCGCACCGCACCGCCCGCTGCGCTCACCTCCATGTCTCTGCCGTCGAGGCGGCGCACGATGAAGTCCTCGGCCGCTTCGTTCGGGCTGGTCTCTCCGGCCAGGATGCGCAGGAGTCCCCAGCGGGCCAGCGAGAGCGGTCGCCCGCCAACATCTCGCACGTTGAGGAGCGCTGCGCGCTCTTCAGGAAGTAGAGTGAAATAGTGCGGGTCCGCATCGAGTGCGAAGAGTTGGCGTGCCGCCGCGTTGACGCGGACGGTCCGGCCCTGGGCGTCGTAGACGAAGACGCCGTCGGACATGGCGTCGAGAATCGCCTCTATTTGGCTTGCACGCTCGGCGGCCTCCCGTTCCAGTCGCCGCCGCTCCGTGAGGTCACGGACGAAAGCCTGCCAGGCGCCGTCGGGGAGGAGCTTCGCGCTGATCTCGACTGGAAGGTAGTCGCCGTCGGCACGTCTCAGGCGCCACTCGCGCACGTCCGTCCCGCCCGCGAGCACGACGCGCGTCGCATCTTCGAGCTTGGGGATTTCTTCGGGCGGGATGAGGTCGGAAATCGTCTTGCCTACGAGGTCCTCTGGGCGGATGTAGCCGAGCATGGCGGCGGCGCGGAGATTGACCTCGATATAGCGGCCGTCGGAGTCGGCCAGGAAGACGCCGTCAGGGGCATGCTCGATGACCTGCCGTGCGTGTTCGTCGCCATGGCGCCGCGCTGTGTCCGGGGTTTCCCGCTCCGTGATGTCGGCACAGGAGATGACCCACTCGCGCACATCGCCACGCTCGTCAAGATCGGGCACGCAGCGGGCGAGGAACAGCCTGTATTCTCCATCAGTCCGCCGGATGCGGAAGCACTCGTCTCTGGGACCGCGCATCGCATGAGCGCCTTGCCAGATCGCCTTGAGATGCGTACGGTCGTCGGGATGGACGGCCGCGAGCCAGCCCAGCCCTTGCGCATCGCGTGGGCGCTGGCCAGTGAAGGCACACCAACCGGGCGAGGCCCCGGCGACGTGCCCAGCGCCGTCCGTCGTCCATATCACCTGGCCGCCCGCGTGCGCGAGCGTCTGGTCACGGCGCTCGTGCCGCTGCAATTGTTCCTGACTCTGGCGCAGGACTTCTTCCAGGT
>CAYYCB010000395.1:0-2421 GCA_964469715.1 uncultured Ktedonobacterales bacterium | reverse complement strand
CTATCCTAATGTCTCGTCCAGCCGTGCCTTGAGGGCTTCGAGGCCAGCGAGCAGATTGCCTGTGTCCGTGGTCCCGCCATGCGAAACCTGCGCCGCTTCGAGCGCGTCCGCGATCTCGCCGGCATGCCTGACGAACGTCGTCAGGTGGTCGAGCGGGCTCTCCGCCGCCTGCCGCGCCAGTGTCACAAGCTCGCTGTAGTCGTGCTCCGACGGTGACGATGCCTCATAGGAACCGGCGCCGCCATCTCGCAGGAGGCTGTTGAGCTGATCGCGCACCTCCACCAGCGCGGCACGCAGGCGACCGGCCAGTCGGTACTCCTCGTCCGCCCTGCGCGCGAGCGCTGTGCTGACCTCTGCAAGCTGCTCGCGGAGCGCTTCGAGGTCGGCGCTCTCGGAGGCCGGTAGTGCGCTCACCGAAGCCGATTGCTCGTTCGCCTCTGGCTGGGCTGGCGCCTTCGCGTCGTCCGCGACCGCCTCCATATCCTCGGTTTCCACGGCTGAGACGTCCTCCTGTGGATTGGCGCCATTCGCTATCTCCGGCTCCGCTTCAGCGGGCGCCGCGACGATGAGCGCGTCGGCGGGTGATTCGTCTGGCTCCCGCTCACTCGCGGGCGCGGCCTTGCCGTTATAGCCGTTGAGCGGAATTGGCATGTTGACGACTGAGAGGCTCGGCGCCGTTTCGAGGAGAGGCGAAGGGGCCTCAGCAGAGTCGAGGTCTGCAACTGGCAGCGACGCGGACGGCCCGGCCGCCGTCGTGGAGAACGTCAGGTCGTGCCCCCCGATGGTGATGCGGTCACCGTCGCGGAGCTCCGTCTCGCTGTGGATCTCCTGGTCGTTGATGTAGGTGCCGTTGCTGCTGCCCAGATCGACGATGGAGCAGTGGCTATCCTTGAACCTGAACAGGGCGTGGCGGCGTGAGGCGAGCTGGTCGCCCGCGAGCACGATGTCGCAGGACGGAGCGCGCCCAACGGCGATGTCGCGTCCGTCCAGCGTGAACTCGCGCTCGCCGTCGTCTACCACCGCGCCAGGCTCGGCGGTCGGGCTGACGCGCACGACCAGCCGGGCTTTGCCTTCCTGCGTGGCGCCGAGCGGGCCGGTTGGCGAGCGCGGCGCGGAAGAAGCTGCCGCCGATGGTTGTGACAGCGGCGAGCTGTAGGAATGCGGCGCTTCCAGAGGGGTGGAGCTGACGCCCGCGTAAGCGGGCTGCTCATTGTTGTCGTTATCGCTATTCACCTGCTGGCCGCAGTATTGGCAAAACTTGTCGTCCGGCCGTAACTCTTTGCCGCAGTGCGTGCAGTCCGCCATGGGATGTCCCTCCTTCGCGTGGCGCGAGCCTGGCCCTTCCGAGCCTGCTCACATGCCCGATAGTATAACATCGTACCCTCGCCCCGCGACGTTCACCTGCATCGTATGGGCCAGGGCGTATCTCTGCTTCCTATAACCATTGCGTCAGCGGATATACGCATGAGGATGGCGCGAAGACGCACATCTTCCTGCCGGCCAGAAGGCGACCGTGGTCCGAACCGCATGGACGCGCGGCAGGGCAGGCATTACGACGCCAGCGCCCCACCGCGCGTGGTGCTATTCGCGCGGCGCGCTCACGCCTCGTCGTCGTTGCGCGCGGGATCGCGATTGGCGTCGAGCAGGGCCGGCAGGCCGAAGGCCGCCGCGACGACCATGAGCAGGCTGCTCGGCAGGAAGTAGAAGCCCGTCCCCTGGATCGTGGGGAGCACCAGGGCGAGGGTCGTCACGGCGCAGGTGACCACTAGCATATACGCCGTGACGCGCGCATCCTTCCTCCGCGTGCGCGATTGCCAGCGTGTGGCGAGCGCGGCGGCGACGTAGAGGAAGAGCACAGTGCTCAACACCACGAAGATGCGCGCCGCTGTGGGGCCGGCATCTTCGGCGGTGAGCGCCTGACACTGAAGCTTGCCCGCGCGCAGGCCGTAACAATTCTCCCCGGCGACGACAGTGGAGACGACAAGGAAAATCCCGGCAATCACGGCGAGCGCCAGACTGGCGACGGACGACCACATTTCGATCCGCGTGTTCCGTTCGAACGATCCGGTCACGAGTGTAGACTCCTCGCGGCAGGCGGGCGGCCGCGTCGTAGCGTACGATGCGAGGCGATGGGATGATAGATGATGGATTGGCAATGCCTCGCCACTACGATAGCGTATGCGCCGCGCGGCACGCTAGCAGTCGTACGGATGGCCGGTTCTAGGCGAGCGACGCGATACCGATTCCGGCTGGGAAGGTGTCGTGTGCGGTCGCGGCAGTGAAACTGCCGGCGCAGGGTGTGAGGCGGGATCGTGTGCGGTCGCGGCGCTATAGGCGCCGGCGCAGGGTGCGCGGCGGGATCGTCCGGCGACCCCTAACAATCTACCCGAATTTCGCATGAGGCGGCGCGCGGAGGCGGCG
>CAYYCB010000394.1:0-2423 GCA_964469715.1 uncultured Ktedonobacterales bacterium | reverse complement strand
CGTTTCGCGTGTTTCGTCTCGCCGTTGCACGCGGCTTGCCTTTCCCCTGACACGAACGGCCGGGGCCGGTCACGAGCAGTGGCTGCCCTCGGCTGGCGCGAAAGGAGGATGCGCATGAGTGGGGATGCCCCGCCGACGCGCGAAGAGGCTGCAACAGCGCTCTCTCAGGCCGAATCCGCGGCTAAGGAGCGAGATAACGGCGAGCCGCTGGGAGCACGCGACGCGCCGTGGCATGTCATCCAGGCGCACGAATCCTATCGCCGCCGCCGGATCATCAGCGTGGCGGGACTCTACATCTGTGCGGTGGTGATCCTACTCGTACCCACCGCTCTGGTGCCGTCGTTCAATCCGATCACGCTCACGACGCTCTGCGTGACGTTTCTTGGCGCCGTCTTCGCCCTCGGCCTGAACCGCAAAGGCCACGAAGACGTCGCCGCCTATGAGCTCGTCGCCGCCGGCCTCCTTGCCATCGGCATACTCATCGTCGGCAAGACGCTGCGGCAGGGCGGACTCGATCTGGTGGACCTCCGGCTCTTCGACCTCTTCGCTCTACCGCTCATACTCGCCGGCATCGCCATCCGGCCGCGGGCGGCGCTCAACGTAGCCGGGCTCACGCTCACCTTCACTATCGGTAGCTGCCTGTTGCTGCCTCCCACGGAGTCCCTGCGCGAATACCTCGCGGCGTCGTATCCCATCCGGGGGTCCATCGTAGATGTCGTCAGCATGGCGGCGGCGATACAGATACTTACCGCCATCCTGGTGTGGCAGAGCGCCTCGATCCACCGCCGCACCGTGCTGAAAGCCGCGCGTGCGGACGACCTGGCGCGGCTGAACGACCGCGTTCTGGAGCAGGCGCGTGAGCTGGAGGCGCAGCGGCGACGCTTGCAAAACGGCATTGCGCAGATCCAACGGGTCCACGCCGCGGTGGCGCGCGGCGACTGGTCGGCCCGCGTTCATACGCGCGACGGCGATCTCCTACCGATTGCGATCAGCCTCAACCTCCTGCTAGACCGCATGGCACGCCTCACCGGTGAGCAGAGCGACCGAGTACGCACCGAGCAGACCGCCCGATCCCTCGCCACCACCCTGCATCGCCCGCAGCAGACGGGCACGTTGTACACCACTCCGCCAGTCGCCGCCACGCCGCCCGATGCGGCGCGCGCCCTCGGCGCGCACATGCAGGCGCAGCCTGGGACGCCCACCGGCCGGCTTGCGAAGGTCCCTCCCCCCGCTCGTCATACCGCCCGCCCAGTAAGCGACCCCCTACCGCCTCCGCCGCCCGGAGTGACGCCACCCCCGTGGGTCTTGCCGCCGCAGGGCGATTCGCCGCCGCAGGGTGACTCGCCGCTGCACTAAAAACGCCGATCACCTCGTCGCATCGAGCGGCGCAAACGCGAGATCGCCTCACCTCTAACATTCCTCTAGTACAACTCCTATGCGTTTCTAACACCCGTCCTATGCGCCTCTAACGATCGCTGTGGCATGCTCATACGCGGGTTTGCGGCGCGGCCACAGGCTCCTGTCACAGCTGACGAGCATGGTCGCGCCGCTCGAAACATCGCATAGGGAGGTTACAGTCGTGGCCTACAACATTCGCCCGGTCGGCGATCGCGTGGTGGTGAAGCCCGCGCAGAAGGAAGAAGTCACCAAGAGTGGCATCGTCCTGCCGGACACCGCCAAAGAGAAGCCCCAGGAGGGCACCATCATCGCCGCCGGCAGCGGCAAGCTCTCCGACAAGGGCGACCGCACCCCGCTTGAGGTGAAGGAAGGCGACCGCGTCCTCTTCGCCAAGTACGGCGGCACTGAGTTCAAGTACGAGGGTGAGGATCTGCTCGTCCTGCGCGAGTCCGACATCCTCGCGATCCTCGAAAGCAAGTAAGTTTTGTGGTCGTTCTCCGGCAGGCGGGCTCCCCGCCCCGGTACGTTTCCGATCAGACCATTAGGAGAGTAGAGTTCCATGGCTAAGCAGCTTGTCTTCGACGAGCAGGCGCGCCGCTCCCTCAAGAAGGGCATCGACACGCTGGCGGGCGCCGTCAAGACCACGCTCGGCCCGAAGGGCCGCAACGTCGCGCTTGATAAGAAGTTCGGCGCCCCGACCGTCACCCATGACGGCGTCACCGTCGCCAAAGAGATCACCCTCGAAGATCCCTTCGAGAACATGGGCGCGCAGCTCCTCAAGGAGGCCGCGACCAAGACCAACGACGTAGCCGGCGACGGCACGACCACCGCGACGGTCCTGGCGCAGGCCATCGTTAACGAGGGCCTGAAGAACCTCGCCGCCGGCGCCAACCCGATGCTGCTTCGCGCGGGCATCGAGAAGGGCGTCGCCGCGATTGTCGAGTACATTCGCCAGACGGCCACGCCGGTTGAGGGCAAGAAGGAGATCGCGCAGATCGCGACCGTCTCCGCCGCCGACCCGCAGA
>CAYYCB010000393.1:0-2424 GCA_964469715.1 uncultured Ktedonobacterales bacterium | reverse complement strand
TGACCACAAGACCGCCCTGCATGCGCTCGATCTCGCGCACGGCCAGCGCCATGTCATCGTCGTTCGTGCCGGCGACGACGATGTTATGCGCGTCGTGGGCGACGGAGGAGGCCATTGCACCTTCGCGTAGGCCCAGCCCATGCAGCAAGCCGACGCCCACCTGTCCGCGTCCGTAGCGCTCGACCACCGCCACTTTGAGCAGGTCGCGGTCGGGGTCGGCGGCGAGATAGCCGTCAATCGCTTCG
This sequence comes from uncultured Ktedonobacterales bacterium, assembly GCA_964469715.1. Classification (GTDB taxonomy): domain Bacteria; phylum Chloroflexota; class Ktedonobacteria; order Ktedonobacterales; family JADMIN01; genus CAWAWP01. The sequence goes on along the minus strand of CAYYCB010000393.1, from coordinate 2,179 downwards.
ACTTCGAAGGCCAGGGCGTCGGTCACGATCTGGTTCGGCACCATCCCGATGACCCGCGCGGTGCCGCTGGAACCGGGAAGTCGCAGGCGTTCGGGGCCGAAGTCGCGTAGGCGGATCGTATCCGTCACGTGGGCCGTGAGGTCGGCGGAGAGTGGCGGCGCGCTGAAGAGCGCCGCGCCGTCTCGCGCGATGAGCTCGCCGCCCGCGTAGACCTGGGTCGGCTGGAACTCTCGCAGGTCTGGCACGACGACGAGATCGGCGAGGTAGCCGGGGGCGATGCCGCCGCGGTCGGCGAAGCCGAAGTATTGCGCGGGATAGAGAGTGGCCATCTTTATGGCCCGCACGGGGTCTAGCCCGCTCGCAACGGCCTGGCGAATGATGTGGTCAAGGTCGCCCTGATGGAGCAGATCGTGGCTGGTGCGGTCGTCGGCGACGAAGCAGGCGCGCTCGGGGCGATGCTCCAGCACGACGGGCAGCAGCGCGTCGAGGTTGCGCATGGTGCCCTCGCGAACAAAGAGCCACATGCCGAGCCGCACTTTTTCAAGCGCTTCGTCCGCCGCGACGCACTCGTGGTCCGATTGCACGCCGGCCGCGACGTAGCCGCAGAGGTCTGGTCCGCGGAGGCCGGGCGCGTGGCCGTCTATCGCCAGCCCGCGGGGTGTCGCGCCTCCGGGGTGGCCCAGCGCGATGATCTGGAGCATGTTCTCGTCGCCCGCGATCACGCCAGGATAGTTCATCACCTCGCCAACCGAAGCGATGCGCGGGTCGGAGGCGAGCGGCAGGAGGTCGGCGGCGCTCAGCGTTGCGCCGTTGCTTTCGAATGGGCTGGCGGGCACGCAGGAGGGGAGCGTGAAGCGCATACGTACGGGGAGATGCTCGGCGGCGGCGAGCATCCAGCGTAGGCCGGGGAGGCCGCGAACGTTGGCAATCTCGTGGGGGTCGCTGACGCAGGTGGTCGTGCCGTGTGGGGCCACCACGCGGGCGAATTCTCCAGGGGTGAGCAGGGCGCTTTCGATGTGCGTGTGGGCTTCGATCAGGCCGGGGACGAGGTACTGGCCGCGCAGGTCCACCTCCATGGCGCCGCCATATGTGCCGCTCTCGCCGATGCCCGCGATGCGGCCCTGGACGATGGCGACATCGGCTGGATGAATCTCGTTCGAGAAAACGTTGACGACCTGGGCGTTGCGCAGCACCAGATCCGCTGGCTGTTGCCCCCGCGCCACGCGAATTAGCTCGCGCCGGATGCTCAACGCAGCGTCTCCGTCGCGCTGAATCACGTTCGCGCTCCCAGCATCGTCCACCCTTCGCGCTCCCACTTTCGTCCTCACTGACCATCACGGGTTACCGCGGAACCTGAGTGGTGGGAGTATCTATGACGGGGTGGCTGGTGTCAAGGCGTGCGCGTCACGGGAGCGCGGAAGCGCGAATGTGGCGGCGTGACCTAGATAACGAATAGATCCATGAACTCGTGGACCGGCGTATCCTCCAGCCTGGCCTGGTCGCGGCAGCGCTCCAAGATCGTCATGACGCGCCGGTCGGGGAAGCGCGCCGCCAGATTGTTCGCGAATTTTTGCTCCAGCAATGGTATCCCCTCGGCCCGGCGCCGCCGATGGCCCAGCGGATACTCGACCGTCATGTTCTCGGTCGCGGCCCCATCCGTGAAAAAGACCTGGACCGCATTGGCGATGGATCGTTTGTCCGCATCCAGATAGTCCGCGCTGAAGCGTGGATCCTCCACGACGGTCATCTTCGCGCGCAGGGCGTCGATTCGCGGGTCCGCGGCTGCCGCGTCTTCGTAATCGTCGGCGGTTAGCGTTCCTTTGATGAGTCCGATGGCGACCATGTATTGGATGCAGTGGTCCCTATCGGCGGGATTGTGCAGGGGTCCGGTCTTGCTGATAATGCGCATCCCGGCTTCCTGTGTCGTGATGACGATGCGCTCGATGTGTTGGAGGCGGTGGGCCACCTGATCGTGGAGCGCGACGGCACACTCGACGGCGGTTTGCGCGTGGAACTCCGCGGGGTAGGCGACTTTGAAGAGAATGTTCTCCATGATGTACGAGCCGAACGGGCGTGGCAGGCGGAGCGGCTGCCCACCAAAGAGCACGTCGTTGAATCCCCATGTGGGGGTCGAGAGGGCCGTGGGATAGCCCATCTCACCGGCGCGGGCCAGAAGCGC
>CAYYCB010000392.1:0-2445 GCA_964469715.1 uncultured Ktedonobacterales bacterium | reverse complement strand
TCGGCATGAGTCCCCAGCTCGGGTTGCGAGTTTACGCCCTCGGCGACCTCGCGCAGCCACGGCGGCAAGTTCTGCGCAGGCGTGGGCTGCGGCGCCGCAGGACCTTGTGGCACGTCTCCCCCTGACTGAATACTCGCCAGCCACGGCGGGAGATAGCTCGGCACACCCGGCTGTTGCGCGGTGGACGTCTCATGGTGGCCGCCGGGCGAGGCATCTTCTGGCCCCGACGGCCCGGCTTGCCGCAACCACTCCGGCAGAGGCTCGCCGCTCGCCGGCCTGCGCGACGCCTCCAGGCTGGGCCAGGCCTCGGCAGATTGCGCGCCGGGTGGGATATTTCGCGGCAGGAACGGCACATCCCCCTGCGCTGGTCCAGCGGGTCCGGGCGAACCAACGAGCGCCATGAGATCCTGCGCGGTGAGGCTGCGCGGCCCCCCAGTGCCGCCCATCGACGGCGGCACGTTGCGCAATCGAGCCAGCTCGACCAGCACCTCGTCGAAGGGCGTGCCGGTGTAGTTGGGCGGATTGTACGGCTCGCCAGCCCGCAAACGGCGTAGCGCGATGGCCAGGTCGTGCGCCGCGGCGTTGACGCGCTCCCGGTCCTCGGTCTCCCGAATGAGGCGCGAGAGGCGGTCGAGCAGCAGGTTGAGGCTGAGCGCCACCGGCATCAGCTCGCCCTCGGCGATGGTCGCACGGCTCTCCCACTGGCCTCTGGCCACGGCGGCGTGGACCTGCTGCAAATGGGCAAGCCCCTGCTGCAGACGATAGCGGCTCGTTTCGGCGGCGCGTGCCTGCGCCTGCACCTGATCGTTGGCGACGGCCAGCTCATCGGAGCGGCTGGCCTCGAGCAGTGCGCGCCGTACGCTGTCGGCCCCGAGCCACGCCGCCACAGCGGTCAACATCTGGATGGCGCAGGGCAGAGCGATGAGGTCGTAGACGGAGCCAGGGATGGCGTCTTTATAGGCGCCGTCCCAATATTGCTGAAGCTCGGGCGTGTGCCGCATGAGCAGAAATGAGGCGATGGTGAAGGCGATGGCGGCCCCGCCGAAGATGACGGGACCACGCCGGCCAATGGTCACCGTCGAGACGACGATTGGCAGCACGAAGAGATCGTAGAGCCGGGCGTCAGAGAGATCGATGCCCGGCTGAGACCGCGCCTTGGCGAGAATCTCCCATGAGATAGCCAGGAAGATCCCCACAATGAGGGCGTAACCGCCGGCATTGACCTTCCCCGTCGCGTTGAGGACGTAGGCGACGAGCGTGCCGACGAGCGCGATGAGAAGTGCGCCAAGCGTCACGCGGTCGAGCGCCGGGATCAGCGCGGAGGGGATGAGTAGGGCGGTCGCCACCAGCACGCCGAGCGAGATGATGCCCAGCAGGCGCCGGCGGCGGCGAAGATCCGTCTCGCGCATGACATGCACCGGATCGAGGGGCGGCTGTAGCAAGGGCGCCAGCGGATCGTCGGTGACGCCGTCGTTCGTAGGCGTGGCGCGGCGGTTTCGCGGCGCCTGCATCCAATCGGCTTGCATCGAACCGCCCCTCTCCGCGTGGGCCGTCCCTGCCACCAACCAGCTTGCGGCAATTGTAACATGCCCCGCCGCTGTCCCGGCCATACGCCGTTCTGCCAGGATAATGGATCGCGGTTCTGCTGGCAAGGGGGCGATTTCCGAGCTCTGCTCCTCCCCGGCGGCCGAGGTTGCCGCAGCCTCGTAACGCGCGACGACCCCTCACTAAATGGCCGCATGCGGCTCAAGTTTTTGTGAAATCATCGGCGCGGCCCTCGCGCCCGAACGGGCACGCTTGACAAGATGGTGACACCCGACTATATTCATCAACGGCCATTTATATAGCGCGCGTTGATATAATGGCCGTTGATATTTCGCACATCGGCGTGCGATCAGTGTGGCAACTGCGGGCGGGAGCGCATGGACGATACCAACTACATCGCGCGTGGCCCTGACCTGCTCGATCTCAAGAAGATGCTCAACGCGCTCGCGGTCGAGGCACGGCTCGCCATGCTCGCTGTGCTCGCGGCCACCGACGAGGTGACGGTCACCGACCTCGGCCAACTGCTCGCGGACCATGGCTATTTCATCAGTCAGCCGCTGGTCTCGTGGCATGTCCGGGCGCTCAAGGTCACCGGCTTCGTGCGCACCCGCCGCCTCGGGCGGCAGGTCTACTGCTCGCTCGACCGCGTCCGCTACGAGCAGTGCCTGCGGCGGCTAGCCGAGCTAGTGGTCCCGCGCGTGGAACCCTCCCAGGCCAGCGAGACGGCCACGGGAACCTCCACGGGCATTCTTGGTAGATCGCTTTAGGCAGTGTATTTGGAGCGCTGCCGGGGGAAACGCATCCGGCCGGTGGCGACGTAGACCCTCAGGAGGCACTTACAGGTGGGCAAGAACAAGGTGCGCGTGGCGATCATCGGGGTAGGCAACTGTGCCTCGTCGC
>CAYYCB010000391.1:0-2447 GCA_964469715.1 uncultured Ktedonobacterales bacterium | reverse complement strand
TCCGCCTCGCCCGGCATGATGATGGCTTCCTGCCAGCGCTCACCCACAAACGCCTGAATGCTGGCGAGATCCTTCCAGACCGATACGACGACAAAGTCATCGGGCGCATCCTGCCGTTGGGCGCCGATACGGGTCGTGAGGCAACCGGCCTGCTCGCGCATCAGGGGTAAGCTGACCGTGCGACACAGCCGTGTGTACTCGGCATGTTTGCCCGGCTTGAGCCGGGCTCGGAAGACGCGGATTACCATGGTCCACCTCCGTCACGGCGTGATGAGGACCGCTCGCGCGCCGCTGCTCGTGGACTGCTGGACGTAGGGACGGGCGCACCGGTGCACCCGTCCCCCCATCCGGCCTGGTTTTTTGGCTGTGCCGAGTTAGGCCCGCGCGACACGACGCAACATGACGACGACGTGCCGCTGATCGCCCTCGCCACTGCTCTCCGTCATGATGTCGCCGGTCTCGGCGAGCGCCATGTGGACGATACGCCGCTCGTTGGGCGGCATGGCTTCGAGTGCGACGGGCGCGCCGGTGCGCCGGACCTGATCGGCTACGCGCGACGCCATCGAGCGCAGATTCTGCTCGCGCCGCTCGCGATAGCGCTCGGCGTCCACGATAATATGCTCGCGGATGCCGGTTTGCTTGCTCACGATCAGGCTGACGAGAAGCTGCAGGGAGGCGAGTGTCTCACCGCGGCGGCCGATGAGCAGGGCGAGGGCGTGGCTGTCGTCGCTGCGGATGTTGAGCGTCAGCGGCTCCTCCTCGGCCTCCTCCTCGGTCTCGCCGAGCGGCTCTTTCACTTCCACCGCCGCGCGGACGCCCATGTGCGCAAGAATGGCGCGCAGCGCCTCGACGGCTACCTCCTCGATGCTGGCATCCGGCGGGAGCAGGTCTTTCAGCGGCTGCGTTGGGATGGAGGCGAGATCCGGAGTGTAGAGGTCTCCATCTTCCTCGGCCTCGGACTCGAATGCATCGTATTCTTCGCCGTCCGCGGCGCCCTCAAGCTCTTCATCTTCATCTTCGGCATCGTACTCGGCCTCTTCCGCGCCGCCGGCCCCTGGCTCCGGGGCGGACGGACGGTTGAGAGGCAGGGACTTCACGAAGACGCGCACGCGGGCATCGCGTACGCCAATGCCGCGGACGCCCCGGCTTGGCTCCTGCAGGACCTGGATCTCGACCTCGTTGCGGTTGCGGCCGAGACGCGCGAGGGCCTGAAGAATGGCGTCTTCGATAGATTTGCCGGAGGCTTCGACGCTCTCCATGGATTAACGGCCTCCCTTGGGCCGCCCGTTTTGGCGTGGGCGCCCGCTGTTGGGGCCGCCCTTGCCAGAGCCGGAGACTTTACGCTGACCGGTGGCGGGCGGACGAATCTGTGTGGCGGAGCTGGCCGCGCGGCCGGCGGTGTTGCCGTTCCTCGCGCTGCTGCTTCCAGTACCGGACGTGGATGGGGATGTCGCGGTGGATGCTCTGCCGGACGTATCGGCGGCCGGCGTGCCCTCGCCGCTCGCGCTCTGTTCAGCGCGCTGGACCGGCTTAACGAGCGTCGCGCCTTGCTGTTTCAACGAGCGCTGCCGCGCTACGCGCTGGCGATCATCCTCGCGGGCGACGGCGAAGGGCCGCTCCTCATTGGAGGCCGCGGCTGCCGTGCCTTCGACAACGGCGCCATTCGCCGCCTGCCGGTCCGCGACTTGGCGCTGTGACGACTCCATCTGTTCGCGCATTTGCTCGCGCATTTGCTTGAGCATGCCACGGAAGCCGCCCGCCTGTGTTGACTGCGATGGCTCGGCCGCGGCGGGTGTGGCCCCGTTGCGCGTGGTGACGCTGGGTCTCGCCGGAGCCAGGGCACGCGCGCCTGCTGGTGTGGCCGACGCGAGGGCGGGCTGGACCTGCGGCTCAGGGACGAAGCGTTCCATGCCAGGGACGCCAAGGAAGAGGGAGCCCCAACCGCTCAGGAAGTATTGCTGCACCGCCATGAAGAGCGTGCCAACGCACCAGTAGAGAGCCATGCCGGCAGGGAAGTTCAGGCCGAAAAAGACGGTGATGAGCGGCATGATGTACATCGTCGTCTGCGTGGCCTGAGCCGTCGCGTCGGTTGGCTGACCAGGCTGGCGCTTGGGCTTGACGGGCATCGCCATGCGGAGCTGGATGAAGGTCAGCACGCCCGCGAGGACCGGCAGAATGCGCAGCGGGTCGGGATGCGCCAGGTTCATCCACAGGAACAGGGTGTTGGGCAGCACACTCAGCCTTGGGATAAACGGGTAGATACCGCTGTTGATCGCGGTCAATGTGTGCGAAAGAAGCTGGCTGAAGGAGAAGAAGAGGGCGTAGAGCAGCGGCATCTGAATCAACAGCGGCAAACAGCCCTGCGCCTGGCTGTAGTTGTTCTCTTTGAAGAGCTGGCGCTGAGCCTGCATGAGCGCCTGAGGGTCGCCGCGATACTTTGCCTGAAG
>CAYYCB010000390.1:0-2455 GCA_964469715.1 uncultured Ktedonobacterales bacterium | reverse complement strand
CCAAGCGGGGCAAAGGTACGAAGCTCATGGCAATGGCAGACCGCTTTGGTCTTCCGCTCGCCGCTTGTGCCGCCGCGGCTGCGCCTCACGAGGTCACGCTCGTCGCTCCGACCCTCGACTCCCGCTTTGTAGCCGACCTGCCCCAACGGCTCATCGGGGACCGCGCCTACGACTCCGATCCGCTCGACGAAGCGCTCCTGGAGCTGGGCATCGAGATGATTGCGCCGCACCGCCATGGCCGGCAACGCCCCAAGACCCAGGATGGTCGCCCCCTGCGTCGCTTTCGTCGGCGCTCGAAGGTCGAGCGCCTCTTCGCCTGGCTGGGCAATTTCCGCCGGCTGGTCGGGCGTTATGAGCGCCACGCGCTCAACTACCTCGGCTTCGTCCACCTGGGTTGTATCCTCATCCTGCTCCGCCAGGGATTTATGAGATGAGTTGATCATGCCATCGCAGTGTATATGGAAACGAATGGGAGCAATGCGCGTAGAGTGAGGTAAGTTTGGATACGAATAATGCCAGCGACCGGTGCAGAGGGCGGACGAGGCTTCAAGGCCCACGGCCCTGACGCCTCAGCCACATCCCACATGGCAACAACCCGCCGAAATCCACATCATCCGTGCGCCAGGACGAGGGGTAGTGATCAGCGGCAGCTTGGAATATAGGGCCAGACACTGTCCGCACATGCGTGGGAGAGGCGCCGTGCAGAGGCTCGCGAAACACGCGGGAAAGCGGACGGTTTAGCAAGCTCGGCGGGAGTGGCACGCCACCTGCGGGAATTGTGCACAGATGTTGCGCATGATCGAGCGCATAGCGGTTGTCGGAGACGCCATCGGGAGACCGATTGATGGGTGACATTCGGATCAGATTGCCGCATATACCGCTCTACGCCGTGGTCCTTGTCCTCGGCGCGGCGGTGCTGTGGCTGCTGACCGGCGGGACGGCAAAGGCCGCATCCTGCTCCCCGGAGATATCGGCCGGTAGCGTCGTCGGATCCGCGACCTCGACAGCGGGTTGCGCCGCCTCGACGGCGACCACCGCCATAGCGCCGCTCGCGCCTAGCGCTGTTACCACAACGCCCTCGGCACCAACTCCCAGCCAGGCACAGACTCAGCCGGCATCGGCGCCGGTGGCCACCTCGCCGTCGAACGCCGCAACGCCTGTCAACATCAGCGGGTCGCAGGTTGCATCCACCCCTGCCAAAGTGGCGCAGACCATCTCCGGCACGGCAGATCGGGTGACCACCACGACCGAGGGAACCTTCCAGCAGGCTGGGCAGACGGCGAGCGGGACGCTTCAGCGGGCGACGGGTGCCGTCAGCAAGGCGACGCAGCAGGCGGCGCAGACCGTGACCCGAACGGCGCTGCCGGCAGGCCAAACTGTTGGCGTGCTGACACAGCAGGCGACCGGCACACTGCGCTCGACCACGGGTTCCCTGGCCGGCACGCTGGGAGCGACCACGAACTACGTCACTGGAACGCTGACCGGCATTATCAGTCAGGCTGGCAGCACCGCGACACGGCTGACGGCTCCGGTCACGAGCGCGCTATCCACTACGACGCGAACGCTGACTGGGGCCAGCGTGCCGGTTCCTGGCGCTCCTGATGCTACCCATACGGCGCCCGCTCCCTCCTCCGCCATACCTACGGCCGCCACGTCCACGCTGCCGGGCCAGGGCGCTGCGACGATGCCCACCGCTCCGGCCGCGGGCAGGGTGGCGGCAACCTTCACTGCCGCCACCAGCGTCACTCCAGGCGAGCGGCCGGCGCAGCCTACGACGCCTGAGAATGCCCCGTCAGGCCCTGTGGGAGCATATACGCTCGCGGGTGGTTCGTCGCGTGGAGGCTCCGCCCCATTCGGCCTGTTGCTCTATTTCACGCTGCTCGCCCTCCTGACGACACGGGCGATGCGGCCGCGCAATGATACACGCCTCCCCGGCGTGCGACTCTCACTGCCCCTTCCTCCGGGCTGATGCCGTCGTGAGCCTTACCTGAGAGGCAATCTCGCGCGGCATAGCGCAATCACGCCCGATGGCTAATTTGCGAATCTGCCGCAAGCGACCTCCACCATCAGGCTCACGACCACCCACACGAAACCGACCGAGCGCGTTCGGCGGCTCGTTCACGGCCTCATGCCACCCATGGCGGCCACGCGAGCAGCCAGGCTCCCTCGGATCGGAGCGAAGGTCATATCCCTTCGCACGCCTTCGGAACCATCAGAATGGCACCAGACAGGACGAATGCGTGCATAAACGCATCGCACCGGAGGATACTATGCACAAGGAATTGAACCGAAGCGCGCGGCGCACCCTGAAGCTTGGGTTGCCGACCGCGGGGTTGATCATCTCGCTCGCCGCGTTCACCGGCACCGCTGGGGCGGCTCCCTTGCAGCGCGCCCATGCGAGCAGTGACAACTACAGCTCCCAATACTCCGACCAGGACCAGAACACGCTGACGGT
>CAYYCB010000389.1:0-2468 GCA_964469715.1 uncultured Ktedonobacterales bacterium | reverse complement strand
CTCGTTGAAAACAACGCGACCGAGGCCCGCTCCATCTTGGCGCAGCTTCATGCGCACGGTGGCAAGGCCCATATCGTGGGTATCACCGGCTCTCCGGGCGCGGGCAAGAGCACGCTCGTCATGCAACTCTCCCGCGAGCTGCGCAGACGCGGCCAGCGCATCGCCATCGTCGCGGTGGACCCGAGCAGCCCCTTCACCGGCGGCGCCATCCTCGGCGACCGTATCCGCATGCAAGAGCTAGCCGGCGACCCCAACGTCTTCATCCGCAGCATGGCAAGCCGGGGCAGCCTCGGCGGTCTTGCCGCCTCCACGCGCGACGTGGTGCGCGCGCTCGACGCAGCCGGTTTCGACACCGTCATCATCGAGACGGTGGGTGCGGGCCAGGCCGAGGTGGAGATCGTGCGAGCGGCGCAGACCGTGCTTGTGGTGACGGTGCCCGGCATGGGCGACGACATCCAGGCGATCAAGGCCGGCATCCTCGAAATCGCGGACATCTTCGTCGTCAACAAAGCTGATCGCCCCGGCGCGGATCAGACGGCCGCGGAGCTGCGCATGCTGCTCAGCCTGGATAGCGCCCGCGGCGAACGCGCCTGGCGCGTCCCCATCGTGAAGACGAGCGCCGCGAGCGGCGAGGGCATCCCAGAGCTTGCCGATAAGCTCGGAGACCACTTGAAGTCGCTGCGCGAGACGGGCCAGCTCGCCGCTCGCAGTGGGCAGCAGGCGCGGAGCGAGATGCTGGCGCTGCTGCATCAGGCGCTGCTCGAACGCATCTTTGCCACCGTGGGTCCTGAGGAGTGGGAGGCCACCACCGCCGCCGTCGTGGAGCGCCGGACGAACCCATACGCCGCGGCGGAAGAGATCGCGCGCCGCGTCGGGCTGGCGCCGGAGGAAGCGAGATAGCTGATCCTATACCGTAGGGAACGGAACAGATTGCGCGGCGTCGCCGATGTAGCGCTGGAATCAGGCTACAATCTCTTTCCAGTGTATGTTTGGAGGCGCCGTGCCGTATCTACCAATCGATATTCGTCGTGCCGCGCGGTGCTGTGCCCCTTTAGGCGCACTTAACGTGCACATAATATTATGTGGACAACTGGGGCATTCCAGTGAATAACCGGCTCGAGTAATCCACATAACCCCCAACCCATTCGGTACAGATGGTGCGACAGATTTGCCATACAGCACCAACACGTCGAAGAGTGCTCCCTATCTCCGAGATCAGGGAATGGATCATAGGAAGCGCACGGCGCGGACTTGTAACGACGGCGACCACCGTGACACAGTACAGTCGCGCCGTAGCGCACACGCGGGCTGAACCAGAGGCAGTGGATAGTAGCGTCTTACACGCCTGGGTTGGCTCGTCGCTACCTACTCGGCGGGTGTCGAACATCGGTCAGCCACGAAGAGCCGGCTTCCACCAGGCGGACAGACGGAAGTCGGCTAGAGCAGCGAACGGGAGGATCCGGAGCCATGCCAGCGACACCAGAGCAGTTCGACGTGATCATCCTCGGTGCGGGGCAGGCGGGCGGGCCACTCTCCTCCGCGTTCGCGCGGGCGGGCAAGAAGACGGCCATCGTAGAGCGCGAGCACGTCGGCGGGACATGCATCAATGAGGGCTGCACGCCCACCAAGACGATGATCGCCAGCGGGCGTGTCGCCTACCTCGCGCGCCGCGGCGCCGACTACGGCGTTCACACCGGCAACATCACCATCGATGAGACGAAGGTTCGCCAGCGCAAGCGCGACATTGTTGAGAGCTTCCGCGGCGGCAGCGAGCGGCGCATCCGGTCCACGGAAGGCGACGAGCTGATCATGGGTGAAGCGACCTTCACCGGCCCGAAGACGCTTGAGGTGCGCCTCAACGACGGCGGCACACGAGCCCTCACCGCGGAGACGATCATCATCAACACTGGCTGCCGGCCCAGCCTCCCCGACACGCCGGGTCTGCGCGACGTGCCGACGCTCAACTCCACCTCCATCATGGAGCTGGCAGAGGTGCCGGAGCACCTGCTCATCCTCGGCGGAGGCTACATCGCGCTGGAGTTCGGCCAGCTTTTCAGGCGGCTTGGAGCTCGCGTCACGATCATCCAGCGGAGCGCGCACCTGCTCTCGCGCGAGGACGACGACGTGGCCGACGCCGTCGCGGACATTCTTCGTGAGGACGGTATCGAGCTGCGCCTCGAAACGGAGACGCTGCGAGCGCAGCGGGGCACGAGCGGCGCTGTCGAGCTGGTCGTGCGGGGTAAGGACGGCGCCGAGCGCACAATCGCCGGCTCCCATCTGCTCGTCGCCACCGGACGCACGCCCAACACCGAGCGGCTGAACCTTGCGGCGGCCGGCATCCAGTCCGACCGGCACGGGTACATTCCCGTCAACGAGCGGCTGGAGACGTCCGTGCCCGGTGTCTACGCCGTGGGCGACGTCAACGGCGGTCCAGCCTTCACGCACATCTCCTACGACGACTTCCGCAT
>CAYYCB010000388.1:0-2473 GCA_964469715.1 uncultured Ktedonobacterales bacterium | reverse complement strand
CCTCGCTCACGAGGTCCGGCGCGAGGTCCGCGTTGCGCAGCGCGTTCTCCACCAGAATGCGCACGGTGAAAGGAAGCTGTTCGATAGGCGTGGTCTGCTGCCCGGCCAGCGCGTCCAGCCGGTAGATGCCGACGTTGCCGCCGCCAGTCGCGAGGCTTGCCCGCGCGCCGAAACGATTGGTTGGCGATGCCATGGTGCTCATACCCCTTGCAGGAGAGTGTGGGGAAGGGGCGCTCCGACCGTCCGCGGCTCAGCGCTCATTCAAGGGCTTACGCTCTCGGGTGTAGGGGCGGGGCCTGCCTCGCCCCCTCCGCCCAATCGGCGCTCGCTGATCCGCGACGAAACGGAATACGGCCATCCTCTTCGATGCCGAATGCATGCATCCCGCAGTATAGCGCACGCGGCCGGCCGCACGCCGCACGACCGGGTGCCATCCCAGGCGGCGGAACGACCCCGGACCACGCCCGCGCGGCGGGATACATGCTCTGCCTGCCAGTATATCCGCTCGTCTATCCGATAGGGCAATGGTCCGTATCGGCTTTCTCGATGATCTCGCGCCTCGGCGCAGGCACGCTCGTGGCCCTGCGGCGTATGCTCCCTGCGACAATCCTTGACCACACGGGAAGGAGAGAGCGTCCATGAATCCCGACGCCGCACTTCGCCAGCAGGTTCTGCGTCAACTGCAAGACGGCAATGCTCACATGCCCTTCGGCGCCGTCGCTGCCGGCTTCCCCTACCTCTCACAACCTAGCGTTCGGACGGTGGTCGTTGCTGGTTCTGCCTTTCCGTGTACGCCTGATAGAGCTTCTTGGCGACTTCGTAGACATCTGCTTTGTCGCCCTCCCTTCGGATGCCCACGGACACAACGTACACGGTTACCTTCTGATCCTCCGCTTTGTAGAGAACGCGGTATCGTTGCCCCACGATGCGAAGGCTGCGATAGCCTGCCAGATCGCCCACCAGAGGTTTGCCCTGCTCGTTTGGATTGATTGCAAGGCCCGTCAGCGCATCTTTGATAAGGCGCTGGACTCGCTCATCCGTGATCTTCTCAAGCTGCTGTTTAGCCTCCGCGGTCACCACCACACGCCAGTGTTGCATGGTCTACCACCCAAGCTCGGCGAAGACATCCTCCAGGTCCTGCACGCGACCACCACTGACATCGTCGAGACTACGTCGTAGCGCCTCGGTCGTCTCCCGATCACTCAAGATCGCTAGTGTCTCAATCAGGGACTCATACGCATCGTAGGACATCACCGCCATCACGGGTTTTCCGTGTTTGGTGATAGTGACGGCTTCCGTGCTTCCCGGACGCGCCATCTCCTCTGAGAGCTTCATAAGCTGCTCGCGCGCTTCCGTGATGGGTAACATCCTGGCCATGGTACGCCCCCTTCCGTACATTCCACTGTACGCTAGAGCGGACGTTTCCGCAAGCCTTCGTCATCGCAGGATATACGCCTGGCAGGCTCCCACAACTGCCCTTCTATGGCGAGGAATGCGCCGTCTCAGGCGTGGAGCGCGGCCCGCACGAAGGCGACGAGCTGGACGTCGAGGGCGTCGCTCTGCGTACGGGTCAGGCCCACACGCGCATGCTCGCCGTCGAAGGTGACGAGCTGGGCGGAGGCGCCCGCCGCCCGGAGGGCGCTCACCAGCGCCAGCGACTGCTCGAGTGGCACGGTGGTGTCGCGCGTCCCATGGAGGATGAGCATCGGGGCGGCATCGGCAGCGGCGTAGGCAATCGGAGATCCATCCTGATAGGCGGTGGGATCGTGCTCGGCGGTGCGGCCGCCGAAGAGCTGCGTGACCATATCGCGCAGCGGCTCCGTTTGGACCGCAGCGAGATCGGCGGGGCCGGCCTCGTCCACGACACAATCGACCTTGGGAGACTCGCCGGCGTAGAGAGCAGCCTCATCGCCCGGATGCGAGGTGTCGAGCTCGCCGAGGAGCGCCGCCAGATGGCCGCCTGCCGAGAAGCCCCACGCGCAGACGCGCAGCGGATCGAGATCGAAGCGCGCGGCCTGGGCACGGAGCCAGCGCACGGCGAGTTGCGCGTCCACGAGCTGGGCCGGCCAGGGGGCGTCCTGCGAGAGACGATAGTTCACCGTGACGGCGACGAAGCCCAACGCCGCAAGCTGGCCGCACTGGACCGCGAAAGCCGACTTGTCGCCCGCGCGCCATCCGCCGCCATGAAGGAACAGCACCGCGGCATGGAGAGATGCGGCCTGCTGCGGCAGGCAGAGGTCGAGCCGCTCAGCGAGCAGCGGACCATAAGAGACGTCACGAGTGACCGTCGTGCCGATAGGTGGGGCGACGGCCGTGGCGGTCGCGCCTGGCGCTTGGCCGCGCGCCACAGGGCCGCCACACCCCGCCAACGCAAGCACCAGCAGCCCCATCGCGAGAAGCGCAACCCGCAGCGCACGCCGCCGGCCGTCCCTGTTGCTCCCCATCGCCCCGCCCGTTTCCTCTCGCGCCACCA
>CAYYCB010000387.1:0-2494 GCA_964469715.1 uncultured Ktedonobacterales bacterium | reverse complement strand
CTCTGTGAGTTGGATACACGCGCCCTCACCCGCCACCTGCGCGCGCACGGCACCCTGCGCGGCGTGCTCCGCGCCTTCCCCGCCGGCGCGATCCCCGACGCGGCGGCGCTCGCCGCCGAAGCCCGCGCCGTACGCACCGTCACCGAGCTCGATGTCGTCGCCGAGGTCGCCGAGGACGACACGAACGGCACTCCCTGGCCTGCCCCAGCCGATCCCGACGCGCCGCGCGTGCTGCTCATCGACACCGGCTACAAGCACAATATCGCCCGCTGTCTCGCCGAGCGCGGCCTGCATGTCACCGTCGCGCCTCCGCGCGTGGACCTCGCCACCGTCCGCCGCCTGCGTCCGGACGGCGTGCTGCTCTCCAACGGTCCCGGCGACCCCGAGTCGGTGCAGCAGCTCGTTGAGCTGACGCGGGCGCTCGTCTGGCAGGAGCGCATTCCTTTGATGGGGATCTGCCTGGGGCATCAGATCCTCGGTTTGGCCGCCGGGGCGCGCACCTCTCGCCTGCCCTTCGGCCACCACGGCGCCAACCACCCCGTCCGCGAGCTCCCCTCCGGCCGCGTCACCGTCACCAGCCAGAACCACAACTTCCAGGTCGAGGCCGCCAGCCTGCCTCCCGCCAGCGGTCTGCGTGTCAGCCACCTCAACCTCTCGGACGGCTCGGTCGAGGGGCTGGTCCACGAACACCTGCCCGCCTTCTCCGTCCAGTTCCACCCCGAGGCCGCCCCCGGCCCCCAGGACAACCGCTATCTCTTCGACCGCTTCGCCCAGATGATCCGTGAGAATCGTCGCGAGCGGACCTCGCCACCGGCGTCGCCTTCCCACGAAGCGAGGCATGAGACGAGCGGGGCTCTGGACATAGCGCTGGCAGGGTAATTCGTCATGGGACACTCCGACGCGCTCGCCACGCCACAACGTCCTCTTGCCATCCAGCGGGCCACGCCGGACGATCTGGATACGGCGGTCGCCATCGAAGAGGACGCGGTCGCCTGGGTGCGGGCGCGCGGCTACGAGCCGGGGCATCCACCACGCCCGCTGGCCGAGATTTTCGCGGACGTCATCGCTCGCGGAGAGATGTACATCGCGCTGCGCGGCGGCGTCGCGGCAGGCAAGGTCGCCGTCACGACCAAAGATGATTTGTGGGCAGACCTGCCCGGCGAGGCGCTCTACGTCCATGGGCTGATGGTGTGCCGGGCGTTCGGGGGCCAGGGCGTGGGTCTCGCGATGCTGCGCTGGGCCGAACGATACGCGGCGGAGATGGGCAAGGCGTTGCTCCGGCTGGATTGCGACGCCACGAATCCGGAGCTGCGGGCGTACTACGAGCGCGCCGGCTTCACGCACCGAGGTGACGTCGCGCTTGCCCACCGCATTGCCGCGCGCTACGAGAGAGCGGTTGCCAGCGCGCCCGCGCCGTAGGGACGCACAGTACGCGGCCCACGCCCGACGTTTCCCTCTCACACTGATTTCGTCTGGGGTGTTGGTTAATAGTGTGGGCTACAGCGCACCCTGCGCCGGCAGTTTCACTACCGCGACAACCTAACCCAAATCGGTATCACACCAAACATTTCCGCCCGTCTCGCGCCCTGCGCCGGCGCCTTTAGCGCCGCGACCGCACACGACCACATCCCGCCTCACGTCCTGCGCCGGCAGTTTCACTGCCGCGACAACATCCCACTCGACGCTCCCTCTCGCACCCTTGACAAGCGCCCGCTTCGATGGTAACGTTCTTCGTCAGCGACGAAAAACCGAATATCGGCCCGCGTCGAGTGAGAAAAGTAACCAGCGGTTCTCCATCAGCGACCTGAGACAGAGTGGAAGCTCAGGGGATCGAGCCACGGCGAACGCGCTCACGAGCGGTCGGCGGAAGAAAGCGTTTGATGTCCCGATTGGGATGCCGCGCAAGTACGCCGGATGGAGTCCACATGCCGAGACGGACAGTTGAGAGGTCGCATCGCGCGCAGGTGTGATGCGGCAATCAGGGTGGCACCGCGGGGATCTGACGACCCTCGTCCCTACGCCAGATAGTGGCGTACCGGACGAGGGTTTTTCGTTGCTCCGCGGCCGGCATCTCTCGCGTTGAGGGCCCTCACGAGAGAGATGGTGCGCCCGGTGATGCGGCCTCGCCCTCTCGGTGAGACCGGTTGCAACGCGAAGCAGGGGCAGCCGCTGTTCGGTCTGCCCGGAGGGCCGCGCCATGACCGCCATGACCCTGACATTGTCACGTTTGCCCGTCATCATCCACACGGACTCGCTCCATACGCGCGGCGAAGGTCCGAGCCGTACGCTGGCTCGCCGATAGGGACGTCGTAGGCGAGCCTCTTCCCCCACTCTACTCTCGGCCGCATAGGATGGCGGCCCGCATAGGCGGTAACCCAGGCGGATCGGCAGTTTGCCAGACTCGTCGCGCTTCTCGGCACTGTTGCCCGGCGCGCCGGTCTCATACCAATTTCGTCTCGGTGGTTGGCGTGTCGCGAGGGCTTTAGCCCCATTG
>CAYYCB010000386.1:0-2507 GCA_964469715.1 uncultured Ktedonobacterales bacterium | reverse complement strand
CCTCTAATTCCCCGAACCCCTTTGAGATTCGGCCGTGCCCCAAGTGATTGATAACTACGCTCATCGCCGTGTGATTCAATAGTCCCAGGAGGAAGACTGCGATGAATGTCGTCACCGTAGCCCAGATGCGCGAGATTGAGCGCCGTGCCGAGGCCGACTATGGCCTCACCTCGCCCATCCTCATGGAGCATGCGGGGCACAGCGTCGCAGAGATCCTCTGCGATTACCTTGGCGGCGACGTTGGCAAATGCAATGTGTTGATCCTCGTCGGACCAGGCAACAACGGCGGCGACGGCCGCGTTCTTGGGCGTTTTCTCACGGAGTGGGGCGCCGAAGTCACGCTCTACGCCTGGAAGGAGCGCCGCCTCGAAATAGGCACCCGCTATATCCCCGTGAATGACGACCTCGCCGCCGTCCACGAGGCCATCTCCCGCGCAGACGTCGTGGCCGATGCCCTCCTCGGCACCGGCAATGCTCGTCCACTTGAGCCTTCCATGCGCCGCCTGCTTCAGCTCGTGCGCGAGGAGCGCGAGCGCCGCCCTGATCTGCTCGTCTTGGGAGTGGACCTCCCCACGGGCATGAACGCCGACACCGGAGAGGTCGACGAAGGCACGCCGCCCTGCGACCTTACTGTCACCCTCGCCTTCCCCAAGGTTGGCCTATTCCTCTTCCCCGCCTCGGACTTCGTCGGCCGTCTTGCCGTGGGCAGCATCGGTTTGCCCGGTGACATGCCCATCCCCGCCGAAATGGATTGGATTGACGTCGCTCGCGTGCGCTCAATTCTGCCGCCTCGGCCGCTCAACAGCAACAAGGGCACATTTGGCAAGGTCATGGTCTTCGCGGGCTCGCTTGCTTACCCCGGCTCGGCCTACATGGCCGCAACCGCCGCCGGGCGCGTTGGCGCTGGCCTTGTGACGATGGCCGTCTCGCCTGATCTCGCCCCAATCTATGCCGCCAAGCTTACCGAGGCCACTTTCCACCTGATGCCTCCCGCCTCCGCTGCCCCTCAAGAGCGTGCGGACTCCCTTCTCGCCGCGCTCGAAGGCTATCGCGCGCTCATCGTAGGCCCTGGCCTCGGCCAATCAGACGCCACACGTGCCCTTCTCGAACGGCTCTTCGCTGGCCTGAAGGCCATGCCCGACGATGCTCGCCCACGCGTTCTCGTGGACGCCGACGGTCTCAACAATCTCTCGCATCTGGACCGCTGGTGGGAACACTTGCCACATGAGACCGTCATCACGCCACATCCCGGCGAGATGGCGCGATTGCGCGGCGGAAAGAGCGTTTCCGGCGGCGGCCCCGACCGTATCCCCGTGACGCGCGATGCCGCCCGCGATTGGCGCCTCAACGTCGTGCTCAAGGGCGCCGCCACGCTGATTGCCGCGCCCGACGGACGGCTGCGCATCCACTGGCCGGGCAATCCCGCCCTTGCTACGGCGGGCACCGGCGATGTCCTCTCAGGAGCCATTGGCGGTCTGCTCGCCCAGGGCGTAGAGCCCTACGCGGCCGCCACCGCTGCCGTCTACCTCCACGCTTGCGCCAGTCGCCTCGTCAGCGACCGTATTGGCGACGCCGGCCTCCTCGCCGGTGACCTCCTCGACCAGCTTCCCATCGCCCTCCGCGAAACCAAGCGTGTATAATGCACCGGATCAATTTACGGGAAGATAGAGGATTGAGGCTGATGGGAGGCCCGCGATGACCCAGCCCAATACTTACCTGCTCACGGCGACCACTGAGCTTGAGCGCTTACGCTTGCAGGCGCGCGTCTTGGAGCCCCAGGCAGATGCACTGCTCGACATCGTTGGCGTTCAAGCGGGATGGCGCTGCCTGGACGTTGCCTGCGGCGCCATGGGCGTCCTTGGCCCGCTCGCTCGACGCGCCGGACCGACGGGCAGCGTCGTCGGCACGGACGCCGAGCCGAAGATGCTCGACGCGGCCCGCGCCTATTTGGCCGAGGAGAACAGTGGTGGGCCTGCACTCGCGCCTGTCACCCTATTGCAGGACGACGCCTACCACACGAGCCTCGCTCCCGAATCCTTCGATCTCACTCACACCCGCTTTCTCTTCGCACCCGTCGGCCGCGATGCCGAGTTGCTGCCGCAGCTCTTACTCGTCACAAGGCCCGGCGGGATCGTCGTCGTCCAGGAGCCGGATAGCGGATCGTGGGCCGTTTTCCCTGCCGCGCCGGCCTTCGACCGGCTCAAAGGCGCCATCCTCGCGGCCTTCCGCGCCGGCGGTGGCGATTTCGATGCTGGCGGTCGCCTGTTCGGCATGTTGACTGCTGCCGGCCTTCAAGACGTACGCATCCGCGCCGGTGTCATCGCCCTCCCGCCCGGACATCCCTACCTGCGCGTGCCTATCCAGTTCGCTAACTCCCTGCGCCCGCGGCTGCTCTCGTTGGGCACGTGGACCGAGTCTGAGCTCGACGCCACCATCGCTGAGGTCGAGCAACACCTTGCCCGACCCGACGTCACGGGCCTCACCTACACGGTCGTGCAGGTCTGGGG
>CAYYCB010000385.1:0-2520 GCA_964469715.1 uncultured Ktedonobacterales bacterium | reverse complement strand
TCCCGCAGCCGGGGGCAGCGACGATGCTCTCAGCAGCCTCACTGCTGATTGCGGCATTCGTGCTGCTCACGCGGCGTTCGCGGAGCCGGCGTGTCCGCACGGAGCAGCCCGTGGAGGTGGCGTCGAAGGGGTAACACGGCGCGGCTCATCGAGACTCATTGACGAAGGCGCTCGGCTCACCGGCTGGGCGCCTTTGTCGCGCTTGTCGGGCAGCGCGCCGGGGCGCGGGCAGTGGACCGTGCTATACTCTGCCGATGCAGGCGGACGCGAGCGTAGGAGCACGACTATGCGGCAGAATGGGCGCGCGGCGCATATTGAGACGCTGGCGGTCCACGCCGGCATAGAGGCAGACCCGGCCACCGGCGCGGTGGCCCCTGGGATTCATCCCTCCACGACGTTCGAGCGCGCCCCAGATGGCTCCTATCCGCACGGCCACATCTATTCGCGCACGAGCAATCCCAACCGCCAGGCGCTAGAGGCCAGTCTCAGCGCGCTGGAAGGTGGCGCGACCAGCGTCGCCTTCTCCTCGGGCGTCGCCGCGGCGATGGCGGTCTTCCAGGCGCTACGCCCTGGCGACCATGTGCTCGCGCCTGACGACGTTTACCATGGTGTTCGGCGGCTGCTGCGAGAGACCTTCGTGCCGTGGGGCCTCGCCGTCACCTTCGCAGACCTCTCCGACCTGGACGCCGTCCGCGCGGGGCTGCGGCCTGAGACACGGCTGGTCTGGGTCGAGACGCCGTCGAATCCGCTGCTCAAGATCACCGACATTGCCGCCGTGGCGGCGCTTGCCCACGAGGCCGGCGCTCGTTGTGTAGTGGATAATACGTGGGCTACGCCGGTGCTGCAGCGCCCGCTCGCGCTCGGCGCCGATGCGGCGATGCATTCCACCACGAAGTACCTTGGCGGCCACAGCGACGTGCTGGGCGGCGCTGTCGTGTTTCGCACGGAGGATGACTTCGCGGAGCGTGTCCGGGCGCTTCAGCAGACCGGGGGCGCGGTTCCCTCGCCATTCGACTGCTGGCTGGTGCTGCGCGGCATCCGCACGCTGCCCTATCGTGTGCGCGCCCACGCGGAGAACGCCGCCCGCGTCGCCGCGTTCCTCACGGAGCATCCCGCGGTCGAGGCGGTCCACTATCCCGGCTTGCCACAGCATCACGGCTATGAGGTGGCGGCACGCCAGATGACGCTTCCGGGCGGCATGATTTCCGTGCAGGTGCGCGGGGGGCGCGAGGCGGCGATGGCCGTGGCGGCGAAGGTGGAAGTTTTCACTCGCGCGACGAGCCTCGGCGCGGTCGAGAGCTTGATCGAGCATCGCGCTTCGGTTGAGGGGCCCGATTCGTCGACACCCGCCAATCTGCTGCGTCTCTCGATTGGCCTGGAACATCCTGACGACCTGATCGCCGATCTCGCGCAAGCGCTGGGCTAAGCGCCGCACCTTCGTCCTCCATTGGGTGCTGCCCATACCACGCGTCGCGATTTCCCAACGCATTCCGTTGCGTTTTCTCCACCACTGGCACCCACTCTGCGCCATGCGCGCCCCTCGGGAGGCGGCAACTTGGCGTCTGACGCCAATGCCGAGTCGCATGGAAAGGTGGTACGTAGGTGGCGAACGTTATAGACTCGGCCCGTAGGGCGGATGGGCCAAGCCTGGCGCCGGCGGAGACGACAATTGCAACCGGGCGCCAGGCGCGGACGCCAAGTGGCCTGTTGCTCGTGGTGATGACGCTGCTCTGGTTCACGTCGCTGCCGCTCGCCATCACCAACCGCAACGTGGCCGCGCTTGGCATCTATGCCGTCGGTCTGGTGCTCTGCGGGCTGGTGCTCTTCACTTCGCGATCCGCCGTATTCGGCAAGTCGCCACGTTCTTCTCGGAGCGCAGAAGAAGAAACGGCCGGCGCTCAGGCGACCGACGTCGACGGGGAGGACGGGGAGGAGTCGATGAGCGAAGAGGCGCAGGCGCTCACGGCCATCGAGAAGACGCTGCATCTCACGGTCAACGGCCAGAAGGGCCTGCGCTTGCCTTCATACAAGCAATCGCAGCTTTGGCATGTCTCGAACAGCTTGAACTACCTGCTGGCCCGCCTGGAACAGCATCAGGAGATCTGTGAGTCCCTCGAAGGGCTGGATGCGCAGGCGCGGACACTGGTGGAGGCGGTGCAGGCTCAGCGCTCCGGGCATGTTCCCGCGTGGCCCAAGCCCAGCGGGACACCGCTCGACCGTGTGGTGGCCGCGCTGCGCGACGACGTGGTGGTTGACTACTCCCCTGGGGCTGGGTTCGCGGCGGGCACGGGTGGTCCCGCGACGTACTATCCGTCGTCGGAGCAGCGCTTCGCCTACGACGGCTGAGAGCACGTCAGTCTGGAGACTGGGGACGGGATGCTCTCTCAGGTCCCGCGACATTCCAGATGGAGCGTCTATGACCCCGCAGCGGGCACGCTGGCTGTGACGGGGGCAGGCGGGAGCGCCATACCCCCAGTGGGCTACTTCGTGACCGCTTGTCGGGCCCTTCGTATGATGGCG
>CAYYCB010000384.1:0-2534 GCA_964469715.1 uncultured Ktedonobacterales bacterium | reverse complement strand
GCAACGCAGGCCAGGACTGCACCGCCCGCGCACGCATCCTCGTCCAGAGGGCGGTGGTTGATAAATTCACCGAGCGATTACTTTCGCGCGTCAGTCAGATGAAGGTCGGCAACCCGCTCGACAAGAGCACCGACATGGGCGCGATCATCTCGCCACAGCAGAAAGCCAAGGTGCAGGACTACATCCGAGTAGGCCAGGAGGACGGCGCGACGCTCGCATTTGGCGGCAAAGAGCCAGATGACGACGCGCTCGCAAACGGCAACTTCCTGCTGCCCACTGTCTTCCTCGACGCGCGGCCAGACATGCGCATCGTTCAGGAAGAAATCTTCGGGCCGGTCGTCAGTGTCATACCTTTCGACACCGAGGACGACGCCGTGCGTATCGCCAACGACAGTATCTACGGCCTCAGCGGCTCCATCTGGACACGTGACATCGGCCGTGCCCACCGCACCGCCCGGCGCGTCCGCACCGGAACACTCTCCATCAACACGAATTACAGCATCTACGTGGAAGCGCCGTTCGGCGGCTACAAGCAATCCGGCATCGGACGCGAGCTCGGCATGTACGGCCTCAACCTGTATACCGAGGTGAAGAACGTCTACGTCGAACTATAGGGCCGTATAGAGCCGTGTGGGACGTCGTCGCGTCACTCGCGATTGGCGTCCCATGCGCGCCCTGCGCCGACCCTAAGATACACACCTTATTTCGCAAGGGTCGCGGCGATCCCCTCGCCAGCCAATAGGCCCGCCACACCCGCCTGGACGACCCCCTGGCTCTGCCCTGGCCCATCCCCAGCGACGAAGAGTCCTGCGGCCGTTGTTTGCAGGTGTTTGTCCGTCGGAAAGTGCCAGAAATGCTCCTCCGTCGGTCCGTAGATAAGTGTGTCGTCCCCCGCCACACCCTGAGCGAGCCGGTCTAGCCGTTCCAACAGGCGCTCCATCGCCTCCCAGTAGGCCTCAGGGTAGGCGTCCCGCAGCGCCCCCGGCACAGCATCTCCATCAGTCGCCCGCACCGCATTAGCCGCTAAGGCGCCAGCCGTCGTCGCCTCACCCCGCCGCAGGTCGCCGAGCCGTTGGACCGTAAGCTTGCCAGGCGTTCGTTCGTTGAGGCGACCCGCCACATATTCGCCCCCTTGCCACCGACCCTTTGCCCCGTCCACACCGGGCTGCAGCAGCAAGGCCGTTGTGGTGTTTGGTCCTCGCTCCGCGACCGAGACCGGCACCCCA
This sequence comes from uncultured Ktedonobacterales bacterium, assembly GCA_964469715.1. GTDB lineage: Bacteria > Chloroflexota > Ktedonobacteria > Ktedonobacterales > JADMIN01 > CAWAWP01. The sequence continues at coordinate 1,308 of CAYYCB010000384.1, read as the reverse complement.
CTCGCTACGGTGCGCCCATAGCGCTCGACGGCGGTGACACGCCCGCCAGGGCAGGTCGCATAGGTCTTGATCATGGCGTCATCGCCCAGCGCGAGCTGAAGTCGCGGATCGGGATTCACGTCCGTCAGAGGTTGGAAAGCGTTCGCCCGCGCCTCGATACGCACGCCATAGGCCCGTGGCAGGGCCACCACTTCGGCATCCAGCTCGCGCGCCGACCGCACCAGCCACTCGGCGCCATAGCGTCCCGGCGCGAGTACCAGCGTCTTCGTCGTCACGATTGAGGCCGTCATCTGGCCGTCGCCCGCGGCTGAGAGCGCGACGCGGAAGCCCACTCGCGCGCGCTGCGCCCCAGAAACCAACGTCCCGTAGAAGAGCGAGACACCCCGGCTCTCAAGGTCCGCGATCAACGCCCGCAAGACACCGCGCCGCTCATCCACCCCCAAGAGCCGCACCGGATAGCTCGCCACATAGTCCAACCCGACGGCGCGTGCCTGTTCAACCGCCTCCCGCATACGCGCGTCGGGCCCCTCGCGTATCGCCGACGTGGCGCCCAGTCCCGCGAAAATCGCGTCCACCTCTCGCGACCGCGTCAGGTAGCGCTCACCTTCCAGCACGGGGCGCATCCCCGCTGGCGCCACGCCCGGAGGCATCGCGGGGATGGTCGCCGGCCCAAGATACAGCCTGCCGCCAAGGTAAAGCCCTGCTCCGCCCAAACCGCCCAGTTCGGCGCTCGCCGCCCGCTCGCGCTCCGCCAGACCGGGGCCTGCGTCGGCGATGAGCACCCGCGCCCCCGGCGCCCGTCGGAGAAGCGCATAGGCAGCGAAAAGCCCTGCGGCTCCCGCCCCCGCGATGATGGTATCGTATTGCGCCCCAGCCTCTGGCGCACGGTGCGCTGTCATGGCGTGCCTTCCCTGTTGAGATCGTCCCCCGGCCAATAGTGGGCTACCAAGCGCGCCGCTGTCAAGACAGACGCCAATCGTCGGGCGCTTCCTAAAGGCATCGAACAACTGACTACATGCTAGTCCTCATGCCCATGCGCCTCCGCAGAGACCACCTCCGGCCTCTCATGCTGGCGGGCGCCGCCCACTACTGGCTAGCACATTGGTACCGACATGCCGCCGCTCGCCCCACTTGCACGCAACCAAAGAAAGTTCTTGCCACAAACCCGCATTTTCTGTACACTAGCGCGCGACATATGGCCGCGTGAGGCCAAAGTCCGAGGGAGTGCCATGATGCCAATTCACTACATCACTACAACACGTGGTCAGGGGCTAGTCGAATACTCGCTCATCATCCTCCTCGTGGCGC
>CAYYCB010000383.1:0-2538 GCA_964469715.1 uncultured Ktedonobacterales bacterium | reverse complement strand
ATCCACCGTGACATCAAGCCGGCGAACATCAAGATCACCCCTGAGGGTATGCCGATCCTCATCGATTTCGGGCTGGCGAAGCTGCACCAGAAGGGCCCGACGATGACGGCGGCGCAGGGTGTCTCGCCTGGCTTCGCCCCCCCCGAGCAGTACATGGCGAAGGGGCGCACCGACCCGCGCACCGACATCTATGGTCTCGGCGCCACACTCTACGCGTGCTTGACGGGCAAAGATCCCCCAGAGGCGCCCGCTCGTCTGATGGCACAGACTGGCGCAGGCAGCTCGAACATGCGGCTCGTCTCGGTGCGCAAGCTGAATCCACGCGTGAGCGAGGAGACAGATCGCATCGTCATGCGCACGCTCGAACTCTCTCCCAATAACCGCCAGCAGTCCGCACGTCACCTCAGCGAGGAATTGACGGCGGCGCTGCAGAAACTAACCGGCGCCCAGATGGCGACTACGCCACTGATCTGCCATCGCTGCGGGACGCAGAACCGGCCCGAAGCGGATCGCTGCGCGACGTGCAGCGCGCAGTTGCGCCCTGTGGACCGCATGCAGGGAGCGCAAGTCAGCCGCCCGAGCTCGCCCGATCTCTCGGCCAAACGTGCGGCGGTTAACCCGCCTCTTGGCGGCAGCACCGGCAACATGCGCGCCGTGGCGAAGGCCGCGGCATCGCCCGCACCTGCTCCCGCTCGGACCATCGCCGCGGCGGTGCTGCCTGGCGTGGACCAGCGCACCGGGCGTCAGGCGGCGGTCTTACCGGCGAACCGGACGGCGAACGCTCCCGAGGACACGCGCAGCGGCAAGCAGCGCGCAGTCGCCCGCGGGGATGCTCTCCCCGCGCAAGCTAGCGGCGTGCGAACCGCCGTGGCGGATGCCTCACGTGACGGCGCGATTGCTCCGCTACCGGCCAAGGGCGCTCGCGACCCGCGCACTGCCCAGGCGGACGCTAAGCCCGCGAAGCAGAAATATCCCGGAGCGTGGATTCGCCTCGGAGAGACGCCGTTGACGCGCTTCGGCAAGACAATGCTGACGTTCGCGGGCATCGAAGTGCTCTGGGGCCTCATGGTGGTGACGCTGGGCGCCTTCGTGCTCAGCAATGATCGTCGCGACCTGCCGGTGCTGCAACTGGCGACGGGCTGGATCGTGATCGTCCTGCTGGCGAGCGTGCTCGGGGCACAGGCGCTGACGCGACCGGTGCTGAGGCGGGGCACGATGACCAACGCGCGCCGCTGGGCACAGGGGATCGCGCTGACGCTCTATTCGCTGGTGGTACAGGCGGCGGGTATCTACGGCGCCATCGTCTTCCAGGCGAACCAGCCCAATCCCCCGCTCGCCGTGGCCGCGTATCTCCTCTTTGGCATCAGCACGCTCATCGCGGGCATCGTCGGCGTCGCCACCGCTCTCGGCTGAGACGCGGCGCCCGACCTGCCGTATCGGATATCACGCCATGCCAGCCCTCAACCCCTCTCTGGCAGACCAGAGGCCGAATCCGATGTTTCGGATCGGCACGTTGGTCCACGGCCGGCGCGACGTTATCCACCTGGAGTTCGGTGAGCCCGACTTCGCAACGCCCGCGCACATCGTCGCGGCGGCGCTGCGTTCGTTGGCCGACGAGCGTCAGGGGTATGGTCCCAGCAACGGCATACCCTCGCTCCGCGAGGCCGTCGCCACGCGCGCGGCACGGATCAATCACCTCGCCGTGACACCCGGACAGGTGGTGATGGCCGCCGGAGGAACGGGCGCGCTCATGGCGGGATTCCTGACCCTCTGCGCACCGGGCGACGATGTGCTCATCCCCGATCCCGCGTGGGCGGGATACGATGCGATGCTCGCGACCTCCGGCGTGAGGGGAGTGCGCTACCCGCTCGTGGCGGAGCGCGGCTGGCTGCCTGATCTTGAGGCGCTAGAAGCGGCGATCACGCCGCGCACAAAGCTTCTGCTCGTCAACAGCCCCGCCAACCCGACCGGCGCCGTCTTCCCGCGCGAGACTATCGAGGCGCTGGTGGAGATCGCGCGCCGGCACGATTTGTGGATCCTCTCGGACGAATGCTACGACGAGGTGCTGTTTGAAGGCGAGCACGTCAGCCCCGCCGCGCTCGACCCGGACGGCCGCGTCGTCACCATCGGCACCTGCTCGAAATCCTACGCGATGACGGGCTGGCGCATCGGCTGGGCGGTCTGCCCGCCGCGGGTGGCAGGACCGCTGGCCCTCGTCGTCGGCGCGCAAGTGAACAACCTCCCGCTCTTCGTGCAGCGAGCCGCCGAAGAGGCGCTCACCGGGCCGCAGGAGTGCGTCGGCGAGATGGTGGCGGCCTACCGCGCGAGGCGCGATCTCGCGGTGGAGATTCTGCAGGCCCAAGGCCACATCGAGACTATCCCGGCGGGCGCCTTCTACGCGCTCGTGCCGGTCGCGCACCTCGCAGGCATCCCTGATGATGAGCCGTTCGACGGCATAGCCTTCGCCGAGCGGTTGATTGAGCTGGAACGCATAGCCGTGGGGCCGGGCATCGCGTACGGCCCGGCGGCCGAGCGCTA
>CAYYCB010000382.1:0-2552 GCA_964469715.1 uncultured Ktedonobacterales bacterium | reverse complement strand
CCAATTTAGAACATGTCGTACCCAGACGATTGAATTGACTCCCTGACCGTGACCATCGGCGCAACAGCTACCCTCTACTCCAATCTGCGGGAGTGGCTAGCGAGAGGCGGCCTCGTCGGAGAGGGCGATTGTGCCGCTCGACTTGCCTAGACCACTCCCGATAGTGCCTGCGATGCCGGCTACGACAGGGGCTAGGACGAGGCCCATCATGCCCAAGGCGAGGGCTGACGCAATGGCATAGCTCTGCACGTCGGGCTGGCGCCAGGCCAGGTAATCCGGGTTACTCAGCTCGTGCTGCACGAGGCGCTGCAAGGCGAACAGCGTGCTCGCTACCTCGCCGACCGCTCCCACCAGCGCGCTTATCATGCCACTCCAAAGTGCGGCCACTACGCCCAGCCGCCAGGACCCACCAGCACGTGTGGCCATGAGGCCGGCCACCCCCCAGCCAAGCGGCGCCGCCAGGATGACGAGTCCCCAGACTGTCAGACTGATGGGGGATTCGAAGTCTCCCAGCGTGTCGATGGTGATCGCCGCCAACACGCCGCCACCAATGAGTGCACCCAAGAGGGTTGCGCGTCGCAACGCCGCGATGGCTACGGTGCGCCGCGATTCACTGTCCTCAAGGCGAGCGCGTTGGAGGCCAAAGGCAACCAGGGCATAGACGAGCAGGAGAAGCGCCAGGCCGACGAGACTGACTAGCGCGGTACTGCCGCCGTGGGGCGCAGTGAGCATCGCCGGGGACTGCCAGACGCGCACCCCGAGCAGCAACAGGAGTCCTGCTATCAGTGCCAGGACAACCGAGCCATTGGTCTTCATGGAACTTGTCCTTTCGTCGAAGGTCGTTCGCATGGCCGACACGTATTCGTGGGCCAAACTTTGCCCCGCGTCGCCAAGCACTTCGCGCCAGTACCGCAGCGCACTCTCGCCGCGCGTCTCGACCGCGTCGCGATAGTGATCCTGGAAGGTCTGCAGCATCTGCTGGCCAAACGCCCGACGGTGGGCAGGCGGGTAGAGCCGCAGCAGGAAGGCATACGCCCGAACCGCCGATCTGCGCCGCGCGACAACCTGTCTGCCTGGTGGGTATGCCTGGTGGTCGCTCTGGTGTTCCGCTCGCATTACGTGATCTCCCAGCGGATATCTTGCGAGGTGCGAGGTAAGAGACGGCGCTGTCCGGCGAGCGCGACCACACGTGCGTAGCGTTGTAGCTCCGTGGCAAGTGCCTGCCGGCCCAGATCGGTCAGACCGTAGTAGCGCCGCCGCTCGTCATCCGACGCCGGGTCGGGGCGCTCGCCCGCCTCCTCGATGAGCCCGTCGGTCAGCATGCGCTTGAGCGAGCCATAGAGCGTTCCTGTGCCCATCTTCACCTGCCTGCTGCTATCCTGGGCGACCTGCTTCATGATCTCGTAGCCGTGCTTCTCGCCGCCGGCGAGCGCAAGCAGGATATAGAACACTGCTGGGGTAAGCGGAATGAGCGGGCTGGTTGTCTCCATGCGTCAAATATAGGTCCGTCACGGACGTATGTCAAGCGGGAGAGGAAGAGATGGTTCATCACGAGCGAGAGCGCATCCGGTATGGGTAGGGCGAGTCTTCTGCCGTGCCGTGTGCCGCGCGCATTGCCGAAAGGGGATGACGATCTGCGCCGGCATTAGCACAGCATACGCAAAAGAGCGGCACACTGGGGCACGGTGGCACACAGCGGCGCGTATACTGTGACCATGGAGCAAGAGCAAGAACAGAGACTGGGCCGCACTCTTGGGCGCGCCGGAGACGCCGATGATGGCAAAGAGGCGCCAGCGGCGGCGGAGGTAGGGGACGCGCCTCGGGGCGAGCGGCTGCAGAAGTATCTGGCGCATGCCGGGGTTGCATCGCGCCGTCACGCGGAGGAGTTGATCCTGGCGGGTGAGGTGACGGTCAACGGGACGGTGGTGCGCGAGCTGGGCACGCGGGTGGACCCGGAGCGCGACGAGGTGCGCGTGCGGGGCAAGACGGCGCGGCCGGCGGCGGAGCATGTGTATTTGCTGCTGAACAAGCCGCGGGACTCGATGACGACGGCCCACGATCCTCAGGGACGGCGCACGGTGCTCGATCTGCTGCCACAGGAGCTGGTGGTGCGGCGGGTCTATCCGGTGGGACGGCTCGATTGGGATACCGAGGGTGTGCTGCTGCTGACGAACGACGGGGAGCTGGCGCTGCGGCTGACGCACCCGCGCTACGCGCTGACGAAGCAATATGCGGCGCTGGTGCAGGGGATTCCCGGTGAGAAGGCGTTACAGCGGCTGGCGCGTGGCGTGATGTTGGAGGGGGAGACGCGGCCAACGGCGCCGGCGCGGGCCTGGATCGAGCGGACGGGAGAGGCGAACGCGTGGCTGGGGATCGAGCTGCATGAGGGGCGCAACCGGCAGGTGCGGCGGATGTTGGAGGCGGTGAATGCGCCGGTGTTGCGGCTGCGGCGCGTGCGGGTGGGTCCGCTGACGCTTGGCTCACTGAAGCCGGGGGAGTTTCGCACGCTGAGGGATGACGAGGTAGCACGGCTGCGCGCGGCGGTAGGGATG
>CAYYCB010000381.1:0-2554 GCA_964469715.1 uncultured Ktedonobacterales bacterium | reverse complement strand
CGTACGACGTCCGCCAGCACGCGCACGCCCGCGCGCAGCTCCTCCGGCGAGCCGCCCACGAAACCGAACATTAGCCTGTCGCGTTGGGGCTCCCGCTTGTCGTCGGCTTGTGAGACGGGCTGAATGTGGAGGCCGCGCGCCATAGCCCGGTCGGCGACCGTCTGCGCGCTCATGCCCGCGGGGAGCCAGGCGACCAGATGCAAGCCGGCCTCCGGCACGACGACGTCCAGCATGTCGCCCAGGTCGCGGGTGAGCGCGTCCATCAGGGCGTTTCGACGTTCCAGGTACAACTGGCGCATTCTCCGCAGGTGCCGCGCGAAATGCCCCTCGGCAATGAAATCAGCCAGCGCTAATTGTTCGAGCAGCGGGGGATGCACGTCGATGAGGCTGCGCACCGCCAGCAAGCCCTGGAGCAGCTCAGGCGGGGCGACCAGATATCCCAGGCGCAACGAGGGGAAGAGCACCTTGCTGAACGTGCCGACGTAGATCACGCGCCCGGCGCTATCCAGCCCTTGCAGCGCCTCCAGAGGGCGCCCGCTGAAGCGATACTCGCTATCATAGTCGTCTTCGACGATCCAGGTGTGCGCCTCTCGTCCCCAGTCCAGCAGCGCCAGCCGCCGGCTCAGGCTCATCGTGACCGCGGTCGGGAACTGGTGTGAGGGGGTGACGACGGCCAGTCGCGCGTCGGGGCAGATTCGCCGCCCGGCCTCGACGTCGATGCCCTCGGAATCCACCGGAACCGGCGCCAGTCGCGCACCGGCCGCCAGGAGCGCCCCGCGCGCCCCTCGATAGCCGGGATCTTCGACCCAGACCCGGTCGCCGGGATCGAGCAAGACGCGCGCAATCAGATCGAGGGCGCCCTGCGAGCCGGCCGTGACGATGATCTGCTCGGGCGAGCAGTGGACACCGCGCGTGATGCCGATGTGCGCGGCGATGGCCTCGCGCAAGGGAGCGTAGCCCTGCGCGCTCTGGTAGAGCGCGACAGACCGCAGCGAGCGGCGCGCGTGCTTTGCCACCAGCCTGGCCCAGGTCTCGTATGGGAACGGCGCCACATCTGGCTGGCCGATGCGGAACACCCGCATGCCTGCGCTGGCCGGGCCGGCATCGCCCGCTCCCAGATCGGTCGCCTCGATGAGCAACCGGGCGCGCCGCGCGAGCGCCGTTGTTCGCGGGCGCGTGGTGTCGGTGGCGGCGCGGGCTTCTGCCGCCCCAGTCGCCGTATGGATCTTCTTTGATTGCAAATGGGCGATTCGCGTGCCGTCTCCTACGCGGCTTTCGATATAGCCTTCCAGCAGCAACAGCTCGTAGGCCAGCGCCGTCGTGTTGCGCGAGACTCCCAGCTCGCCGGCCAGGGCGCGCGTCGAGGGGAGGCGCGCGCCAACCTCCAATTGTCCCGCCAGGATCGCGGTGCGCAGCCGCTCGTAGAGTTGTCGATACAGCGGCGCCTGCGCGTTCTGTTCGAGGACAATCTCAGGTTTTCTGATGAGCGTCGCGCGTTTCGGCATGCGCGTTCCTCTCTTCCCCCATAGTCGCCGTGGATGTCGAATCAGCCCATAAATGGCTCCTCAATATTACCTATAAATGGCTCTTTGAACAAGTCCATTATTCTGTTATGCTTCTGGTCGTGGCAAGAGCGCATAAGATGCGCATCTTGCGGCGACAGAAAGAGGAGATACACCTGTGGGAGCACGACTGAACTACGGCAAAGCCGCCCCCGGCGCGATGCGTGCGATGAATGCGCTTGAGACCTACATCGCGGAATGCGGCATCGAGCCCGCGCTTCAGGACCTCGTGAAGCTGCGCGCCTCGCAGATCAATGGCTGCGCGTACTGCGTGGATATGCACAGCCTCGATGCCCGCGCGGGCGGCGAGACGGAGCAGCGCCTCTACGCTCTGCCGGTCTGGCGCGAGACGCCGTTCTTCACCGAGCGCGAGCGCGCCGCCCTCCTCTGGACGGAGGCGCTCACCCTGATCGCGCACGACCACGTGCCCGACGAGATCTACTCACAGGTGCGCCCACAGTTCACCGACGCGGAGCTAGCCAACCTGACGCTCATAGTCGCGACGATCAATGCGTGGAACCGCTTCGGCATCAGCTTCCGCGACGAGCCCGGCCACTACACCCCGGAGAAGCGGTAGCATCGCGACAGATACGCGGGGGAGACGACGATGACCGCAACAGTCCTGAACCGAGAAGATCTTCATCGCTACGGGAACACCTACGAGTTCGAGGGATACCCGTATGGAGACGTCAACCTGTCTTTCATCTCGGTGGACATGGCGCCCGGCGAAGGCCCACGGCTGCACAAACATCCCTATCCCGAGGTCTTCGTCATCCAGGAGGGCCGTGCCACGTTCACGGTTGGCGCGGCGACGCTCGAAGGCATGGCCGGGCAGGTGATCGTCGTCCCACCGGAGACGCCGCACAAGTTCGTCAACTCCGGCGATGGGCCGCTGCGGCAGATCGACATCCACGCCAGCACGCGGTTCATCACCGACTGGCTCGAAGACTGATACCATTTCGGGTTGGATCGTCGTGATTTGACGGCACAGT
>CAYYCB010000380.1:0-2558 GCA_964469715.1 uncultured Ktedonobacterales bacterium | reverse complement strand
CGCTGCCCTTTGCCATGGTCGAGGCCCGTCGCGTCGGCGGCGCGTGGAAGTGGTTTACTCGGATCCTCTGGGCTATCCCGCTGGCGTTCACCGTGGTTCATGTTCCCATCCAACGCTTTATTTGGATGCTCTTGCGCATGGTCTACGGCTCGGCGGCGAATCTGATCACTGTCACAGGTGCCACCGGACTTGACTGGCTGCCCTGGGTGCGGCCGAAAGGTCAGCAATACAGCATCGCCTTCCTGGCGGTAGCCTTCTGGGTCTTTTGTCTTGTCGCGGTTCTCTGGCCGGTCCGACCGAGCCTGCGTGGCCGGAAAGCTGCCTTGACGCCGGCAGGCCCATTGGGCGAGCAGCCTAACGAAAGCGCAGTTGCCCTCGCGGGTGTCGCAGAGGTGCGTCCGGCATAGGGGTATTCCCTACAAACAAAGGTGACAGCTGTTATACCCAGGCCATTGAATGTATCGCCGCCGTGTTGCCTTCGGTAGACATCGCGGGCAGGGCGTCTAGCCAGGATTCAGGTCAGATTTCATGTTAAACATCACCAAGACAAAGGTCGCCCCAGTGCGCTTGAACGTGCTACTCAACCGGTTGGTCATGCGCACGATCACGCCGTTTGTGCTGATCACGGGTCTCATCTTGCTCGTGGTTTTTAACTTCCGCGGCGTCTTGCAAGCGAGTAAGGCGGAGTTCAGTGTGATCCGTGGCCAGCAATCCTACAGCGTTGGGGGCCTGCAAACACACTTCTCGCAGAATGCGGGCGATCAGCGGCCCGCCGTCGTGGAACAAAACCACGGTATTCTGCAGTGGGCCGAATGGAACTCGCAGCTCTCTGTGGACGGCGATGTATTTACGTTGTGGGATAACAGCCATGGCTACGATTACGACGACGGCAAGCGCCAGATCTACTCCACTACCACAGGACATGGTGTTCAGATCATCGAGATCGTGACGGCGGTGGACGAGCATACTGTCACCGTAGAGTTTCGCCTGGCGGCCCAGCCAGTAGGCAAGGCCGGTGTGCAGCATGTTGTTCTCAACATCGCGCACTACCATCAGGGGTTCTACCAGCCCACCATCTCGGGTAGCACGCTCACGGCCAGTGTCCTTCCGGACGATGTTTACGAACCTAAAGGCGAAACGGCGCTCAAGCCCTTCGGCAAGATCACCTTCTCGGTGAACGGCCCGCAGCTCGCCTCATCGCCGCTCCGCCTTGACGACTGGCATGTAGACACTACCGCAGATGGCTCACACGGCTACGCCAACTCCTTCACGACGACGTATTCCGTAGACAACCCGACGGTCAACGAGGTGATTCCCCTCGGAACGGAAACGCTAACCTTCCAACCGGGGTAAGCGTGGGGTGCATACGGTGCGGGCGTCAGATATCTAGGCGGATGGCGATGAAGGTGTTGGATACAGACGTGACGGGCACGGCAATTAGTAACCAGATCTCGCGACTGCGCCACTGGCTGCGCCCGACGCCGTTGAATCTCGCCATGCTAGCGGCACTCGCCACAATTGGCGCCCTTCTGCGGGTTGCTCACTACTTTAACTATCGCCGCCCCACCGATTTCATCCAGATGGGTGAATACTTCGCCAGCCCCGCGGGTATCGGCGGTCTTGCCACCTCGCACTTCGGCTATGACGGCCAATTCTTCTACTACATCGCGCGCTTTCCCGGCGATATGCGTATTGCCGTGGTAGACGCCCCTGCCCTGCGCTATTCGCGAATGCTCTATCCCTTGCTTGCGCGCATCTTCTCGTTGGGGCAATCCGACCTTATCGCCTGGATGTTGCTGGCCATCAATGTCGTTGCCATAGCCGCCACAGTCGCGCTCCTGGCCTGGGTGCTGCGCGAGCGTAACTTGTCGATTTGGCCGGCGCTCGCGCCAGGACTCTACTGCGGCCAGGCGTTGGCGGCCACGCGCGACCTCGGCGATCCATTCGCGATTTTCTGGCTCGCCCTGGCGCTCGCCTTTTTGCAGCGGCGTCGCTGGCTGGCGGTGGCGGCGTCGCTCGGCTTTGGCATGTTGACGCGCGAGTCCACCCTGCTCTTCGCGTTCTGCTTCGCCGTTCCTCTGGTCCTCGAACGGGGGTGGAAACTGCTGGCCGCGTTCGCTGCCATCGTCTTCGGCCCCTATTTCGCTTGGGAGTGGGCGCTCTACCGTGTCACAGGCGTCTGGGGGTTCCACAGCTCGTCCCAGGTCAATACGTTCGTCCTCGTGCCATTCTCCGGCTTGTCAGCCGTCCCGCGGCAGATCCTACTGATCGAGATCGTGCTCTTTGTGTGCCTGCCCATCACCGCCGCCTTCACACTCGGCCTTGTGCGCCTCGTCTCTCGCCGCAGGGAGGATATGTTCACGCTGGTGGTCGCGCTCTCGGCGGTATTCTACGCGCTTGCCGTCGCCCTCCAGCCAGGCATCCATTGGATGGATCGTTGGGAGCCGACGCGCCTCGCTGCCCCTATCGCCCTGCTGTTGCCGCTGCTCACCGCGCCAGCGCCAAAATTGCGTCCGGTGCGCGTCGGCGCCCTCGCCCTTGTGCTGCTCTCATACAGC
>CAYYCB010000379.1:0-2567 GCA_964469715.1 uncultured Ktedonobacterales bacterium | reverse complement strand
GTGAAGAGGACCCGCGGCGCGCGAACCATCTGCGCCGGCCGGCGCAGAGCGGCGAGCGTGATGCTGGGTATGCCCCGCGTCTCAAGCTCGCGTGCGATCAGCCCCACGGACTGATGGCAGACCGGTCAGACGGGGACGAGCAGAGCCGCGTCGGGCTGCTGCTCGGCAATGGCGGCGACGAGCGACGGAACAACTTCGTCCAGCAGGCGTCCCCAATCCGGCTGGTAGCCCATGAGGCTAAATTGCGTAGGGGTCAGGCCGCCAAGCTCGCCAGCCGCGACCAGATCGTGCAGCCGGTCCAGCGGATAGACGCTGTTGCGGTCCCGCAACGCGGAAGCGTTGTCGTAATGCTCATGTGAGACGCGCGTGGTGGCGAGGTCTAGAGTGGCTAGTAGCGGACGCCACGAGTAATCGCCGTCGGGATTGGTGTAGTCATAAGCTGGTTGATCGGGTGTGGTGAGGCCCGCGCTGCCGATCAAGGTGACCCGCGCCGCTCGCAGATCGCGCGGCGCACCAGCCCAAGGCGCCGGTTCCTCTCTGAGATCGAGCCGCGGGTAGGTGGCGAACGCCGCAGTCCAATCATGACGGTCGAGGTCCGCACGGGCCTGAACGAACCAGGGCGCCAGGGCTCGGCGTTGCTCGGCGATAGATTGGACCACGGGCATCTCCTCTCCTACCGGCGGCGCGCCATACTTTTCATTGTGAAGTATAGAGAACGTCTCGCGCGAAGGTCCAGGGGAGCCTATTTTATGAGCGCGCTTGTCAGGCGGGCAGGGTGTAGCGCCTCTCGATGGCGGCGCGGATGCGCTTGCGGCTCTCAGCGGGCGAGAGCGAGGAGTCGCGCTCGACGGCCTCGGCCTCGTCCGCTAGCTCGCCATCCTTGATGTCGTCGCGGAACCAACGAGAGCAGTCGCCACGGCGAAGGTGATATCCCCATGTCTCGTCGTCCACGCCGTCCGCCATCTGTGCGAAGAGCACGAGGTTCTGCGCGCGCAAGTTGAGCTGGTTGCCGGGACCTCGAAAGTAGAAGCTCTTGTCTTCGCCAAGCTCGCCTTCGGCGTACTTGCGGACGTGACGCCGGCGATCCGCTCGCGAGGGCGCGATATGCATGCTGAAGGGCGGCTCCTGCGAGTGGCGAACCCACACCAGCGCTTCACCCGACGTGAGTGCCGCCTGTCCTCCGCTCGGAGGCTCGATCCCAAGGGCGCTAGCGAAATCATCGAGCGTCTTGGCGGCGGTATCCCCCACGGCGACGACGACATCCACGAGGGCGAGCGCGGCCTGTGCGACACGTTCGGGATGCACTGTCAGCAGGGCAATACCGTCTGTCTCCTGGGGTAACGTCTGCGCGGCGGGATAGCCCGTGGCCGGCAGCAAGTGATGCGCCTCGTCGGCCACGATCCAATGCGGGCGCCCCGTCTTCGTGCGCAGGTCCATCAGCCGTGTCAGGAGGGTGCTGAAGAATGCGGCCCTATCCGCAAGCTGGACGCCGAGCAGATTGACGATCACCTGCTCGGCGGGCTGATCGAGTAGCTGGAAGATCTCCTGCAAGCTCGGGGGCTGCTGACTGTCCCCTACCACCGTTCCGTTCTCGATGCCGCCGAAGTCGCCCTCGGGATCTACGAGGCAGAACTGGTAGGCCCGCTCCGCCAGCCGCTCCAGGATACCGATCATCATGGTGGACTTGCCGCTGCCCGACGGACCAGCGATGAGCAGCCCGCTCCGATGCGGCGCGAGGCGCACCTCCTCACCTGACTCGCGCGTGCCCAGCAGGATGCCGCGCCGCGCAATCGTTGCGTCAGCCTCGGCCAGGTCATCGGCCAGCAACTTGTCGATCAGCTCCTCCACACCCGCCCCGTGGTCGCGCGTGAGCACCACATCGGCGCGTTCCTTGAGCGCCGGCAGCGCGTTGGCCACCACCGCGGAGCACTCAGAGACGTTGAGGAAGGCATGGTCGTTCTCGGCATCGCCCACCGCTACCACGTTGTGCTCGGAGAGGCGCAACTCCTGCAGCGCCTCATGTAATCCGCTCGCCTTGTTCACGCCCGGAGGCAGCACCATGACGGCGTCCTTATTGAAAATGATCTGATGCCCCAGGCCCAGCTCGCGGATCGTCTCCAACACAGCCACCTCATGTGGACGCCACGTCGCCACGATGGCGCGACCGACCGAGAGCGGCTCGACCTCGCGCGCCCGCAGCGCCTCCACAAACTCGGCGGGCGGCGGATCTCCGAGCAGCTTCTCTTCTTTGGTCTCAGGTCGGTAGAGCAGCGCCCCGTTCTCGGCGACGACCTGGTCGAAGAGCGCGACCTCTGGGAATGCATGCAACAGGTCGTCAATCTGGCGACCCGTCACGAGGATGAGGTGATGCCCGGAGTCCGCCAGGCGGCGCAGCGCGGAAATCGTCCCGGCATCCACGACGCCGTCCTTGGCGAGCGTACCGTCATAGTCGGTGGCGAGGGCGAGATAGTGCATATGCGCTCCTCCTTGCGGCGTACCCGTAGAGTGCGTTTACCCGCGGTAAGCGTGCGGGGTATCTCCACTACTGTCAGCACCGACGATGCCAC
>CAYYCB010000378.1:0-2582 GCA_964469715.1 uncultured Ktedonobacterales bacterium | reverse complement strand
GGCTACCTGCTGCCCAAAATCCTCACCTCGATCATCGGTCCCTACAGGCAGATGAGTTGGGGCGCGCTCTATCCGCTCATTCACCGCTTGGAGGAGGAGGGCCTGATCGAGCCGTGCGAGCGCCCGGACGAAGGAGGCGGACGGCGCAAAGCCTTCGCCATCACCGGCGCTGGGCGGGCGCGCTTCGCCGAGCTCATGGCCGATCCCGGCGAGTACGACGCCAATTATCGCGACCTCTTCACCATCAAAGTCAGCAAGTTCGGCTATGTCGGCCCACTCGTCCGGCTCGACGTCCTGCGGCACTATCGCGGCTATGTGGAGACCCTGCGCGCGCACATGGAGTCGCACGTGGCCGAGGTCGCGAAGAATCCGTACATCTCGCCCACCGAGCGCCCCGGCGTATTGCGCGCGCTCAACCACCGCGTTCACCTCATTCGAGCGGACATGCAGTGGGTCGAGCGCGAGATCGCGCGAATGGAGGATGCCATCACGGCAGAGACCACGGCCGTAGATATCTCCGCGACGGCCGCGGAGCCTGTACCGGTTGAGATTCCAGCGCATTTCGTTTCTGCCACGCCACGCCCGGACGGCTTGCCTGCCGTGCCGAGCGGAAACGAGGAGAGTGAGCAATGGTAGACACTAAGAGCGCAAGCCAGGAGATGCGAGAAGCGCCGGCGGCGCCATACGCGGAGAATCCGAGGAAGTGGTGGGCGCTGATCGCCACCTGCTTCGGCCTGTTCATGGCGCTGCTCGACATTACAGTGGTCAACGTCGCCCTGCCGACCTTGCAACGCGACCTGAACGCCAGCTTCGCCGACCTGCAATGGGTCATCAGCGCGTACACCATCGCGCTCGCCGTCTTTCTGGTGACGGCGGGCCGCCTCGGAGACATCTTTGGGCGCAAGCGCATGTTCATGCTGGGATTAGGCATTTTCTCGCTCGGTTCCCTGCTCTGCGCCCTTTCGAGTGACGTCGTCATCGGCGGTCTGTCGCACATTCAGGTGCTCCTGGTGGCGCGCGCCTTCCAGGGGATCGGCGGCTCGATCATGCTGCCGCTGGCGCTGGCGATCATCTCCGCCACGTTCCACGGGCCGCAGCGCGGAGCCGCCATCGGCATCTACGGCGGCGTGACAGGTCTCGCGACGGCGATTGGCCCGGTTGTCGGCGGCATTCTGGTGGAGAAGGTGAGCTGGCAGTCCATCTTCTATCTGAACGTGCCCATCGGCATCATCGGCATTGCCCTCAGCGCCTGGGCCATTCAGGAATCGCGCGATACGCGGGCGCCGCGCACGGTGGACGTTTTCGGCCTGGTGACGATCACGGTCGCGATGTTCTGCCTGGTGCTGGGGTTGATCCAGAGCGGCGACGCCGACAAGGGCTTCGGCTCGCCCTACATCCTGACACTGCTCGGCATCTCGGCGGTTGCGTTCGTGGTCTTCTTCTTGGGCGAGTTGCGGCTCAAGAATCCGATGGTGGACCCGCGCATCTTCAAGAACGCGAGCTACACCGGCGCGGCCATCGTCGCCTTCGCGCTCAGCGCCGGCCTCTACTCGCTGTTCTTCTTCCTCGCGCTCTATCTGCAGAATTCGCTGGGCTATGCGGCGCTCGACGCCGGCATACGCTTCCTGCCGCTGAGCGGGTTGGTGCTCTTCACTGCACCGCTCGCGGGCGCGTTCTCGGATCGCCTGGGCGCGCGGCCAATCATCTTCGCCGGGATGGTTGCGCTGGTGGTGGCCGTTCTGCTGATGACGCGGATCAGTCCCGACGCCAAGGCGACGGACTGGGTCGTGCTGCTGCCGGCGTTCATCCTCGGCGGCCTGGGCAGCGGCGCCGTCAACCCGCCCATCGGAACGGTCGCGGTCGGCACGGTCAACCCCAATCGAGTGGGTATGGCCTCCGGCGTCAGCACCGTCTGCCGCCAGCTTGGGACGGCGTTCGGCATCGCCTTCCTCGGTGCGGTGCTCTCGAACCAGTACAACACACTGGTCCACGACAAAATCCTGGCGCTGCAGGTGCCTGGTCAGCCGCCTTCGGCCTCGCGCGGCATCCTGACCGGCATCGCGACGAACGTGCAGAAGGCGGGGACCGTCGCCGGCAGCGCCGGTCTGCCAACCGCGCAGATTCCGCCCCAGTTCCAGCAATTCACTCACTCGCCGCTCTTCGCGCAGATTCCGCCCCAGTTCCAGCAATTCACTCACTCGCCGCTCTTCGCGCAGATCCAGCAGATTGCGCGCGAATCCTTCATCGGCAGCCTGACGGATATCTTCAAGATCGCCGCCGGCATCCTGGTCCTGGGTGTGCTGGGGTCGTTGCTAATCAAGAAGTCCGACATGCTGCCCCATAGGCCGGGCCGCGAGCACGAGTTCGGCGGTGTGGGAGGCTAGCGAGACCGTCGCGCCGCGCGTGTGAGGCAGCGGAGGCGGAAGGGGTTGGCCGCCTCCGCTGGCTTTATATCCCGCCGTCTTCCTTCGCGAGTGGCAGTGTGAACCAGAAGGTCGAGCCCTCACCCGGCGCGCTCTCCACGCCGACCGCGCCGCCGTGGCGCTCGACGATCTCGCGGCAGATGTAGAGGCCGAGGCCCA
>CAYYCB010000377.1:0-2594 GCA_964469715.1 uncultured Ktedonobacterales bacterium | reverse complement strand
GGCAAGGCGCAGATCGTCATCCAGGCGACGGGGATGTAGGCGGCGGCGGAACGCACGAGAAGCCCCTTCCCGGCGGTGTGGAAGGGGCTTCTCGTTGTTTGGGATGCGTCCTGGGGCTTAGCGGGCCAGGGATGAGTCCGCCCCGGCGCGGAAGCGGTCGCCGGTGGAGGAGGCCGAGGCGAAATAGACGGCGAAGGAGACGACGGTGATCAGCAGGTGCAGGAGGTTATCCCAGCCGTTGGAGGGGATGATGCCCAGCACGGTGTTGCCCTGGATGAAGCCGACAATCGTCACCAGCGCGTAGACGATGCCGAAGACGAGGAAGAACGCCCGGGCGTAGTCGGTGCGGCCCGAGAGGCCGGCGGCCAGAGCCACGACGCCCGTCAAGATGTGCACGAGGTTGTGGACGCCGTTGACGGCGAAGAGGCCGAGCAGGTAGTTGGACCCGTTGCTATTCATCTGGGTGATGCCGGGGATGAAGCCCAAGACGCCGACGACGAGCACGATCATTCCGAACCAGGTGGCTGCCATGTTGGCAAGGCCGGCGCCTGAGGCGCGTGTGCGGTCAACCATGTGTACGATTCCCTTCTCATGTGTGGGCGGACTCGGCCGCCCGAGGGGCCGGGCGCCTATTGCCCCGGCCATGACGATGCTTTGGATCAGCCCCAGCGGATGCCGGCCATAAATGTGGCGTGCTGGGGCGAGCCACCGCGCGGAGTGACCGTGACGACGAGCCGCCACGCGCCGGCCATAGCGAACTTCGGATGCGCCATGTAGACGCCCGCGCCCTGGGACGATGCGGTCACGGGGGGCACTTCCATCGGCATGCTGACCATCTCAGGCTGGACGACGACGACAGCGCTGTCGAGCGGGCGCCCCTGAGCGTCGCGCACGGTGAAGGCGACGTCGTTGGGACCGCCTGGGGTGAGTCGCGGCGAGTCCACCTGGAGAGTGACGGTGAGGTCGCCGGCATGGATCACCTGCGCCGCCGTGGCCTTGGGAGGGAACAACAGCGCCCCGAGGCCGAGATGCGCCCAGGCGAGCAGCGCAAAGCAAAGCAGGCCCGCGCCGACGATGCCGCCGTAGGCCAGGCGATCCTGGCGTGTCAGTGGCGGGCGCGCCCGCCACTGCGTCACCGAGGCGGAGTCGAGTCCGCCAAGCCGCATGCCCATCCGTAATCTCCTCGCGTTCACCCGTACTAGAGGGCAATACACGTCCCCGCGCCGGATGGATGACTGAGCGCGGAGGCCGAGCACATCCCAATCGATGGATGCCACCCCAACGCGAAGCTGTTGCAAAGGTAGTGCCATCGTACTGCACATGGGTAGTTTGCGAAGTATGAGGAAGCGGGCGGGAGGGCCGCCGGGAAGGCTGAATTGGAACGGCTCTTGCCCGTATCTCGATAGGGGGAACGGGCGTTGCAAAAGATGGTAGGGGAGGGAGGCGCGCGATGGGGACGGCGACGCCGAACGGGGCGGGGTGCGATGGGGAGACGCCCAGAAACACGGACGATGTGAGAAGCGGTGAGTCGTGGCTGCGCGCGAAGCTGCGGGCCTATCCGCCGGGGGCACGTCGAGGGGAGGTGCGGGCGCTGCGGAAGGCGGTATTGACGGGGCATAGCGCGGAGGGCGCGGACCCGATCTTCGCCAATCCGTTCACGCTGGCGGACCTGGACGCTTTCGACGAGGAGGCGCTGCGGGAGATGCTGGCGGCGGGAGCGCATGGGCTGGCACCGAAGGAACTGGCCCGCGCGCTGCACGGGGCGGACGCGGCGCTGGCACGGCGGGTGCTGGCGGCGGCGCCAATCGCCTTGCGGCGGCGGGTGAAGCAAGATCTGCGGCGGCCGGCGAGCGAGGATGAGGTTGCGGAGGCACGGAAGCGGCTGCTGGATGGGTTGTTCTGGGAGCTGACGTATTGGAAGACGCCGGACCTCTACGAGGCGCTTACGGAGGGGGAGCGGTTGCATCCGCGATTGTTTCCGCGGCTGGCAGGGGATCTGCGGGGGAAGACGGTGCTCGACGCGGGGGCGGGAAGCGGACGCGCGACGCTGGAGTGTCTGCGACAGGGGGCACGGCGGGTATATGCGATGGAGCCGTCGCCGGGGCTGCTGCGGATTCTGGAGCGGAAGCTGATGGCGGAGGAGGTGGCGGGGCGCCTCACGCCGCTGCGCGGACGCTTCGATGCTATCCCCTTGCCGGATGACAGCGTTGATACGGCGATCTCGTGCTCGGCGTTTACGGCCGATCCGGAGCAGGGAGGCGAGCGTGGCTTGGCGGAGCTGCGGCGGGTGACGCGAACGGGCGGGCTGATCGCGATTCTGTGGCCGCGACCGGAGGATTATGGGTGGCTGGCGGAGCGAGGATTCAACTATGTGGCGCTGCCGGCGCCGCCGGGGATGGGGGTGAGCTTCCGGTCGCTGGGGGTGGCGCTGGAAATGGCGCGGCGCTTCTACGCTGGCAATCGCGCGGTGCTGCGCTATCTGCTGCGGACGGGGCGGCCGGAGGTGCCGTTCGCGGTGTTGGGGACGCATCCGCCACACGATTACGCCTGGCTGCGGGTGGGGGAGGGAGAGGGAGGAGCCTGACCGTGAAGGG
>CAYYCB010000376.1:0-2596 GCA_964469715.1 uncultured Ktedonobacterales bacterium | reverse complement strand
CATACCTGGCGGCTGGCGATGTGGACGCTTTACACACTGCGGCGGCGCTCGCTCAGCAAGTGGCTCGCTGGAATATTTCTGGGCATCTTTGCCCTGGCGCATAGCTTCCTGCTGCTGTCGTACGCGGCGGCGACGAACAGCAGGACGTTGCAGCAGTCGGGCGCAGCCACCGCGATCCTCGGCCCGCTGACGTTCCCGACGTCGCTGTCGCTCGCGGGGGGCTTTGTTGGGTCGCTCGGCGTGCTGTGCATGGTGATCCTGGCTGGGGCGGCGGTGGGCGGCGAATATGGGGCAGGAACGGTGCGCATCTGGCTCTCGCGAGGCGTCGGGCGGGCGCAGATGCTCGTGTCTCAGGGGCTCGCGCTGGCGCTGCTCTCGCTCGTGGGGACCGCCGCGATGCTGGCGCTAAGCGCGCTCGTCGGCGTAACTCTTGGACCGCTGCTCGGGGGCACGGTCACAGGATTGCAAGGCGGAGGAGTGGCGCAGCTCGTCGGGTACTGGTTGGCGGTATCGGCGCAGGCATTCGTCTACGGGCTGCTAGCGCTTTTCCTGGCGACCGTGACGCGCTCGACGCCTGCGGGCATCGGCATCCCATTGGGGTACATGTTCCTGGAGAACATCGCGAGCAGCATTCTGATCGACATCGGCGACGGCCTCACGTATAGCGGATCGTCGGGCGTGGGCAAATTCATCGCGTCTATCCCATCGTGGCTGGTCGGCGGCAACGTTTCGGCGCTGGTGTCGCGCGTGGGCGAGGGGCTTTTCACGTCTGGCGTGTCGTCGGGGGAGACCGGCGCGGGGCAATCCTTGGGACAACCCACCCCAATCGACCTGACGCATTCGCTGGTTTTCGTCGTGGGGTATTGCGCGGTCTTCGCGGTCGGGAGCTGGCTCGTGCTGCGGCGGCGCGACATCACGGACTGATGAAGGAATGAAGGCAGGCCACCCGGCCGTGATGTGTTTGTGAGTACCAGGGAGGGCCGGCGAGCATGCTGCGCCGCCGTATTGTCATGATAGAATGGGCCGGCGCTTGGACGGCAGCACGAGCGGCGCGCCACGCGAGGACGAGGGCATAGAGACAGACCAGCAAGGCGGGAGCTGAACGATGGCGGCGGAGGAATCCGAGGCAATCCTGGAGGCAGTGTTCGCGAGCGGCATGCGGGGCAAGCGCATCCACGGCGTTGGCGCAGGCGGCAGCGGCCTCTCGGCGACGCTCTGGCTGGCGCACGAGCACGGCGCGAGCGTCACGGGCTGTGACATCGCGGAGACGGGGATGACTCGGCTGCTCACGGCGCAGGGGATGCCGATTGCGCGCGGCCACGACGTCTCCCATGTGGACGGCGCCGATCTGGTCGTCCTCTCGCCGTTCCTGGAGCACCGCAATCCGAACCTGCCGGAGCTGGTGGCGGCACGCGAACGTGGTATCCCGGTGCTGCGGTGGCAGGCGCTGCTGGGCTACCTGATGCGCGGCAGCGTGGGGGTTTCGGTCGCGGGGGTTCACGGCAAAGGCACGGTGACGGGAATGCTCGGCAGCCTGGCCACACGCGCCGGCCTGGACCCGACCGTCGAGGTGGGCGCGGCGCTGGTGGAGTGGGACCTGAACGCGCGGTTCGGCGGCGGCGAGTATTTCATCAACGAGGCCGACGAATGGGAATACAATTTTCTGCATTACCATCCGCGGGTCGCCGTGCTCAATGCCGTCGAGTATGACCATCCGGAGTTCTATCGTTCGTACGAGCAGATCCGCGACGCCTTTGTGGAGTTCCTGCGGGGCATGGACTTCTCGGAGCGACCGGGGAACGTGCCCGCGCCGACGCTGGTATTGAACGCGGATAGTCCCGGCTGCCTGGACGTCCGGGAGCAGCTCGGCCAGGACTGGCCTGGGGCCGTGCGCACGTTCGGCATTACGCATGCGGCGGACGTGACGGCAACGGAGATCGATCCAGGGGGTGAGGGGATCTTCACGTTGGTAATGGACGGCGCGGATCTCGGGCGCGTCCGACTGGCGCTGCCGGGGACGCATAACGTGGCGAACGCG
This sequence comes from uncultured Ktedonobacterales bacterium, assembly GCA_964469715.1. GTDB lineage: Bacteria > Chloroflexota > Ktedonobacteria > Ktedonobacterales > JADMIN01 > CAWAWP01. Next base: position 558 of record CAYYCB010000376.1, on the reverse strand, counting down.
CTGGCGGCGGCGGCGGCGGCGGAGATCATCGGCGTGCCGCGCGAGGCGCTGGCCGAGGGGCTGACGGCGTTCCGCGGGCTGAAGCGACGCTTCGAGGTGGTCGAGGATGGCGATGTGACGTTTGTGGACGACTACGCCCACCACCCGCACGCGATTGAGGTGACGCTGGCGACAGCGCGACAGCGCTTCCCTGGGCGGCGGCTGTTGGCGGTCTTTCAGCCGACACTCTTCACGCGCCTGCAGCGGTTCCTCGAGCCCTTCTCGGCGGCCTTCGACGCGGCGGACGAGGTGGTGGTGGTGGAGATCCAGCCGTCGCGCGAGGAAGATACAGGGCTGATCCATGGGCGCGACCTCGTGGCGAAGATTCAGGCGAGGACGGCATTCGCGGGGAAGCCGGAGGCCGTGAGGTACGGCGGCGACTGCACGGAGACGGCGACTATGCTGCGCGAGATCCGGCGGCCGGGTGATGTGGTGGTGGTGATGGGGTCAGGTCCGGTGAATCAGGTGATCGCGGGAGCGCGGGCCGCGACGGCGTAGGGAAAATAAGCGCGGCGGACG
>CAYYCB010000375.1:0-2606 GCA_964469715.1 uncultured Ktedonobacterales bacterium | reverse complement strand
GCCGAAAGGAGCTCCGCCGTATGGTCGACATGGACACCTTCCTGACGACCCTGTACGTGACGATGGATGAGGACGCCTCGTACCATCCTGAGCGCCGGTTGAGAATTCGCCACCGGGCGCTCCCCTGGCTATGCGACGCAGCCAATATCCCGTAAAATGGGATACGAGCGGGCGGCGCGGCGTGGCGAGGGTGCGAACGGCAGGGAGGGGGTGGCGGATGCGCGATGGGCAGGCGAAGAAGTCCGGCAAGATCCTCTCCGTGGGAGCGTCGGAGACCGTGGCAAAAGCCAGCCGCCGCGTATGGGCAAGCCTTCTCCACTGGCGGCTGCGCACCCCGTCGTGGGAGCTGGCTGCGCTCGCGGCGCTGCTCCTACTGGCCGCGCTAATCAACTTCGTCGGTCTGGATAAGAACGGCTACGGCAACACCTACTACGCCACAGCCGTCAAAAGCATGCTGCAGAGCCCGCGCAACTTCTTCTTTGGCTCCTTCGATCCCGGCGGCTTCGTCACGGTGGATAAGCCCGCGCCTGGCCTCTGGGTGCAGACACTCTCCGCCAAGCTCCTCGGTTTCAGCGGCGTCAGCCTGATGCTGCCGCAGGCCATAGCAGGCGTCCTCTCCGTTTTCATGCTCTATCTGCTCGTGCGCCGGGCCTTCGGCGCGCCTGCCGGCCTGCTCGCGGGACTGACCCTCGCTCTGTCGCCGATCAACGTTGTCACCGCACGCGACAACATCCTCGACGGACTGCTCGTCTTCACGTCGCTGCTCGCCGCGCTCGCCGTCTCGAAGGCCGCGGAGACCGGCCGCCTGCGCTGGCTCCTCACCGGGGCGGCTCTGGTAGGCCTCGGCTTCAACATCAAGATGCTCGAAGCCTTTCTCATCCTCCCGGCGCTCGTCCTCGCCTATCTGTTCGGCGCGCCGAAGCCCTGGCGTATCCGCGCCGCCCACCTCGCGCTCTTCGGCGTCACGCTGGCAGTGGTCGCGCTCTCCTGGTCGGCCGCGGTGGACCTCACACCCGCCACCGACCGGCCGTACGTCGGATCGAGCCAGACAAACTCCGAGCTGGAGCTCGCCTTCGGCTACAACGGACTGCAACGCCTCTTTGGGCATCACAGCGCACCCGGGCCCACACGACCAAGTGATGAGGAACCACGAACGACGCCAACCGGCGGCTATCGGCTTGCGCTAGCGAACGAGCCGGAGGCGCAGGAGCCGAAATCGGAGGAGTCCAAGCCCGCGGCTCACGACGACAAGGGCGTGATCGGACCCTTTCGCCTCTTCCAGTACGAGCTCGGTTCTCAGGTGAGCTGGCTCCTGCCACTCGCGCTCCTCGCCCTGCTCTCCAGTTCCTGCGAGCTGCGCCCGCGCGCCATTCTGCGTAACTGGCGCGGCAGCCATTTGAACGCGCGTCAGGTCGCCGCCGTGTTGTGGGGGACCTGGCTCCTGTCAATTGGGGCCTTCTTCAGTCGGGCCGAGTTCTTCAACGACTATTACCTCGCGATGCTCGCCCCGGCGATCTGCGCCCTCGCCGCCGTTGGCCTCGTGGGTCTCTGGCTCGACTATCGAAAGGCAGGTTGGCGCGGTTGGCTACTGCCGCTCGCGCTGGTGGCGACCGGCATCGAGCAGGTCTATCTTCTCAGCGCATATAGCTGGTGGAGTCCCTGGCTGCGCATTACAGTCGCAGGCGGCTGTTTCGTGATGATGCTCGCCCTGGTGGTGGCGCGAATCGTGAGGATGGTGCGGTCGCCACTCTCACCACCTGCCGCTCTCCGTCACATCGCCTCGCGATGGCCCGTTCGATCCATCCCAGCCTCACTGCTCTCCGGGGCGCTGGCGGCGCTCATCTGCGCCACGCTGCTCCTCGCCCCCGCGATGTGGAGCCTCGTATCGCTTCGCAGCAGCAACGAGGGCGGCTGGCCCCTCGCTGGCCCCGAGCGCAAGGGCAATGCGCCGGCCGCGACGCCACACGCCGACGCACGGCTGATCCAGTTCTTGCAAGCGCACGCCGGGGCCGATTTCCTGGTGGCGACGCGCGACACCGGCGCAGCTACGCCGATCATCTTCGACACCGGCGCACCTGTCATGCCGATGGGCGGCTTCAGTGGTTACGATCCAATCCTCACGTCCGACGCGCTGGCAAAGCTGGTGCGCGAAGGCAGGGTCCGCTATTTCCTGCTGCCCTCCGGTCTTCTGACGACCGCTCAGTTGCATACGCTCTATCCCGAGAGCCGCCGGATTCCCGACCGGGCCAACCCGAACTCGCTTTTAAAGTGGGTCGAGAAGCGCTGCGTGCCCATCCCGCCACAGATGTGGAAGTCGAGCACGCGCGACATCGGCACGACCCAGCTCTACGACTGCGCGAACGCCGCGACATCCTCACAGTAGCCTTCCCTGGTGGAGAGTAGCGGCACGGCCACATGGCGGGGTACAGTGTCGTGGCGGCGTGGTCGCACCAGGATTATGCTCCCTGCGGAGTGAGAAAGGCGTTCCCATCGGCATGACGTCCCCGCAACCTACAGATGCGTCGACGATGGCCCCCGCGGAGACGACCGCGCCGACGGCGGGAGGGCCAGTGACGCGGCGGAGCCTCTCGGTGGTGCTGCCCGCC
>CAYYCB010000374.1:0-2621 GCA_964469715.1 uncultured Ktedonobacterales bacterium | reverse complement strand
GCTCGGTCATCACGCTCAAGGCGAAGTCGAGCTATCCCGCCGCGGCGCAGAACGAGTTCGCCATCGACCAGCGCGGCATGTTCTATGAAGCGGCCGCGAAGTCGTACATCATGCACGTGCAGAATCCGACCTTCGTGCAGACCGGCGACAATCTGGCGAACAACCTCGACGCCCAGGACTGGGTAAAGGACAGCGACGGCACCTACTGGCTCGCGCTGTATCAGGTCTGCGTGCATCTCGGCTGCAAAGTGCCGTTCCGCGATGACTGCCACAGCTTCAAGTGCCCGTGCCACGGCTCGCACTACAACATTGATGGCGAATATCTCGACGGCCCCGCGCCACGCAGCCTCGACCGCTTCTCGATGTCGTTCTCGAACGGCAACGTCAGCGTAGACACCGGCAAGCTCAATCAGCACGTGCAGCGCCCGGTGCAGGCGACGCAGGTGCTTGCGCCGCCGACCGTGCAGTGTGGCGCGTAGGAACCGCGGGCCGACTCGAAGCACCGGATTGGGGATAGAAGGGTCATGGGTACGACAAGAAATCCCGGCATGCTGGCGATCGTCGCGGGCGTCGGATTAGCGATTCTCTTCGCGCTGCTCGGCGCCACCGGCGTGCTCGACGGCAGGGTTGGCTTCGGCCTGGCCGCCATCGCGCTCGTCATCTGCGCACTCGTCTACATCTTCTACTCGCGCGGCAACAACGTGGAGAAGACCGGCTATGGCGCGCTGGTGTTCATCGTTGCCGTCGCGTTCATCATCCCGCTGCTGATGGTCACGCAGCAGCAGAATCAGGCGGACGCCACGTCGGAGAAATACGACCTCACGCTGCACCGCGGCGCGGCGCTCTTCGGCCAATATTGCGCGCCGTGCCACGGCTATCAGGGGCAGGGCATCGTCGGCCCCCGCCTGAACGGCAGCCCGACGCTCGCCAAGTTCACCAACGACGACATCACCCGCATCATCTCGGGCGGCATCGTCAACAATCTGGACCCGACCACACTCAACAAGCTCCAGATGCCGGCGTGGTCACAGGCGTTCGGCGGCCCGCTCACCGAGGAAGACATCAGCTATCTGGTGGCGTTTATCCGGTCCTCGGATAAGGATTATCTGGCCCAGAACAATCTCCCGACCGTCAACGGCTTCTCCTTTGTGCTGGGCACGCTCTCGAACGCGACGCAGATCGCCCAATATAACGACCAGCTCAAGAGCGGTACGCGCCCGACGGACCTCGTCGACCTGACGAGCCAGAGCACCATCACCATTGACGCCGTGACCGATCCGACCAACCCGTCGGGCTTCGGATGGCAGGTCAAGGGGCAGAAAACCGCGCACATCAAGATCAAGGTCGGTACGACGGTGATCTGGGACAATCCGTCCACGAGCGCGCCGCACAACGTGGCCAGCGGCAATGGGTCGCCGGACGGCAAGTTCAGCCTGCCCAAGCTCCTCGCCCCAGGCAGCAGCGATACTTCGACCTTCACGTTCACCACGGCCGGCGACTTCCCCTTCTACTGCGCCATCCACCCGGCGATGACGGGGTATATCGAGGTCGTCTCGTAACGATACAAGAGATTTGCCGCGGCGCGGCGGTTCGGGGCAATAGCCCCGGCGGCAATGTCGCGGCATTCACACGCGTCGTGGCGCGGCTGCGCCGGTGCGATCTTCGCGCCACACCGGCGCACGAGCTGAGAGCATGCATCCGTAGGGCCGGCTTCCAGCCGGCTTCCCGTGAAAGGGATTCATCATGGCGGTAACGGCGGCGGCGCCCCTACGCGAGCACGAGCGGCCGATGTCCTGGGCGCGGGCGATCCTGATCGCCTCCGGTTTCTTCTTCCTCACGGCCATCCTCGTCGGCCAGTTGCCAAGCTACATCTACAACGTCTCCACGGCCTCGAACCTGACGCTCTTTGAGCAGGGCACGCTGACACTCAGTCTGCTCGCCATCGGCTTCGGGTTGGTCTGCTTCGAGATCTCGTTCCTCTATGACCCGAAGCCCCTCATTCCATGGATTCTCTTCGCCATCGTCGGCCTCGGCATCGCCGGCCTCGGATTCATCATCCTCTATCAGGTAGGCATCGGCCCACACGACAGCGGCATCTCCGGCGTGCAGGGCTGGCCTGCCACGCTGCCCACCTCCGGCTACCTGATCCATCCCGCCTGGTTCCAGCCCGCGAGCATCAACCTGGGTTCCGTGGGTGAGGTCGCCCTGATCGTCGGCCTGGCCATGTTCAGCTTTGCCGTCCTCAACCCACTGGTGCTCTCCGGCAAGCTCGTCGGGCCGGCGCGCGACCTGATCGTGCGTCTCGGTCTCGGCATCTCTTTCGTCATCCTCGCCCTCTACCTCACGCTCTACACCTTCGTGCCCAGTGCCTTCGGCCGCACGGTCGACGGCAGGACGGACACCAGCCCCGTCTGGAACGTACTCCTGTTCGTCGCTCTCTCGTTGGCCATGGTTGCGCTTCAGGTCTGGCTTCTGCCGGTGATGATCGCCAATCGCCAGCGCTTCATGCCAGGTGTCTATCTGCACGGCGTCGTCGGCCTGCTCGGCAACGTCGGCGTCCCGCTGCTCCTCATCTGGGCGCTGACCTATCCGGTCGTCAACCTGATCCACGGCGCGGACTC
>CAYYCB010000373.1:0-2632 GCA_964469715.1 uncultured Ktedonobacterales bacterium | reverse complement strand
CCGTTCTTGCCGTTCTTGCCGTTCTTGCCGTTCTTGGGTTTCGGGTTGGGGAGGATGTCGGCCTGGCGGCCGATGCCGGCAAGGATGCCGGCGCTACATACGGGGAGAGCGGGGTGCGGGTGGCGTGCCCGTGAACGGGCAGGGCACGGAAGCGGAGCGCGGAGGGGCGTGGAGGGGAGCGGGGACAGAGGGCGTAGATGTAGATTAGCACGGCGGTGGGGACGAGGCGACCTGTCAAAGCCTGTCATGTCCCGTCATGTCCCGCCAAAGCCCGTCACGAGTTTGGCGGCGAGGCGGATTGGGTGGAATGGCGGGAGGAGTTGCGCGGGCATCGCGCTGATAAGATCGGAAATCGGGGTGAGAAGTTGTCGTTATGGGCACCACGGCTGAAGCCTCGCGGGGAATTCCCCACGCAAGCGATTGCCAAACGCCAATGATCCAGCCCAAATCGGTAAGATACCGATTCCGAGGGGGGAGGTGTCGTGTGCGGTCGCGGCAGTGAAGGGGCCGGAGCAGGGCACGAGGCGGGCTGAAACGTTTGGTGTGAAATGCCGTGACTTGGCTTGAAATCGGTCTTGCTGAAACAGTGGCATAGCCCATCTGTTGGGAGACATTCTGGGAATCACGCCACTGCGGTGAACACAATTCACACCAAACGTTGAAGCACTCACGAGACACCAATCGCCCAGGGATATTGGGATGAGAGGGCGGCATGGCGGTTGGCGTGCGTTGCGTTGAAGGCGCCGGAGTGGAATGCGCCTGGATGCCCAATACCAATAAGGGAGCAAGCAAGGGGGACGCCGATGGCGGCGTCCCCGATATGAGCGAAGGGATGATGGCGGCGGAGGCTCCGGCTATTTGGAGGCGGCGGCCTTGCGGAGGGATTCCATGTCGCGGACGAGGAAGTGGAGATCCTGGGCGAGACGGGAGACCTCTTCCATGTTGTTGAAATAGGTCATCTGCATGTCGAGGCCCATGACGGCGCCGAGCAGCAGCGCCTCGGGCAGCGCCTCGCGCTCGACGGGCGAGAGCGGACGCACGCGCGAATAGGCGGCGAGGGTAGCACGCAGCAGCGGCGGACGCCGATCACCCAGGCCCCAGGCGAAGTCGAAGAGGGCGGTGTCGAGGTGCGTCTTCTCGAAGTCGAGGACGCCGCCGACCTGGGCGTTCATGCTGTCGCCGCGCCAGAGGACGTTGCCGGGGAGGTAGTCGCCGTGGACGATGAGCTTGGGCAGGGCCGGATAGAACTCGTCGAAGTAGCGCGTGGCGAGGCGGTCGCGCACGTGGGCCAGCAGGTCCGGCGAGAGATCGGGATGGGGATGCCAGCTCTCAAGCACGCGGTCCACGGTGTCGAGGGTCCAGGCGCCCCAGGGGGCGAAGGGCTCGCCTTCGGGGGTGAAGCGTTCGAGCGCGGCGTGCATCTGCCCGAGCATCTCGGCCGCCTTGGGACGGCCCCACATCCAATCTTGCGCGGTGGCGCCACGCCCCTCAAGCGCGCGATAGAGCGCCCAACTGGCGCCCTGGGCCTCGACGAAGCTCTCACCGTTCGGCCCGGGCACGATCTCGGGAACGGCGAGGTTGTACATCATGAGCCGGCGCATGACGCTGTGCATGTAGCGGATGTTGGCCGGGCGATACCAGCTATAGAAGCGGCGCAGGAAGAAGCGGCCGCGCTCGCTGAGAACCTCCCAATAGTGGGTGCGCGGCTGCTGCGTGGCGGTGGGGAGGGGGCGGGCGACCTCGGCCGCGGCGATGCCGTATTGACTGAGGACGTCAGCGAAGGACGTGGGCGTGTTCCACTCTTCGAGAGTGAGCGCTTCGCCGGCCAGGCCGCGAGCGTCGGCGCAGTTGGGGCAGCCGATAAGCTCGCCCGCGGGGTTGACGAAGAGCTCGTCATCGAGCTCGCGACCACAGAATTGACAGCGAAGCAGGCCGGCCGAGGCCGCGGCATTGGGCTGCGCGGCGATCTCACGTGGTTGTCCTGAGGACGCCGGAAGACTCATAGGGCACTCCTTGTGGGCCGAAGGGGTGGGCCTCGGCGAACGTGCGCCTCGCGCTGGTTCGTCCCTGTTCGCGTCTCAATGCGCCTCCCAGTGTATACCTGCTGGCAAGGCCGCTTCGCAGCGCGTGTGAACTCAGCATTCGCGGGCTGGAAAGCGGCAAAGCAAGATGCATGCACGCGGGAGGTCAAACCACGTCCTATGGCCGACTAGGTGCCGCCGCTACGTTATTCTCCGTCGCCATCCTGCACCAGGGAATAACATAGCAGCCTATATGCTCAGTATAGCACAGTTCAGGTTCATCGAGTGCTCGTCCTGCGCACCATTATAACGAACGTTCTACGCCCGCGTCACTCACGGGTTGCATTCCTCGGGAGGATTCCTGGCTGTATCGGGGGATTCCTGGCCCTAAATGGCCAGGGCACGAGCCGGGGGATTCCTGGCCCTAAATGGCCAGGGCACGAGCCGGGGGATTCCTGGCCCTAAATGGCCAGGGCATGGGGGACGCCGGGGAGGGGAAGCGTCGAGTCAGAGGAGGTGGGCGGGCAAGATGCCCGCCCGACGGCGTGAGGGGGACGCGGAGTGTGACAGCGCCTAGTGCGAGACCTATGAGACGATGGCTTCGGCGGGGG
>CAYYCB010000372.1:0-2656 GCA_964469715.1 uncultured Ktedonobacterales bacterium | reverse complement strand
CGGGCTAGCCGACCGTAAACTGAATATCGGCAGCCGTGGCGTCCTTCCCGTCAATCGTCTGGGTGATTACCGCGTCGTAGGACCCCGCCGCGATGCCATAGCGGTAGACGAAAAACGCCTGATCGGGACCAATGTAATTGCCGCTCGCAAGCGTATAGACCACCGCTCCGCCTTGCTTGATCGTGATCGAGGTCGGCGCGTTCTGGGGCGCGGACGACGTACATAGGTTGATATAGACGGTCTGTGACGTCGAAAACTGAGTCTTCGCGTTCGCCGCGCTGCAGCTCGCGTCACGGAATGTCCCAAGCGTCACCCCCCGGAACGAAGCCGCCGCCTTCTGGTCGAGTGCCACCTGAGGATCGGTGGTGGGGCTGGCGGTGGCCGTTGGCGACGAGGTTGGCGTTGGGCTGACAACCGGCGACGGCGTCGCGGTCTTCGTGGCCACCGGGCCGCGATTGGTGGGGCGTGCGAGGCTCCCAAGCGCCGATGCGCTTACGGCCAGCCAGACGCCGAGCGAGACGACGAGAAAGACCGCCGCGGCCGCGCCCGCTAACACACGGCCTCCTGGTAGGGACACTCTACGATTGGCACGCCGCCTAGTCGGAATGATGTCGTCTTCGGGCGGGCGCCATACTGGCTGCGGCTGGCTCCGTGGCGCGCGGGTCGGCGTCAGCCGCGGCGACGACATTGGTGAAGCAGCTTCCATCGTTGGGAAGCGGTCGGCGGAGAGATCGGGGAAATCGCCGGTCGTGTGCGAGCGTGCGGGCGGAGTGCCCCGGGAATAGGAAAAGGCAGGACCCGTAGGCAACGGTCCGCTCCACGGCGCGGGCAACGGTTGCATTGGCGACATAGTCGCCTCGGCCTCCGAGGCGACACGCGCCATGAGCGTCTCGATGTCGAGCTTGCCCTCCGCCGTAAGTGGCAGATCAAGTGGGCGGGTAGGCCGGGCAGGCAGGCGAAACTCATTCAACGGGATCGTATGCTTTGCCCGCGTCACAGGCGACCCTGGAGCAAAGGCCTGCGGAGGAAATTCAGGTGCCGTCGCCTCCAATGGTTGCGCCTCGTGAGCCGCAGGCCGCCGTGCGGAAGGTGGCGCATCCTCGGGGAACAGCGCATCAAGGCCTTCGATGCCCAAACCACCGAGGCTGCCAGTCGAGGACGCTCCTCCCCATCCACCGCCCAAGGCTGGCGACGAAATCCTCGGCGCGCTGGACGCGAAAGTAGCTTCAGGCTCTTCAGGCAGCACAATGGGCGGCATGTAGCCCTCGGCGAATTGGCGCAACGCCTCGGCGAAATAAAGCGCCGTCCCGAAACGTTCCTCGGGGCGCTTGGCGAGCGCCTGCTCCACGATGCGGCTCAGCTCGCGCGGCGCATCGCTGTTGAAGCTCCGCAGGTACGATGGCCGAGCATGCACCTGTTGGTAAAGCACGGAGACCGGCGTCGCGCCCACGAACGGCGGCCTGCCGGCAAGCGCCTCATAGAGCACACAGCCCAGGGAATAGACGTCCGAGCGCGGGTCCGTCTCCTTGCCCTCCGCCTGCTCAGGCGACATGTACTCCGGCGTCCCGACCGTCGTGCCGGACTTCGTCAGGCCCCGGTGGCCCTGGATCTTGGCGATGCCGAAGTCAGTGAGAAGCAGGTGGCGCCCATCCACAGCGTCGATGAGCATGTTGGATGGCTTGACGTCGCGATGGACGATGCCGCGCACATGCGCATGGTGCAGCGCGTGGGCCATCTGCACCACAGCGGCGCAGGCCTCGCCCACTGGGAGCGGCCTGCCCATGCGGGCGCGCAGGGTGCCTCCGCCTACGAGCTGCATCACGAGGTACACGAGGTCGTCGGTCTCGCCGCGGTCCGAGACGGACACGATGTTGGGGTGGCTGAGCTGCTTCACCACCTCGACCTCGCGGTCGAAGCGACGCACAAAGCCGATGCGATCCTCCGCATCGTTGGGGATGACCTTGATGGCGACGTCCTGTTCGGTGGCCGTGTCATGCGCGCGATAGACGCGCGAAGACCCTCCGCGACCCAGCTCGTCAACGATGACGTAGCGGTCCAGCCGGCGCCCGATCAGGTCGTTCCAGCTCATCGTTCCCACCGTCCCCGCGCCTCGTCAACGATCGCGCCTGGTTGCGCCGGCGCCGACCCGTTGCCTGGCAAGCGTGACCCATTGTAGCCCAAGACGGAGGAGACGCACTAGCGAATAGTCTATTCGGCTGGGCGCCTCACCGCCCGCTCGCGCCCTTGACCACCTCCGCTCGCGCGTGGCATACTATATCCGAGTGTAAAAGTCGGAATTGACCGCGATGCGCGGAACGGCTAAACCGCGGGTCACCGCCGCCGGAGCATGCGAATGCACCCCGCGGGCTTCGGGCATTCCACATGGAGGAATCAGCGTGAGCGCAGAGACGGAAGTCGGCGTCGAGCTAGACCAATACAAGTGGGGCTTCAGCAAGCCCGAGAACTACGTCTTCAAGGCCCGCAAAGGCCTCTCACATGAGATCGTCGAGGAGATCTCGGTGATGAAGGACGAGCCGCAGTGGATGCGCGATTTCCGCCACCGCAGCCTCGACCTCTTCCTCAAACGCCCGATGCCCACCTGGGGCGGCGACCTGAGCGAGATCGACTTCGAGAACATCTATTACTACATCAAGCC
>CAYYCB010000371.1:0-2668 GCA_964469715.1 uncultured Ktedonobacterales bacterium | reverse complement strand
CGCATCGGCGAGATCGAGGAGCGCCTGCGCGCCATCGAGACCGAGATCAACCAGACGCAGACGGAGCCACTGCCCGATCTCTCACCCGAACGCGAACGCGCCTTCGTCCGCCTGAATGCGCTGGATCGCAACGTCGCTCCCGCCTACCGCCATCTCGACCTCGCCCGTGAGGGTGTCCCATGGGGTGAAGCCATCGAGGGGCTGCTCGAGCATCTGGACGCGCTGACGCTGCTCGTGCTCTCCGTGCCCGTTGAGCAGGCGCGCACCCAACTTGGCAACGAAGTGGACTGGCATGTCCTGGCGCAGAGCGCCGGAGGCGGCAAGGCGCAGCGCGGATCGCTCGCGTCGGTTCTGGTGACGACGCAGCCGGAGCTGCGCAAGTATGTTGATGGCGTCTTCGGCTCCGTCACGCTGGCACAGGAGCCGCAGCGGAGTGGCGACTTCCTCTGCCCCGACGGCCGGTATCGTCTCGGCGATGTTACCGGTACGGTGCGGCGCGCCAAACGATCTCAGGCGCTGATCGGCGTGGTGCGCCGCCAGGCCGCCGCCGCCGCGCGCCGCGAGGAGCTGGCCCGCGAGCGTAACGACCTCGTCCGCGAGCGCGACGCCGAACGACAAATGCTCACGGCGGAGCGCGAGGGCGCCACGAACGCCGAGCAGCGCGCACGCAGTCTGAGCGAGCTGGCCCACATGCTCGACGAGATGGAGCAGCGCCGCGCCGAGGTGCGAACCCTGCGCGAGGCGGAGGAGGGTGCGGCAATCAAGCTCGCCGCCGCCGCTCGTGAGGCGGAGGACGCCTCCGCGGACGAAGAGGACGAGCGCGCACGTTGGTCCGACGTGATCCGCCCCTACCCGGCGCTCGCCGACCCCATCAACCTCGCCCGCGCCCGCGCCACCCTGGCGCAGGTGGTCGCCGACAGCGTCACTCGCGCCGCCGAGACGCGCGGCCGGCTCGACCATCTCCGCACGCGCCTGCGCTCCGCCGAGGACTCGCATGGAGCCGAGAGCGAGGTCTACGGGATGGCCCGCACCTCTATGGACCAGGTGGACCGCGAGGCGCAAGAGGCGCAACGCGTGCTCAACCAGGCGCGGTCGGCGCTGCAGCAGGCCGGTCTGCAGGACGTGGAGACGCGCATCACGCAGCTCCAGCGGCGGCTCAAGGCCGCCGAGGAACGCGCCCGTCAGACTGGCGTCGCCAAGGGTATCGCGCTGCATCAGGTGGACGCAACGAAGCAGTCGCGCGATGCGGCCTCATCTACAGCCCAGGAGACGGCGAAAAAGCTGCACGCCCGCACAGAGGCCTTCAGTGCGCTGCTCAATTCCGTAGCCGATAGCCTCGACCTACCGGCCAATCAGGTGGACGATCCCGCGCGTTACGCCCGACAGGCAACTAAGGGACGCGACAGCCGCCAGCGCCTTGAGGACGACCTTCCGCGTGCCTATAGCACCGCCGAGCGCGAACAAGAGGCATTCGTCGTCGCCGTGGGCGAATACCAGGCAATCGTCGGCACGGACGACCGCTTCGGCCTGCGCCCGCCGCTGAAGCGAGAGCTGCACCTCGCGCCACAAGGCTGGCTCCTCGACGTCGTGCCGCGCATGGAGGGCACGAGCGACATACGTCTGCTTCTGAACTTCCTCGACGTCACCATCGAGCAGCTCCAACAGACGCTTTCGCAGCGCGTCACGCGCGTCGTGCGTGACATCATCCTGGGCGAGGTTGTCAGCCATCTGGTGGAGCAGCTTGTCCGTGCGCAACAGATCATCGAGGGACTTAACGAGCGCCTCTCGACCGCGCGTTTCTTTGCGCGCAACACGCGATTCTCGCTCAAGCTGGCCGTGCGACTCGCGCGCATGCCAGACGTTCCCTTCGATCACGTCGCCGTCGCTACGGCATTGATGGAGCACGGCCGCGCAATGCCGGCTGGCGTGCAAATGCAGCTCACCACCGTCTTCGCCACCTGGCTCGACGAGCAGATGAAGGGGCAGGCGCAACCCTCCGTGGAGGCGCTGGTGGAGCAGCTCGACTATCGCCGCTGGGTGGAGATCACCCTGCTACACAGTGACGACCTCGACCCGCGCGTCCGCCCGTGGGACAGCGCCGTCTCTGGCTTCGGCTCCGGCGGCGAGCAACGTGTGCCCGTCTACGTGCTGCTGCTGACGGCGGCGGCAATGCAGTTCGCCGTGTCGAACGCGCCGCTGCGCCTGCTGATGCACGACGAGGCCTTCGCTCGCATGGATCAGCGCAACGCCGATCTCGTGATTCGCTTCGCGCAGCAGCTCGGCGTGGGCCTCGTCATCGCCAGCCCCAACCTCGACCTCTTTGCCGAGGGCGTCCAGTACGCGACGGCCTATCGCTTGCGCCAGATGCCTAACGGACATATCGCCCGCGAAGCACTGCATCTCAAGGCCGCGCCGCTGCCCGCACCCGACGACGCCGACGAGGAGGATCTACGTATCCCGGCGATGGTGCTGCGCCAGGTGGAGGAACGCTGATGGTCGGCCGGAATCTGGTTCGCCAAGGTTGTACAGGCGAATCGCTCAGTGTCCGCGCGTACACCTTGGTTTCCAATCCGGAATAATGATCTCAGGCCCGAGCAACCCTGTGACAGCATCTGAATCCTACTGTCGCCGAAAAGCCTAGCTTCTGGACTAGTCCTAGGTCGCAGGC
>CAYYCB010000370.1:0-2669 GCA_964469715.1 uncultured Ktedonobacterales bacterium | reverse complement strand
GCCTCATCAAGCGCGGAGAGCGAAATCCGTTTGACGATGCCTATGTCCTGGTCCCGCTCAGCGAAAACTCGTGACGGGACATGACAGGAAATGACAGGCTTTGACGGGACTTGGCGGTGTCGCGTCAATGCGCCCGGTGCTACACTGCGCGCACGCCGGTCCAAGGGCGCGGACTCGGCGCGAAGGTAGGCCGAATCATGCGCGTGAAACGAACCTGCGTCGAGCCGTCGCTCTCCCCGAAGGACTGCCAGTCCCTATCGCTCTGCGCCTGCCCTGCGAGTGTGCCCCGGCCGCGTCCCACCTCGCCACGCGCCCCGGCATTCATGCCGCGTCACCGTGCCCTGACCGTTCACGGTCAGGAACCGGATCACCATCGTGCCCTGCCCATTCACGGTCAGCATCTCCCCCCGCCTCCTGTCCGGTCTGCCACACGCTGCCGCGCTTTTGGCCCAATAGCAGGCACGAACGGCGGCGGCATCGAAAAAGTGGCAGAAATGGCAATGCCGTTCGCCTGCCACATGCACGGGGCTTCAGTCGCCTCGCTTCCCTGCGCCGGCAGTTTCACTGCCGCACTTTTGCCCCAATCGCAGGCCAGAACGGCAGTGGCATCGAAAAAGCGGCAAAAATGGCAATGCCTCTCGGTCGCTTCCCGGTGGTATGCTACGGTGATGCGCCGCCGCGTCGCGTTCCCAGAGAAGAGGTCGTCTCCATGCCCGATACCCCGAACCGTCCCGGCCCTCGTCGCCCTGGCACGCCCGGACGCCAGCCAACTTCGCGCTCTGACGCTCGGCCCGCCGGCCAGCGTCCCCGCCATGCGGGCGCGTCGCGCCGTGAGGGAAGCCCGGAGCCGCGCGCTGACCGGCAGCAACGCCCCTACTTCCCCCCGCAGCCCAAGAAGGGCCGCCCGACCGTGCTCGACGTGGACGCTCTGCTCGCTCACGCCAACGACCCCAACGTCGATCTGCTCGCCGAGGCCGAGCGCGAAATCGAAGAAGACCTCGCCGCCGAGGCGCTCGTCGCCCGCTCAGGTCCGCCGCCCAACCTGGCCAACCTCGGCATCCTCAAGCAGGTCCTCCGGCGCTACGGCATCCGTCCCAGCAAGTCGTACGGCCAAAACTTCCTCGTCAATCGCGAAGTCCTCGACGCCATCCTCGCCGCCGCCGACGTGCAGCCAGACGAGAACGCGCTTGAGGTCGGCGCTGGCACGGGCGTCCTCACGATAGAGCTGGCCAAACGCGCCCAGAGGGTCGTCGCCGTCGAGATCGACCAGGGCATCCTCCCCGTCCTGCACGAGACCACGTCGTCGTTCTCCAATGTCGAGATCATCCCGCGCGACCTGCTCGACGTCCAGCCGGCGGAGGTCTTCGGCGAAGAGCCCTATAAGCTCGTCGCCAATCTGCCCTACTACATCACCGCCCTCACCCTGCGCCACTTCCTCGAATCGGCCAACCCGCCGCGCCGGCTCGTCATCATGGTGCAGAAAGAAGTCGCCGAACGCATCGCCGCCAAACCCGGCGACATGAGCCTCCTCGGCCTCAGCGTCCAGTTCTACGGCGTTCCCACGCTCGTCGCCCGCGTGCCCGCCGCGTCCTTCTATCCCGCGCCCCAGGTGGATTCCGCCGTCGTGCGCATCGACCTGCGCCTCGAGCCGCCGCTGACCGGCGCCGCCCGCGACCGCCTCTTTGCCCTCGCCAACGCCGGCTTCGGCGAGAAGCGCAAGCAGCTCCACAACAGCCTCACGCGTAACCTCCATGTCCCAGCCGAAACCGTCCACCGCTGGCTTGCGGAGGCCGCCATCGAGCCGGCCCGCCGCGCCGAAACCCTCAGCGTGGACGATTGGGTGCGCCTCACCCAAACCGTCCTGGCCTCCTCATAGGGCCGGCATCTTGCCGGCCTTCCTGCTCCCCTCATCGCACTGGCAGTCATTTTGCTTATAACCTCATGACACCGGAGGATGCCCAGGCTCCACGACCCAATTCCACATCCGGTCTATGGCTATCGAATACGCAGTCCGAGGAGGTACAGCCTATGCGCCCGCTAGAGCGGCGGCGTATAATGCTGGAACGGTCGCCCGACCGCGACGCGCTCCTGCGCCGCACGATGGCCTGGGTCATCCTCGGCATCTGCGCCCTCCTGCTCATCGGCACGGTCGGCGAGGCCCTGGCCCGCGCCAGCGTCGAGCAGCAGGTGGCGGCGACCCACCAGCGCATCCAATCGCTGCAGAGCGACATCCAGACGACCCAGCGCGCCATCGGCGTCGCCTCGTCGGACGATGAGATCGAGCGCCAAGCCCGCCAGTGGGGCTACATCCGCCCCGGCGAACAGCCATTCATCGTCGTCACGCCGGCACCCCGCTGATTCCCCTCACGAGCGTTTGCGGGCGCCAGGAAGCGACCGCCGCGAAGTGAGACCCGCGAGGAGGCAGCGTGCAGCGACCGGAACCCGACGACCCCCGGCAGGGCGACCTGCCGGAAGACGCACCTGAGCAGATCGAGCCCGGCCTCTGGCGCATCCCGCTCCCACTGCCTTTCGCCTTGCGCTCCGTCAACGTCTACCTTGTCGCCGATGGAAACGGCTCGTGGGCGCTCGTAGATGCCGGTCTGGGTCTGGCCGCCGACGAAGCCGCCCTCCGCGCGGGGCTCGCCGCCGCTGGCGTCCGCCTCGAAGAC
>CAYYCB010000369.1:0-2678 GCA_964469715.1 uncultured Ktedonobacterales bacterium | reverse complement strand
GAGGCGCAGTGGTACGGCATGTCGCTCGAAGGCGACGTGCGCGCGCGCCGCGTGGCCGAGCTGCTCTACGCGCTCAAGATGAGCGAGGAGCGCTGGATCATCAATGCCTCGCAGCTCGTCATGGTCCCGCCCGCCCCGGTCCTTGCGACCGCGACATCTGGCGGTTCCGTGGCTGCCAGCACCTACGCCGTGGCGGTCACCGCCAATAACGCGCAGGGCGAGACGCCTGCCTCCACGCAGGCGTTCATCACGACGACCGGCGCAACCTCCACCATCACCGTCACCATCTTCACGGTCTGGCAGGCGACCTTCTACAACGTGTACATCGGCACCGGCGCGACGACCGGCACGCAGATGGCCAACGGCTCCCTGTGGAAGCAGGCGGGTATCTCCGGCGTTGGTAACGCGCCGCAACCGGGCTACAACGCCTCCATTGCGTTGCTCAACGGTGGTGGTACCATCCCCTCCGGCGAAATCCAGGGGCCAATCGTCACCGTCACGCAGAGCGCGGCGGTGGTCACGTCAGGCTCGAATCCGCCCGTTACCAACACCGCCAAGACCAAGGTGGACGGCGGCGGCAACATCAAGATGTGGGACGGCCTCTTGAGCCAGGCGCTGCTGAACACCGGCTCAGGCAACGGTGCCTCGCTCCAAACGCAGGTGTTGCAGCCGTCGGCGAGCAACGGCGTGTTGTCGCTGACCGACATCGACAACCTGCTCCTGGCGATGTACGCCAACTGCGCGGCCGATCCCGATTTCCTGGTGATGCACCCCATCACGCACCGCAAGCTCACCAACCTCTGGATCGCGGCCAACCAGACGCGCTACGTCATCGAGGCGACGCAGCCGCAGGGCCAGGGGCGCCTCACCGCCCAGTATCGTGTCGGGCACTACACGAACGAGGCGACCGGCAAGATGCTGCCGATCATCCCCAACCGCTACTGCCCGGTAGACACGATTCTGGCGCTGCCGATGTCCATCCCGTATCCCGTCCCCGAGATCAGCAACGCCGTCGAGATCGAGACCAACCGCGAGTACTGGGGCGTAGACTTCGCCGTCACCGCCAGCCAGTACAGCTTCGCGGATTATGTGAACTCGACCTTGAAGGTCTACTTCCTCGGCGGACTGGGTGTCCTCCGCGGAATCAACCCCTCCGCCTAGTAGGGTTGGGGTAGTGTCAGGGTAGTGTCATCGCGTTGATGAGTTGAGACCGTGCGACCGACGCCTCACGAACAGGCGTCGGTCGCACGCGTATATGCGCGACGGCGGCCCGCCCGGCACAGGGTGCGCGCCCTGCCGGCGTGCGGGAGATACCCCCATACCATGTCGACGCAGAACAACAACATCTCCAACCCGGTGGACAACTCCGGGCGGACGGTGGCGGCGGGGTACGTGCCGGGGCAGCAGAACCTGGTGCCCTTCCGCGCCGTCGGCGCGGCGACCGATCCGAATAACGGCAACATCCAGTACGCCATCCTCGCGCATGTGCTGGCTGATCCGTCGAATGCGGCGGCGCTGGCTACGATCTCGCAGTTCCACAACACGGACAACCAGGCGCTGCCAGCCAACGCCTACGGCCTGCTGGCTGGCGGCGTGGCGCAGCTCCTCAACACCGCAGGCAACCTCGACCGCCAGCGTGAGACTGGCTCCGACGGCATCCCTGCGCAGGGCATCGCGACTGGCGCGGCCCAGTTCGCGATGTACTTCCTCACCACCGATAGTACCGACAACTTCGCCGCAGGCACGCGCACATTCACTCCCGCCGCCATGTCCGGCACGATCCAGGGCGTGGCCTGGTCGATCCAGGTTGGCAGCGTTCTTGTGCTCGACACCGGCGCGAGTGTCGAGACGGTGTTGGTGACGGCTGTCACCAGCACGACTTTCACTGCCACGACGACGAAGGCGCATAACGGGACGGTGACGCCGTTCCTCATTGCCGGGTTCGTTTACAATCAGGAACGCGACGCGGCGGGCGAGCTTGACGGAGCCAAAGGCAACGGTACAGCGGTCGCCGTCGAGTATGAATACAACGGCGGTGGCCCCGGCAACGCCAACTACGACCGCGAACGCAATGTGCAGGGTAAGTCCGTTGCCACCGCCACGATCTCGGCCGGCGGTGGGGCTGGCTCGACATCACTCACGACCAGCGCGGCGCCGACCGGGCTCCAGCCAGGCCAGCCGATCTACCTGACCGGCGGCACGGCTGAGACGGTCTACGTGCGTCAGGACTACGTTGTAGGCTCGACGACCGTTCCATTGCAGAGCGCGACGGTCAACGGGAGTCACACCGGCTTCACCTACGACGTGTACGGCCTGAACGGTGCGGGCGCGAGCGGGATGACGCCCTATGGCATCGGCGCGGAGATCGTCGGCAGCTTCGACAAGAACGCGGCCGCCGGCCAGCAATACTTCCTCGCGCAGGGCGTCCTGGGCGCCATTGCGGTGCAGCAGGGCGGCCTGCAGACCGGCACCATGGCGGCGGCGACCGCGGGGGCCATCAAGGCGTCGCGCGGCGTCTGCTGCACCGTGCTGGTCACCGCGACCGGCACGGCGGCGGTCAACCTCTACGACAACGCCGCGGCCGCGTCGGGCACGATCGTCTGCGCCATCCCGGCCAACGCCGCGGTAGGCAGCATCTATCAGGTGAATATGCCTTGCGCCTTAGGCATATACGTCGG
>CAYYCB010000368.1:0-2689 GCA_964469715.1 uncultured Ktedonobacterales bacterium | reverse complement strand
GCCCGCCCCTACTACCCCTGCGGCGTATAGACAAAATTGCTGAACGCCGCCTCCGCGCTTCCCGGCCACACGACCGGCGTCACGAGCAGCGCAATGAGCGCCGTGTCCGTGAATGTGGAGTCGTAAATATCCGCCGCGACGTTGCCATCGATGAAGAACCGCTTCGAATTCCCCGCCACCGTCACGCGCACATGATAGGCGCTCTTCGCCGCTCCACCGGACCCCTGTTTGAGCAGCGTCGCATTGCCATTCCCGGCGTCATATCTGTACACTTGCCACGAGCCATCGGCGCAGGCGAAGAACCCATAGCCGCCAGGATGCCCATTTGGCCCGTTGGTCCCCAACCCTCCGCATGACCCTGCCGGCAAATTCACCACATCCACGTCCACCGCATAGGCGTAGGCGAAGGCCCGGCTGGACTCGTAGAAGTACACATCACCAATGGTCGGGCTGCCGTTCGCCAGTTTCAAATCCATCGCGTTAGGCATACAGGTCACGTTTCCCTGCGACACCTGCCATGTCCCACCGCCATGATCGCAGTTCGGACCCGGCGCCGCTGCGGTGTAGGGCCGCAGGGCGACCGCGGTGGCCGTGGCGTTCGCCTGCCCCGCCACCACCGTCGCCGTCGCGTAGGCGTGCGCGGTCACGACGGTGGCCGTGGCGCCAGCGCGAACCGCGTTCGTCGTCGCCGTCGCGTCAGCATTCTTGACCGCCTGCGTGGCGCGCCCTTCTGCGGATGCGGCCTCCGTCGCTTGGGCCGAAAGCCCGCGCTGCTGCGATTGATACCCCTGGATCGCCAGCAGTGAGGAGATCAGCAACACCGCAAGCACCGCGGCGCCTGCGGTTGCCAGCCGCACCTGCGTCATTCTCCGTGCCCGGTGGCGCGCGGCAAGCCGCTCGGAAGCAATCCGCTCCCTGCGCCCCACCTCGTTCCCATCCAGCGGCGCGCCTGCATCCGTCCCTGACGCCGAGGTCGCCCCCATCTCGGCCGCATCGGCGTTGACGTCAGTGCTCGTGCCCGCCCGCACCTGCGCCGCCTTCACTTCCTCCGCTCGCGTGAGTGCGGCGTAGAGCGCTCGTGCTCGTGCCCGCCGATCCTGCGCGCGGAAGACCAGCGCTCCGAACAACCCGCCGAGCGCGCCGATGAGGGTGTTCCCGGCGAGCCCCAGCGGCATGACGATAGCCACGGTGCCGGCCGCGTCTGAGACCAACTGCGCTTGACCAGCCGCGGATGTCACCAGCGCGATTGGCGCGCCGTGGGTGATTGCCAGCAGAATCCACAGCCCGCCGCTGAGCAGATTGTTGCCCACGAGCGTCCCGAGGAAGGCTGCCCACGCGCCGGACCCGATGCGTCCCGTCTTTCGCGAGAGGGCGAGACCAATGGCCAGGCACATCACCGCGTCAGCCGCAAACCACAACCAACCTGTTGTTGCGGACGACGCGGTAGCCGACGCCGTATACCCGTGGGCATACGCTCGCACGGTCGCCCCCTCAAGCACCACATCGCGGGCCGCGAATATCGCGCACGCAATCGCAATGGCCGCCGCCCGCATGCGCCGAAGGCTGCGGGCCGCCGCTCGTAGGCCCGTTCCCGATTCCACCGCTCGCGCGAGTTGCGCCACGTCCCTAGGGTAGTCGCCGCCAGAGCTGCGCACGAACGCCCCGTTCAACAGTGCGAGTCCGCGCAGGCTTGGCGGCAAGTCATCCTGCGACGGCGCTCGGGCGCCGTCCAGAAGCACCGGGAAGACCGGGATGCCAAGGGCGAGCGCTGACTCGATCTCCACATGCACGCCGTCGTCCGGGTCGTCGAGTCTCCGGCCGCCCTGCGCATCGGTCTCCGTGAGCCACTGAGGTCCGATGACGACGATCAAGGCCGCGCACCGCCGGAGGGCCATCTCAATGGCTTGCCGCGGCGACTCTTCACCTAGTGTGATCGCCGGTGCGACACTGCCGCTCGCCCGGATCAGCCCGCGACCGAACCTCTCCGTGAGCGCGCCCACAAGCCGCTCTCCAGCGGCCGCGTCCGCCGCGCGATACGAGACGAGCAGCGCACGCCGCGCGGGTAAAAGGGAGAGTAGCTGCCGCCATCCCATCGAGAATGAGCTTCGTTGCTGTTGTGGCAGCCGCTTCAACCGTTTCGCTGGTGCATCCGGTCGGATCGGAAATTGGGCCGGTAGCTGCGATGGCCCCACGAACCGCATCGCGCCAGGCGCCATCATGAGCCGATAGCTCCGCGCAATTGGCGTCGCGACACGCTTCCCGATCGCAGCACCCAACGTTGCGACGGCGGCCGTGCCGATCACGTTGAGTACCAGGAATACCAGCGTCAAAAGCATGAAGCCGATATATGTGATTACCGTGTTCGAGCTGCTCTGCGTGCTTTGTCCGAGCCGCGTGGTGGTCTCGCCGAGGCCCACGACTGCCACGATTCCACCTGGGAGAAATCCCACCGTCACCGCGACGAGGCTCAGCAAGATGCCGCGCCCGATGCTCGCCGTGTGGCGCGCGCCAACGAATCCACTCAGCAGCCACAGGAAGACGGCGATAATCGGCTCCGTCACCACGAAGGATTGGGCGAGGATAGATGCATGTGCGCTATGGCCGTTCGCCTTGTTCAGCGACACCGCCAACAGCGAGATCGCGCTCAGCGCGACCGCGACGCCGTGGGCGGCGAACAGCGCAAAGAAAA
>CAYYCB010000367.1:0-2699 GCA_964469715.1 uncultured Ktedonobacterales bacterium | reverse complement strand
CCCTCACCACACCACAACGCGCACAATTCCCGTGCAACGCCGCGCAAAGCCAGTCGAGTAAGCTACCTAAATAGCCTAAATGTACCAGTCGACCCGGCACCTTACTTGCAGTGAGAACGGCGCGGCTATAACTTTCTACGGTGCGCCGGTACGGACATTTGTTCCACAAGGAGCAATCGCCGCTCCGGCGCTGGGGATGACAGGAAATCGCACATCAGGTGGATGACGCCGGAGGAGCCCGGCGTGGCGAACTGGCGGAGTCGGCGCCTGGAGGGCGCCGCCGCCAGCGTGGAACGGGCGCAGTCAAGCGCCGTGCGGTTCCCGTCAAGTGGAGGTTGCAGGTTTGCTAGCGACACAGATCAACTGGAAGTCCGGCGGGCGAATCCTCTCGCTCGCCCTGCTGGGGAGCATCACCCTCGGCGCCGGCGTCGGAGAGCGCCCCTTCGTGGCCCACGCCTCGCCCAATGCGGAGCAATCGTGGCTCACATTCGAGGGATCCTCGCTCTGCCGCACATGGACGACCACCCAGGCCAGCGCGCAGCTCGTTGTCTCAGAACTCCCCGCCGTCGCCACCGATCCGGCGACTGGCACGCTGCTCGCCCAGGCCACAAGGAACGCCCAGTCCCAGCAGTTCGGCACGACGACCGGCGCACTTGCCAGCGTCCAGACCGGGAACGGCACGACCACCCACTGTACGATCCTCTGGCACGTCGCCTCCAACGGTCGTCTGATCTCGGACCTACCCAACTGGGTACCCAATCCCACCGGCGCATGGCCCCTTGCGGACGATCTACACACCCCCAAACAGCACGAGCGGCTGGCGCGCCAAAGCGTGCCGCCGGCCAAACCGGCCGCCGTGGTCCAGCAGAAAGTCCGTCCCACCGTTCCGGCCCCGGCTCCGGCACACCCCGCCCCACAGCCAGTGCAGATATCTGCCCCGGTCACAGGCGGCGCGCCCGGCTCCTGGACGCCCGTACCCGGCCACCCCAGCTACGGCATGTCGGACTTCGCCGGTGATCCCTGGTCCTCCTACTTCGGCGTCTGCACCTGGTACGCCTGGGATCGGCACCAGAACGAGCCGCTCATGCGCCTCGGCAACGCCGCGAATTGGCCTGCCAACGCGGCCGGCGCCGGCCTCAGCGTCGGCTCCACCCCGGTCGCCGGCGCCACGGTCATCTTCGAGCCGGGCGTTGAAGGTGCCGGCGGAGGTGGCCACGCCGCCCACGTCGAGCAGGTCCTCGGCGGTGGATGGTTCATCATCTCAGAGATGAACTTCTATTGGAACGGCGGCGGTTGGGGACGTGTAGATTGGCGCTATGCCTATGCCGCACCCGGCGTCTCGTTCATCTATTAAAATCCACCGCACCCGTCATCCCCAATAGCCAACGACTCATAAAGGAGCGCCCGCCGCATCGGTTATGCCGTGCGGCGGGCGCTCCTTCTCTATCTGCCCCATTCCCCCTTGTCCCAAACCCATCCATTTCCCCTCATTGCCCGCCAAATCCCCTCATTTCCACCCAAATCCCCTCAGCAGTTACGTCCCCATGCCCTCGGCAGCCTTGCGTATCTAGAAAATCTGTTCTACTCTCAATCTCGCGAGGAAGCCGCGAGCGCCCCTCCGAGAGTGAAAGGAGCTTACCCCCTATGAAGCACGACGACGAAGGCATCACCACGCACCACAGAGCAAATACCGTTGGCGCGACGCCCCAGACCGATCAAACACATCTCACCAGCGCGCCAGACGACGCCCAGCCATCTCCCGTCCCTGCCAGCGACCGCTTCCCCGACATCCCCTGCGTCAACTGGCGCGAGCGCGGCACCGTCACCTACAAGGACCAGAGCTACACCATCAACGGTCGTGCCCTCGCGCTCGTCCTCTGGATCGCCTGCAACCTGGACCGCGTCAACGAAAGCCGCGCGCAGAGCGGCCAGATCATCGCCACATGGAAAGGCGGCAACTTCGTCACCATCCTCGGGTACGTCAAAGTCAGATTCTGATCGCGAATCGGGCTCGACCAACGCCTCCCACCCCAGCGCGTCCCCCAGCATTCCCGCCCCAGCACCGTGCCCTGCCCGTAAACGGGCAGGATCATCCCGCCCCACCGTCATCCTGGTGTCGTCTGGCCGCCTGCTGCACGAACCGCTGCCGCGCCTCGGCCACACTCCCCTCAAGAAGGTCGATATCGAACGGCTTCTGCAACACCTTCACCCGCATCTTCACCAACAGCCGGAAGAGGTCCGGCGCGATAAGCCCCGGATGCGTAGTGACACACACGTAGCAGAACCGCCTCTTCAGACTCGGATTCCCCGCCACCCGCCGAAAAAATTCCCCATCGCCGTAACGCGGCGGCATGTTGTCGAAGATGACCACACTACCGTCCATGCAGTCCTCCAACAGCGCCAGCGCCTCCTCAGCCGTCGCCGCTTCCCGGACCACATAGCCGTCCTCCTCGAAGAGGTCGCGGATGGTCGCGCGAACCGCCGGGTCGTGCTCCAACACGACCATGCAGGGCGTGGAGTCCATGACGTGCCGCCTCTCACCGACTCACCCGGGCCAGCAAAGATGCGTGTAGGGGGCAGGGGCTCACAGCCCATCGCGCCACAAAGGGGGTTCATGGGCGCGCATGTGAAGGCAAATAACAATGCTTGCCCGCAAGTGTACCATACCGGTCAACGTCCGGCCAGAGGCTAAACGCCCC
>CAYYCB010000366.1:0-2720 GCA_964469715.1 uncultured Ktedonobacterales bacterium | reverse complement strand
ACCCAGGAATATCAGTCGCCGGACTTCCACACGCTCGCCGGCCTACTCTTTCTCGTGCTCGTCCTGGCGCTGGTCGCCGCGTGGATGTGGTCGCGCCGCCCTGAGCCGCTCGCGGTCGCTGAGGTCGCCTTGTGGACCGCGCTTGCGTTCGTCTCGGTGCGTTTCGTGCCACTCTGGGCACTGATCTGCCTGCCCATCCTTGGCGAGTCGCTGGCTGGCCCCGGCCGCTCGCGAGCGCCGGAGACTCCCGCGCCGCTGGCACGCTTCGCCGGGCGGGCAAGCGCCGCGCTTGGCCGTGTCTCGCGGCGCCTTGAGGCGGCGGACGCCCAGGTCGGGCGCGGCCTCTGGACGGCGCTCGGCATTGTGGCCGTCGTCTTGCTCCTAGCGAGAGCGAACGGCACGCAGACCGGCCCAGTCCTGGCACAGTTCGACGGGCGCGCGCTCCCGGTGGAGGCGGCAGCCCGGCTGCGCGCGGCAGGTGTTCCGGCTGGTCCGGGCTACGCCCCGTACGAGTGGGGCGGCTACCTCGACTTTGCCCTGCCCGCGTATCACCCGTTCATTGACAGCCGCTCGGACGCCTACGATGAGTCGCTGCTGCGCGATTACGCCGCGATCAACGCACTCTCGCCCGGCTGGCGCGCTGTGTTCGACAAATATGGCTTCCACTGGGCGCTGCTGCCTGCTGGCTCGCCGCTGGAACAGGTTTTGGCGATCTCGCCGGGCTGGCAGTGTCGCGCCGCTGACGGCGCTGACGTGGCCATGCTCTGCCTCCAAGGCGGAAGCGCCGGGGGCTGATGTGTGACGTAGTACCAGGCCGCCCGGCCGCGCGGCTGGTGTATAATCGCGGCGGAGGCGGAGCAATATGCCAGGGTGCGAGCGGGCAGGAGTTGGCGCGATGGGATGGCAGGGACGGCGACGGACGACCGCGCGCTGGCGTGGAATCGGCGCAGCGCTCGCGGCGCTTGGCGTCTTACTGCTCCTCTCGGCGTGCAGTAGCGGCAGCGACTCCAAACTGAACCTCGGCCTCGCCGGGTCTACAAGTGACCATCCGAGCCAGCCGCCAGCCCTCGCCTCGAACGGCCCCTCCGCCGGCTACGCATTCGTCTATGACAACCAGATCTGGCTGCACGCCAACGGTCAGCAGGGTGCGAAGCAGCTTACGCATCTGGTGCTCTCGCGCGGGGCCGCCATTTCATGGGGACCGCTCGTCTGGTCGGGCACCGGGCGCTACATCGCCTTCGCGCTGGTCGAGAATCTGACACCGAGCGCCCCGTCGCGCGGCTCCGGCCCGATCTACTATGTGGATACGCAGAACGGCACGGTCGTCAACACCGCTGCCACCGGCAGCATCTACGGCCACACCTACGACTGGTACGGCGACACGATGCTGTTCTATTCCACTGGCGGCGGCGTCATGATGTATGGCGCGGTCAACACGGGCGGCGATGACCCGCGTGTCTGGTCTGCCATCACCCAGTTCCGGGACCAGGGTGGCCCGGAGGGGCGGACCGTCAGCGGACTGGGCTACGCCTACGGCGACGTGGTCGTCACCAATAACTACCTCTATTACACACGGATTGCCCTCGACAACGCGGCTCCGCTTGGCGTTGCTGGGCCGGTCGGGTCAGCCGATCTGCGGCGCGCCTACATCGGTGGGCTCGCCAACCTGCCGTCGAGCGGCCCGATAAACCCATTGGACATCAACAACCTGTTCCCTCTGAGCGGCTCCCCCTTCCTCGGACTCGGCGCGGCCTACTCCGACGCAATGGGCAATTTCGTGGCGGGAAGCTGGGCGATCACCGAGACGAACAGTGGCACGTTTTTTGTCACCCAGAACATCAAGGCCGTGGATGGCGGCAAAGGCACAGTGACGTCACAATTCTGCTCCACGTCCTATTCGTGCGGCGTCATGCAATCCGCGGCGAGCTACACCTTCGCCGCATATCCGAACCTCGCCATTTCGCCCGATGGTAGTCGTGTAGCGTTCACTTCCGACACGCTCTTCGTCGCCAATCACAGCGGAGGCGGCGATGGCAAGCTCCCCAAAGCCGGCTGGACGACCCCGCCTGATTGGTCCAACGACGGGAAGCTAGTGGCGGTGACCCAGGTTACCGGGATCACCACCGATGCGAACGGCGTAGCGCGGCCCCAGACGAACGTGCTGATCTTCGACGGCGGCGCCAGCACCGTGCTCGTCCCTGGCGGGCAGGACCTCGCGTGGCAGCCGCCCGCCCAATAGCGGCTTGATGGTTCTTGTAGTTACCCGTTCTCGACCACCAGCCGACGGAGGCGTCACGGATATGCGCGCAATCGACGACGACACCGCGGCAAAAGCCGCGGTCTTGCGAAAGCTAACGCAATGGGGGCCGTTGCCCGAGAGCGACGTCAGCCGCATGCTTCGCCGCTACTTCCTCGTCAGCGACGACTTCCGCGATATGGCCGAGGAAGGGCTCATCGACATGGAATTCGTCGGTGATGAATATGTGCTGAGCGTGGCCGTGCTCGGCAGGCTCTTCCTCGAACAGCACACTGAGGCATAATACCGATTTCGTCTCGGTGGTTGGTGTGTCGCAAGGGCTTCAACCTGCGCCGGCGCTTTTAGCGCCGCGACCGCCAATGACAACATCCCACTCGGAATCGGCTTCAGCCGCGTCACACTCTGCGCCGGCACTTTGAGTGCCGCGACGGCAGACTCGACTCAATCTGACAGACAGAACGCG
>CAYYCB010000365.1:0-2720 GCA_964469715.1 uncultured Ktedonobacterales bacterium | reverse complement strand
AAGGATGCGCTGGCGCCGCTCACCGCCGAGCAGCTCGCGCTGCGCGCCGCGCCGGACCTGCGCTCCGTCGGCGAGAATGCCGCGCACATCATCGGCTGCCGTGTTGGCTGGTTCACCTACACGTTGGGCGAGCCCGCGAGCGCGGAGGTGAAAGACGTGCGCTGGGATGAGCCAGGCGGGCCGGCCGCATCGGCCGACGCGCTGGTGCGGGGCCTCGAGATGACCTGGCAATTGATGGCCGATTGTCTGGCCCGCTGGAGTCCCGCCGATATGGAGCAGACCTTCCCCGACGACTGGGACGGCGAGCAAGTTTGGTTGTCGAGGGCCTGGGTGGTCTGGCACGTGCTCGAACACGACATCCATCATGGTGGCGAGATCTCGCACACACTCGGCATGCACGGCCTCCAGGCGGGATTCACAAGCTGAGAGCGTATAGCGCCTGAGAGCTTTGAGGCGGGAACGCTGGAATTATTCGTAACCCGCTCGCCCGGAAGGGAATTGCTGGGGAGGTAGCGCGCGGCTGGCAGAGGGCGAGAGACCACACGTATTCGGATGCGGAGGAAGCTCGCAGTCGCGACGTGGAGCCTCATTCGCTCCGCCCGCTATCTTTTCAGCAAATCTTCAGCGCACGCCCAGCCGGTGTTCAGCCGAGGCTGGCAGAATAGGGGCGTGGCGACGGGCGCTGGCATGCTCGCCGCCGGTCTAGAGGAAGGCGGACGGCGCCCCATGCCTGACACGACCACAATGCTTCACCTCGCCACGGGGTACGGCTATCCCGTCGTGGCCGCGCTTCTGCTCGTCGCCTCCGCCGGCCTCCCGCTGCCCGTGACGGTTTTGCTGGTCGCCCTCGGCATGCTCAGCGGCCAGACCAACCAGCTCGACTTCACCACGCTCGCCATCGCGGGCACGCTTGCCTCCGTTGCTGGCGACCTTCTCGACTACGCCGCCGGCCGTTTGGGTATGGACCATCTCCCCGCGCCACTGCGCCGCGTGATGGATCGCCATCCGGCCGGTGCCGGTCGTGTCTCAGCGCTGATGGCCCGCAACTCGGGGATGGCTATCTTCTTGACGCGCTGCCTGCTCACGCCATTCGCCGCGCCGGTGAGTCTGCTGGCCGGGGCGGCACGACTGCGGCTGCGGACCTTCCTGTTCTGGGATCTCGCGGGCGAGGCGGTGTTCGTCGCCGGCTACCTCGTCCTCGGCCGGTTCCTTGGCGCCGTTCCGGGGCCGTTCGCCGCGCTGCCCTGGGCGGCTCTTATCCTCGCGGGTATCCTGGCGCTGGCACCGCTCACGCCACTCGCCCTCCCCACCCTGCGCCGTTTCTTCCGCACGCGCACCCCGGCTACGCCGAATGCCTCCGCGTATCCCCTTGGCCTACCGGCTCCCCACGCGCAGACCATTCGCTCCGCACACGCCGCGTGACGAACGGCGACGATTGCGAACGCCAGTAGCCCGACCATGACGGGACCCCTCGCTGATCCCGCACCTCCTCCCTTCTGCCCGATTGGTGGTTCACCCAATCTGCCCGCCTGCATAGCTGCGCCCGATCGGGCGCAGCTAGTACTAATTTCTCATCATATGGCCATAAAGTACTAGTCCCACGGGCGCCACTTGACTCGCTACCCGCAGCGGTTATGTATAGTCTCCCTCGTGCCTGTGTACATTTCGTGGGCGATTGGGCGCATGCAGTTTGTCCCGTCGGGCACACACCAGGCACAGAACGGAATGCTCAGGCATTCATCCCTCGCGCCGCGGGCGCGAGGGCGTTGCTGAGGGCGCGCACGACGACGCGCGAACCCTCAAGGAGGTCACCAGTCGCGGTCACGCAGCCGCGAACGGCCCGCGCGAGCGTACGCGCTGTGCGGAGCCAAAGGAGGATATTCAGTGCAGTCTGGAACGTCGCGCCTTCAGCGTCTCCTCGCCCGCGTGGGCATGATGCGCTCGGCCCTCGTCCTCTCAAGCGTCCTGGGTCTGGCCGCCGTCGGCGCCCTGGTCGGCTTCTCCCCGAACGCCGCCGCCGCTGGCAACCTGGACTATCGCTATCAGCGCGGCTACTACCTCGACAATGGGTGGCTCTGCTACGGTTGGGCCAACGGCATCTACCATTGCACCGCGCACTGGCACCGCACCGCCCAGGGCACCGTCGTCTCCGACAACGTCCGCTGGGTGCCCAACTACGGCGCCACCACGACGGAGCGCTCCGCCACGACGCACGCCGCCCCAACGACGACCCGCGCCGCCGCGCCCGTCCGCACTGCCGCCGCGCCCGTTCGTGTGAGCAACCCGGCCCCGGTCGCGCCGGTCTCTTCGGGCAGCGTCCAGAGCATGATCATCAGCACGTTCGGTCCGTACGCCGGCGCGGCGCTTAACGTCGCCCGATGCGAGTCGGGGTACAACCCGAACGCCTATAACGCCAGCAGTGGCGCCTCGGGTGTCTTCCAGTTCCTGCACAGCACGTGGCTGACCACCTCGTACGCGGGCTACTCGCCGTTCAACGCCTGGGCCAACATCCAGGCCGCGCACCAGGTCTTCGTCCGCGACGGCTACTCCTGGCGTGAGTGGCAGTGCCAGCCCTAACCGGGACCGCACCTGTCCGAATTGCCTGAAGAGCGCGACACCTTTGCATCGGCTGCACGGCGTAGAGAGCTTCCCATTGGGACTCTCTACGCCTGTTGCCGTCTCTGGGCGGTGTTGCACCGATTCCAAGTGGGACGGTGTCG
>CAYYCB010000364.1:0-2723 GCA_964469715.1 uncultured Ktedonobacterales bacterium | reverse complement strand
GCCATCGTCAGTCGCTCACTTTCGCCGGAGAGATCGCTGCAAACGCAAGAGAAGAAGATCGAACTTCAGCGGACATGGACAGCACAGAGGACGGAAACGAGAGGATCATCGTGGATCGCGAAGAACCAGAGCGGGGCGATCCTGACCATTTATGGGCAGGGCGCGTTAACGAAATCGTGAACGCCCGTAGTTAGGCAAGTGTATCTCACCTGGCGAGCCACCTGGCATGAAGCTAGGTCCCATGCACCCTCCGTGGTGAATTACTACAGGACCAGCAAGCCGCGATGGGCGGCAAGGGTGACGGCCTCGGTGCGGCTGGCGGCTCCGAGCTTGGTGAGGATGGCGGAGACGTGGAACTTGGCGGTGTGCTCGGTGATGTGCAGCCGGTTGGCGATGAGCTTATTGGGCAGACCCTGCGCCAGAAGCTGCAAGACCTCGCGCTCGCGCGGCGTGAGCGTCTCTTCGACAACAGCCACACCGCCCTCGGGCGCCGCCACAACGGCGCGCTCTGGGATTGCCAGCGCGGCACGCGCGAGACGGCGATCCAGCGCCACAAGGCCGCTGCCGACGGCGGTCAGCGCGGCAGTGATCTCGTCGCTGGTGGCGTCGCGCCGCAGCGCGCCAAAGGCCAGCCCGCGCTCCTCCGCGGCCTGGGCCGCCTCGGCAAGCAGTCGCGACGCGGCGGTTCCGGCGGGACCACGCCGCGCGTCGAGATCGGCTGATCCCATCGCGAGAAGGCCGGCACGCGGCTGGAGCGCATCGAGCCAGGCATCCACAGTAGTAACGTCGAGCGCGCCGTCGAGGTCGGCCAGCACGACGTCGGGCACATCTTCGAGCGGCCCAACGCCGGGCACACCGGGACGCCGGGGCGCGGAGGCCGTCTGCGGCGACGCCTCGCCGACGACGCGCCACCCCGACTGCTGGCGCACGAGCGCCGCCAACCCAGCGCGCACCGCCGGATACGCGGCGATCACATATACCCGCATAGTCATCATTTCACCGCAAAGATCGCAGAATCATGCGGATTCCGGGTACGTCGTCGGGGCCTTGAGAGACGCGACGGCAACCTACTCGGAATCGGTATTCAGAGAGCGCGGTATGCTCGCGGCAGATAAACCACCAGCTCAGGATGCCGCGCTGAACATTTCCGGTGGACTGTGCCTATGCGGCGCGGGCCACGGGGGTAAGCGCAAGCTCAACACGCTCGCCACCGCGGAGGATTGTCAGCGTGTGCGGGCTGCCGTCACCCGTCCGCGAGAGGACACGTGAAAGGCTCTCGACGTCGCGGATGGCGTAGCCGTCCAGCGTGAGAAGCAGGTCGCCGATGATGACGCCGGCCGCCTCAGCGGGTCCGTTCGCCTCCACACCGGCCACCAGGATGCCCGTCTCCTGCTGGATGCCGAGCCGCTGGCGCAGAGAAGCCTGTATCAGCGCCGGGACGACGGCGACGCCGAGATATCCGCGGCGTCCGCCCCGCTCGGCGTCGCTCACGAATTGTTGCACGGCGCGGCTGGGAACGGCAAAGCCGAGACCTCCGCCGACCATCGCGTTGACGCCGACGACGCGCCCACGCGCATCGGCCAGCGGACCACCAGAGTTGCCCGGATAGAGTCGGATGTCGGCCTGGATGATGTCCGGCCTACGCGCCGGCCAGCCAAAGCCGCTCCGAGGATCCCGGCGATCACGCCGCTCGGCGCTGTCGGGAGCAGGTTCGGGGTCGGCTGGCTCAAGCTCGATCTCAGGGTCCGGCGGGGCCTTGGCCGCGACGACGCCAACGGTGACCGCGCCCTCGCGGCCCCACGGGTTGCCGACCGCGATCACGAGCTCGCCGACGCGCAGAGCCGTGGAGTCGCCAATCTGCGCCGCCTGGAGGCCACTGGCGCGCGTGGTCAGCGCGGCGAGGTCGTGCTCTGGGTCTACAGCGACGACGGTGGCCTGGACGGTGCGGCCGTCCGTGAGGCCAAGCGTGAAGGTGCGGTCGCTGCCGGCGCGGACGACATGCGCGTTGGTGATGACGGTCGCCTCGGACTCGCCATTGGCGTCCGGCGCGCCCACCCGCCACACAATGCCGGAGCCGATGCCGCCGCGCCCGGCACGCACCTGGACGGTGCTGGCGCGGACGAGGTCAGCGGTGGCGGCCAGCGCATCGGAGAAGGCTGGGAGATGGGTCAGTGTCATAGTAGATGCTCCAGATGAGGAGACAGCGAGTGATAGTAATCAGACGCGCGGCCAGGCAAGGCCGGCCTGGAATGAACGCCACGCTCGCGTGAGCAGCCGTGATCCGGTTACGGTTACGGGCGCTCGGCGATGGTGACGGTGATGTCACGAGGCTCGCCGCCACGGAGCACCTTGAGCGTGAGCGTCTGGCCGAGGCGGTCACCCCCAAGCTCCGTGCGCAGCGCGTCCACGTCGGTCAGCGGGTGATCACCCAGCGCGGCGAGCAGGTCGCCGATGAGCAGGCCGCCCTTCTCGGCCGGGCTGCCCTGCTCCACCTGCACGACGAGCAGCCCCGTCTCCTGCTGTCGGCCAAGCTTCTGAGCGAGATTGGCTGGTAGCGGGACCTGCTGGGTGCTGACGCCGAGGTAACCGCGCTTGACGCGTCCGTGGGTAAGGAGCGTGCCGGCGACGCGCTGGAGCGTGGCGACGGGCAGGGCGCTACTGTTCTGGCGTGTGAGGTGCGAGCTGTTCATACCGACGACGCGACCAGAGAGGTCCACCAGCGG
>CAYYCB010000363.1:0-2773 GCA_964469715.1 uncultured Ktedonobacterales bacterium | reverse complement strand
CCAGATCCCGCAGAAGATCTACGACACGCCCATCGAGGAGCTCGACCTCTCGGTGCGCGCCTACAACTGCCTCAAGCGCAGCAACATCACCCGGGTCGGCCAGGTCCTCACGATGAACCGCGACGACCTCCTGGCCGTGCGCAATTTCGGCGAGAAGAGCCTGCAGGAGTTGGTAGACCGCCTGATCCAGCGGCGCTTCCTCCCGAACGTCCGTCCCGCCGACGCCGACGACACCGCCGAGTAGCGGGACCCTATCGGAGGACCTACCGTGAGACATCGTATAGCGGGCAACCGCATCAATATGCCCGAGGCACGCCGCCGCGCCGCCTTCCGCAGCCTCATTGACGGGCTCTTCACCCACGAGGCCATCACGACCACCGATGCGCGCGCAAAGGCGATCCAGGGTGAGGCCGAACACCTCATCGCTATCGCCATCCGAGGCCACAACGCCTCTCGCGCGCATCTGCGTGCCGCTGTGCCCGACGACGAGGTCGCCGAGCAAGTGCTCGCGCTGGCGCGTCGCGGCCGCTTCCGCATGGATGAGACCATCGCCCCGCTCGCTGACCTCAACGCTGAGCGTCACCAGCAAGGCGTGTATCCGCTCAGCGAGGAGGGCCGTCGCCGCCGCGAGGAGCGGCTCACCGCCTTCCAGCGCGAGATGACCGCTCTCATCAGCAACCGCGAGGAGGCGCAGCGCGCCCTCACGGCCGCCCGTGAGGCAATGGCCATCGAGCTCCATGCCCGCCGCACCATCCTGCGCCATCTGCCGCAGGAGCTGCCGGTGAAGAAAGTCTTCGAGCAGTTTGTACCGCGCTACAGCAGCCGTCCCGGTGGCTACACGCGCATCTCGAAGATCGGCTTCCGCCCGGGCGATGGCGCGCACATGGTCCGGCTGGAGATGGTGTAACGTTCCGTGAATCTCGCCGCGCTCGTCGAGTACGATGGCACGCGTTTCGCGGGCTTCCAGCGTCAGTCACCCGACAAAGGGCCGACCGTGCAAGGGGTCATCGAAGAGGCGCTCCACCAAATCGCGGGCGAGGCGATCCCGATTGAAGGCGCGGGCCGCACGGATAGTGGGGTCCACGCCGCTGGGCAGGTGTTCAACGCGCACGTCCCGTCGCGATTGGACGCCACCGCCTGGCAGCGGGCGCTCAACGCCCTGCTCCCGGAGGACGTCTCGGTGCGCGCGACCTGCGTTGCGCCCGACGACTTCCGCGCGAGGTGGAGCGCCCTCTCTCGGAGCTACCGCTACCGGATCCTTTGTGACCCGGTCCGCGCGCCGCTCCGCGAGCGCTACGCCTGGCGCGTGTCGTCGGCGTTGGGTATTGAGGCAATGGCTGAGGCTGCTGCGCTGCTGGTCGGCGAGTTCGACTTCGGCGCATTCGGCTCCAGCCCCAGCGACCGGCGCGACGGCTACCGCGGGCATACCGTC
Organism: uncultured Ktedonobacterales bacterium; assembly: GCA_964469715.1. Classification (GTDB taxonomy): domain Bacteria; phylum Chloroflexota; class Ktedonobacteria; order Ktedonobacterales; family JADMIN01; genus CAWAWP01. The sequence goes on along the minus strand of CAYYCB010000363.1, from coordinate 1,341 downwards.
CGCACGATGCTCGACGCGCGCTGCCTGTGGGTTGCTTCAACCTCAGGCGATACGACAAGCGAAATCAACTGTCTCTTCACGGCGAACGCCTTCCTTTCGGGGATGGTCCGCCGGCTCGTCGGGACGCTCGTGCTGGTGGGCGCGGGCAAGCTCTCAGTCACGGACTTCCGGGGCATCCTGGAGGGACGCGACAAGAACCACCAGGGGGCGGCCGCCCCCGCACGCGGGCTCTGCCTCACCGGCGTGGCCTATCCGGCCGGGCTGGTCGCCTGGGCGTCCTGACGCCAGGAATACCGCGGGCCAAACCTGAAGACGCGCCCTGCGCGCGATGTTGGAGTGAATGATGAACTCGAAGACCTATAGTGCCAAGCGCGACGAGCTCGACGCACGCTGGTACGTGATTGACGCGCAGGGCCAGATTCTCGGCAAGCTGGCGGGCGACATCGCCCAGATCCTGCGCGGCAAGCACAAGACGACCTTTACCCCTCACTTGAACTGCGGCGACTTCGTCGTCGTCGTCAACGCCGAGAAGATCGCCGTGACGGGTGACCGCCTCGACCAGAAGATCTACTACCGCCACTCGCAGTACCCCGGCGGCCTCAAGCAAGAGACCCTGCGCCAGGTGCTGCAGAAGCATCCTGAGCGTGCCATCGAGCGCGCCGTCAAGGGCATGCTGCCGCACAACAAGCTGGGCGCGGACAACCTGCGCCGGCTCAAGGTCTACGCCGGGCCTACCCACCCGCATGAGGCGCAGCAGCCCGTCAAGTGGTCGCGCCCGACGCCCGAGCAGGTGATCGCCGAGCGCGAGAAGGCCGCGGCCGAGGCATAACACCACCGTAGGGCGGGCATCCGGCCCGCCGAGCCCTATTCCGAGAGACAGTGCCCCGCCGGCGGGCGGGACCGAGAAATTTGCCAGCGGTCCGGCGGCATGCACCGACCCCGGCCCAGCGGAGGAAGAAGTACCTTGGCGGAGTTCACTGGTTCCTACTACTACGGCACAGGCCGCCGCAAGACGGCCGTCGCCCGCGTCCGCATCTACCCCGACGGAGACGGGCGCATCGTCGTCAACGGCCGCGACGGCGACCAATACTTCGGCCGCGAGACCCTCATGCAGACGGTCCGCAGCCCCCTGCGGCTCCTTGAGGTTGGTGGACGCTTCAGCGTCTCGGTCAAGGTCGTTGGCGGCGGCGTCAGCGGCCAGGCCGGCGCTGTTCGCCACGGCATCGCCCGCGCGCTCGTCCGCGCCGACGAAGAGTACAAGCCGAGCCTGCGCCGTGCCGGCTTCCTCACGCGCGACCCGCGCGTCAAGGAGCGCAAGAAGTACGGCCTCAAGCGCGCCCG